>NZ_JBSGJX010000017.1:0-193364 GCF_053605785.1 Nonomuraea sp. NPDC003754
TTTTCTACGGGGTGGTGAAATTCTGGATCGGGACGGGGGCCGCCCGCTGGAGCTCCGCACCAGTCACCCGTGGGCCCGCACCACACAGGAGCGGCCGCACGAGGTCTGTCGGTCTATCGGCTCAGCGCTCGTCGTGGCGACGGCGCCAACGCTCTTCCATGCGTTCCATGAAGCTTCCGCGGTTGCCCCGGCGCTGGCTCTTGCCCGGCGTCCTGACGCCGGATCCTGATCCACCGGAGTCACCGAACCCGTTCATGCGCTTCCAACTGGACAGGCCCCACAGACACGCGGCGAGCATGACCACGAAACCGCCGACGCCGAGCGGGATCTGGTTGATCACGACGCCGACCATCAGCAGGACGATGCCCAGCGCAAAGCCGATGGAGGCTTTGACCAGGCGCCGCTTGTAATGGCTGCGCGGATCGCTGATCCGAACGGTATTGGCCCACTTCGGGTCCTCGGCGTAGAGGGCCTGCTCGATCTGGTCGAGCAAGCGCTGCTCGTGCTCAGAGAGCGGCACGGCGCCTCCCAAGGACGGCCCCATTTCGGGGAAGACGGCAACGGACGACACGGGGTGTCCGGACCTCGCGGTCGGTTATCCCCAGAATACGAGGCTGTAGACGTAGGCGAAAGAAAACGTCCAACGTAGACCAAACCGGAGGTGACGTCATGGCTCTAAACATGTCCATTCTCCCCCACCGTCCGAGATGTCGCGACATCGGGCGTCATGCCTCCATTTCATCAAGCCGTCCTCTGACTAGTGAAGCCGGGACCACCGCATCGGGGCCGAATCTTCTGATCGCCTTGTCCATCGCTCGTTCGGCCTCCCGCCACCCCGTCTCCTTCTCCCCCAGGCTGAGCTGGTGGGCGGCGGAGTCGGCCGGTCTCAGATTCTCCAGCCTGACACCCACGAGGCGCAGCCTGATCCGCTCGAGCCCGGCGGCGGCGTAGAGCTCGCAGGCCGTCGTGTAGATCTCCTGCGCCACGTCCGTCGGCTCCCGCAGCGTCCGCGAACGCGTGATCGTGGAGAAGTCGGCCCGGCGCAGCTTCACGCTCACAGTTCTGCCCACATGGCCGCCCGCACGCACACGCGCGGCGACCCGTTCGGAAAGGCGCAGCAGTTCGCGCCTGATCACCTCGGGGTCGTCGACGTCCGCCGCGAACGTCTCCTCCGCGCCGACGCTCTTGTCGGGCACGTGGGCGGTGACGGCGCGCTCGTCCCTGCCCCACGCCAGCGCCGCCAGATGGGTGCCGGCCGCGTGGCCGAGCTCGCGCTGCAGCGTGGCGGGCGGGACCCTGGCCAGGTCGCCCACGCTCCTGATGCCCAGGCGCACCAGCGCCTGCTCGGTGCGCTCCCCCACGCCCCACAGCGCGCTGACGGGCAGCGGATGCAGGAAGTCGACCACGCGGTCGGCCGGCACCACGAGCAGGCCGTCGGGCTTGCACTGCTTGGAGGCCAGCTTGGCGACGAACTTGCTGCCGGCCACGCCGACCGAGCAGGTGATGCCGAAGCGCTCCCGTACCTCGGCGCGGATCCTGGCGGCGATGTCGGCGGGCGAGCCGAGCCTGCGCCGGGCGCCGCCCACGTCGAGGAAGGCCTCGTCGGAGGCGATCGGCTCCACGAGCGGCGTGATCGCGTGGAAGATCTCCATCACGCCCCTGGAGACCTCGGTGTACTTGCCGTGGCTGGGCGGGATGATCGTGGCCTGCGGGCACAGGCGGCGGGCCCTGCTCATCGGCATGGCCGAGTGCACGCCGTACTGCCTGGCCTCGTAGGTCGCGCTGAGGACGACGCCGCGCCCGGCGGGCGAGCCGACGATCACCGGGCGGCCGCGGAGCTCGGGACGCTCGAGGAGCTCGACGCTGGCGAAGAAGGCGTCCATGTCGACGTGGAGGATGGGGCAGCCGCTGTCGTCGGCCCCGATCCTGGCGACGGGGCCGACTCCGGTGATCTGCTTGCGCGACACGACGTGATTCTACCCGAACGCGCGTTCGACAACCGTCCTGGCGCCGTTGCGGCAGACGCCGCGCCCGGGGGCCGGGACCCGGTCGAGGGGGCGGGTCATCACTTGTGACCCAGGACGTGCAACTGCGTGGCGATGTCACGCAGGACGGGATGGGTGGCGGCAGCCTGCTCCAGCGCGACCAGCGCCTCGGCGGCGCCCGGCTCCCCGTCGACCAGGCGGCTGGGCACCAGGTCGGCGAAGACCCGCACCCCGTGGACCTCGTCCACCGCGAACCCGGTCGCCGCGAGGAGCTCGGCCAGCGTCTGGGCGGCGAACCTGCGCGGGGTGGGGTCACGGTCGCCCCAGCGCCCCATCGGGTCGTCCAGGGCCGCCCTGGCCTCGTCGAAGTGCCCGGCCAGCGCGCGGTGGATGGCGCCGGCCACCGGGTTGGCCGCCAGCACGCTCACGACACCGCCGGAGCGCAGCAGGCCCGAGACCGCGGTCAGCGCCGAGAGCGGGTCCTCGACGTACTCCAGCACGCTGTGGCACAGCACCAGGTCGGCGCTGTCGCGCGGCAGGAGGTCGCCGAGGTCGGCGGCGTCACCCTGGAGCGCCCGCACGCCGACCCCCCGCTCGGCGGCCCTGCGCTCCAGGGCGAACAGCGAGTCGGGGCTCGGGTCGACGACGGTCACCGCGTGACCGAGCTCGGCGAGCGGTACGGCGAAGCCGCCGGTGCCGCCGCCCGCGTCGACGATGTCGAGCCGCGCGCGGCCGGTCTGGCTCGCCCGCGCGGCCAGCACCGCCCGCAGCGCGTCCCAGACGACGGCGGTGCGCACCGCCGGGGTCGCCTGCTTGGTGATGCTCTCCGCACGCAACGTCGGCTCGCCTCCTCGTTTCGCCGCGCCCGTGAACGACGGTGTGCCCGCTGCGTCCCCGAACGCGTTCTTTCCTTGCCCGTGGTCCCCGCGCGTGACGGCCATGAGCGGCCGTCGCGGCTGGGGCCAGCCTACGCCGTCCCGAGCCGGGTGAGCATACGAGATCACGAGGAGGTAACGTCCGGATGCGGGCACGGGGCGGGCCCGTCACGCTCCCCGGCCGTCGAAGGCCGCCAGGACGCGCCTGGGCGCGCGCAGCCGCCAGGCGTCGGTGAGGAGCTCGGCCAGCTCCGCCGCCTCGACGGCGGCGAAGCGCACCAGCACGACCGCGTGGCCGTCGTAGTGCGGGAGGGTGAAGAAGGCGTCGGGATCCGCGGCGACCAGCTCGCGTTTGTGCTCCTCGGAGGCCACCGGCAGGGCCAGGACGTCGCCCTCCTCCCTGATCCGCGCGAACCACCTGGCCTTGACGTAGAAGGCGGGCGTGCCGTACATGAGGCGTTCGGTGGTCTCCGGCAGCCCCAGCGCGATCCGCCGCACGTCGTCCTCGGTCACCATGCGACCCATCCTGTACGGCACGGCGGCCCGGACACCACCCACCGGCACGGGCGCTTCCGACGCGGGGAAGGCCCCGGGGGCCGCGCGGGGTTCGGGCGTCCAGACCGAACCCGTCCCGCCGGAGAGACCCAACGGGCGGCCGTGGTGGCCGGTCCGCTGGGGAGGTCTCCGCCGCTCAGGAGGTCACGGGTCGCCCCGGCCGGTGGGCGTGCCGGAAAGCGCCGGCCGTACCGGGAAGTGGGCGGCCGGTGCCGGGAGCGAGGGCCGGGGTCAGAGCGTGAGGCTGGGCTTGAGCTGCTTGAAACGGGCCAGCAGACCGTTGATGAACTGCGGCGACTCGTCCGTGGACAGCTCGGACGCCAGGTGCACCCACTCGCTGATCACCACGCCCTCCGGCACGTCGGGCATCCAGAGCAGCTCGTAGGTGCCGCCACGCAGGAGGTTGCGGTCGACGGCGGGCATGCGCTCGAGAGTCCACCCCTCGGCGTAGGTCGTGATCAGCTCGTCGATGCGCCGGGAGTGCCGGGCGACGCCCTCGACGATCGCCGAGGTGTACTCGTTGACCGGCGGCTCCCGCCGGTCAACGCGCTCGGCGAGGATCTTCAGCGCGTCCTCACCGCGGAGCTCGGCCTCGAAGAGGATGTCGAGCGCCCGCCTGCGTGCTTTGCCTCGCGCGGACACTCAGGCCCGGCCGAGGTATTCGCCGCTGCGGGTGTCGACCTTGACCTTCTCGCCCGTCGTGATGAACAGCGGGACCTTGATCTCGGCGCCGGTCTCCAGCGTGGCGGGCTTGGTGCCGCCGGTGGAACGGTCGCCCTGCAGGCCCGGCTCGGTGTTGGCGATCAGCAGCTCGACCGCGGCGGGCAGGTCGACGTAGAGCGCGGAGCCCTCGTTGAAGGCCACGGTGGCCAGCGTGTTCTCGAGCATGTAGTTGGCGGCGTCGCCGACGGTCTTGGCGGGCACGTTGACCATGTCGTAGGTCTCGGTGTCCATGAAGACGAAGTCGTCGCCGTCCTTGTAGGAGAACTGCATCTCGCGCTTGTCGACGTTGGCCACGTCGACCTTCACACCGGCGTTGAAGGTCTTGTCGACGACCTTGCCGGACAGGACGTTCTTGAGCTTGGTGCGCACGAACGCACCGCCCTTGCCCGGCTTGACGTGCTGGAACTCCACAACGGCCCAGAGCTCACCGCCGTCGAGCTTCAGCACCATGCCGTTCTTGAGGTCGTTGGTCGTCGCCACTCGTTACTCCCGGATGCGGCCGCTCTTACAGGACGAGCAGCTCCTTGGTCGTCTTCGTCAAAAGTTCCGCTCCGCCTTCACGCGTCACGAGCGTGTCCTCGATGCGAACCCCGCCCCTGCCCTGGAGGTAGACCCCAGGCTCGACGGTGATCGGAACTCGATCCTCTAGTCTACCGGTCCGCGAAGGGCCCAGGAACGGCTCCTCGTGGATCTCCAGGCCAACCCCGTGGCCGAGGCCGTGGCGGAAGTGTTCGGCGTGTCCCGCCCGCTCGATGACCGATCGGGAGGCGGCGTCGATCCCGGCGGCCTCGGCGCCGGGGCGCACCGCCTCGCGTCCCGCGCGCTGGGCGTCGCGGACGAGGTCGTAGATCTCGCGCTGCCAGTCGTCGACCCTGCCGAGGGCGACGGTGCGGGTCATGTCGGCGTGGTAGCCGCGGTAGAGGGCGCCGAAGTCGAGGGTGACCAGGTCGCCGGTGCGCAGTTCGCGGTCGGTCGGCGAGTGGTGCGGGATGGAGCCGTTCTCCCCGCCGGCCACGATCGACTCGAAGGCGGGCTTGTCGGCGCCGAGTTCGACCATGCGGGCCTCGAGGACGCGGGCGACCTCGCGCTCGCTCACTCCCGGCCTGATGCATTCCCTGATGTCGGCGAAGGCCTGGTCGGAGATCGCGCAGGCGGTCCGCAGCAGCTCGATCTCCTCGTCGTCCTTGACCATCCGCAGGCGTTCGACCAGCGGCTCCAGCGGGACGAGGCCCTCGCCCAGCCGGTTGAAGGTCGCCACCGTCATGTGCGCGGCCTCGATGCCGACGCCGGGCGCGGCCAGCTCGCCTGCGACGTCGGTGGCCTCGACGGTCTCGACGTCCAGGTCGCGGGTCATCTCGATGTAGCGGGAGTCGGTGGCGAGCCTGGCGGTGCCGTCCGCGCGGACCAGGACGGCGGCGTTGGAGCTGTCCAGCCCGGTGAGGTAGCGGACGTTGACCGGCTTCGTGACGAGAATGGCGTCGACGCCTGCCAGCAGCGCGGCGAGGGTGGCTCGGCGCCGGGCGAAATCGATGGTCATTTCACCAAGTATTGACCACGTTCGCCGCGGCCAGCTACGGTCCAGACTTGAAGGTTAGGAAGGTTTACTAACTCGTGGAGCAGTCGATGCGGATCGTCTTAGCCCTCGCCCTGGCGCTGACAGGAGCCCCGACCATGCACGCCGCCGAGCAGACTACCGGGCCCGCCGCGCAGGCCGGCGCGAAGGTCACCGGGCACATCCGCGTCGACCAGGTCGGGTTCGCACCGGACGAGGCCAAGCACGCCTACCTGATGACCGGCGGGCGGCCCGCCCCCTTCACCGTGATCGACGCCAGGGGCAGGCCGGTGCTGAACGGTACGGCCGGCCGCGACCTCGGCGCGTGGAACGCCGCCTACCGCCACGTCTACGACCTCGACCTCACCAGGCTCAGGAAACCGGGCAGCTACCGGATCACCTCGGGCGGCCTGACCTCCGCCGAGTTCACGATCGCCCCGTCAGCCGCCCTGGCGCTGCCCGCCTCGAAGATCGTGACGTTCTTCGGCGGCCAGCGCGACGGCGGCAGGCGGCACGCCAACGACCGCGCCGCCCAGGTCTACGACTGGCCGGCCTTCACCGGCCCCGACACCGACCAGATCAAGGGCGAGCTGACCAGGATCGGCGGACCCGTCGACGTCGAGGGCGGCTGGTTCGACGCCGGTGACTACCTGAAGTTCACCCACATCCTGGCCTACGTCGACACGCTGCTGTGGGCGGCCAGGAGGGACGGCGGGCCGGTCGTCGATCCGCGCCTGAAGTCGGAGGCGCTGCACGGCCTGAAGTACCTGGACAAGATGTGGGACGGGACGACCAGGACCCTCTACATCCAGGTCGGCGTCGGCGCCGGCAACGCCGAGGGCACGTTCGTCGGCGACCACGACATCTGGCGCCTGCCCGAGACCGACGACTCCTCCCGCGAGAAGTACATCCGCAACCGGCCGGTCTTCCGAGCCGCCCCGCCCGGCGAGCCGATCAGCCCCAACCTGGCCGGCCGTACGGCGGCGGCCTTCGCGCTGGCCGCCCAGGTCGAACCGGACAGGAAGCGCGCCCAGTCCTGGCTCGACAAGGCCGCCGAGATCTACGCCATGGCCAAGACCACCGACGTGGGCCGGCTGGTGACCTCGCTCCCGCACGCCTTCTACCCCGAGAGCGTCTGGCGCGACGATATGGAGCTGGGCGGGGCCGAGCTGGCGCTGGCCGCGCAGCGGCTCGGTGACCCCAGGGCCGCCCAGTGGCTGGAGCAGGCCCAGCACTGGGCCACCGAGTACATCGCCAAGGACACCGGCGACACGCTCAACCTCTACGACGTCAGCGCCCTCGCGCACGCCGACCTGATCAGGGCGGGCGCCCCGATCAAGGGCGCGCTGGTCGCCGATCTCAAGGCGCAGCTGGAGATCGGCGCCGCCAGGGCGGCGAAGGACCCGTTCAGGGCGGGCGCGGCCTACGACGCCTTCGACTCGGTGCCGCACGCCTTCGGCCTGGCCGCCACCTCCCGGCTGTACCGCTCGGTGACGGGCGACCGCGGCTACGACGCCTTCGGCACCCAGCAGCGCGGCTGGGCCCTCGGCGCCAACCCGTGGGGCGTGTCGTTCGTGCAGGGCGTCGGCGACAACTCGATCTCCTGCCCGCACTACCAGATCTCCAACCTGACCGGCCGTCCGGCGACGGGCGCGGTCGTCAACGGGCCGAACGCCGCCTCCCTGTTCGACGACGGCCTCGGCGACCACTTCGAGGAGATGGCCAAGTGCCCCGCCGACGGGGTGGACCGCTACGAGCAGTTCACCGGCAGGGGCAGCAGGTTCGTCGACGACGTGCGCTCGTGGCAGGCCTCCGAGCCGGCCGACGACTTCGCCGCGATCGCGTTCTACGCGCTGACGCTGATGTCCAGGGACTGATCTTCCCGTCGCCGGTGGCGCCGCTCCCGCCTCCCTTCCCGGGTACGGCGGGGCGGCGCCGCTCAGCGCTTGCGGCCGAGCCCGCCGTACTGGTGGACCTCGCGGTCGGTGTACTCGGTGGCCGCGTCGGGGTGCCAGCGCGGCAGCGAGACCACGCCGGGCGCGACCAGTTCCATGCCGTCGAACAGCGTCCGCAGGTGCTCGGGGGTGCGCAGTCTGATCTCGGTCGCGCCGCTGGCGTTCCACCGGGCGGCCGCCTCGTCCATCGAGGGGCTGTGGACGCTGTGCGAGACGACCAGGTAGCTGCCGGCCGGCATGGCGTCGAAGAGCGTCGACAGCGCGGCGCGGACCTGCTCGTCGTCGGGAAGGAACTCCAGCACGCCGAGCACCATCAGCGCGATCGGCCGGGAGAAGTCGAGGGTCTTGGCCGCGCCGCGCAGGATCGTCTCGGGGTCGCGCAGGTCGGCGTCGAGGTAGTCGGTCGCGCCCTCGGGAGTGCTGTAGAGCAGGGCGCGCGCGTGGGCGAGCACGATCGGGTCGTTGTCGACGTAGACGATGCGCGACTCGGGCGCGGCCCGCTGCGCCACCTGGTGGGTGTTGTCGGCGGTGGGCACGCCGGTGCCGACGTCGAGGAACTGCCGGATGCCGGCGTCGACCAGGTGCCGTACGGCACGGCCGAGGAACTGCCTGTCGGCCCTGGCGACGACCACGAGGTCGGGCATGACCTTGAGGATCTCGTCACCGACGGCCCGGTCGGCCTCGTAGTTGTCCTTGCCGCCCAGCCAGTAGTCCCACACGCGTGCCGGGTGCGGCACGCTGGAGTCGATCCTGTCGAGCCGGTCCCGCGCGCTGTCGGTCACTGGAGAACCCCCTGCCTGTCCAGTCTGTCCATGATCAATCTAATCGAAGAAGCCCACCGTTCCACGGCGAACAGCGAAATATCGGGTTCGGGCGGGCCGAGGTGGGGCAGGCGGGATCCGGGGCGTCGAACGGCCCGCGGCCGGGTATCCCTGGAGAATCTGCACGTCCCTTCCTAGCCCTAGGGTCTGCCGCGACGGACAATCAACGCGATGAACATCGAGTCACCAGGAAAACTGGCCGAACTCCTCGACCAGCACGCGTATCTCGCCGACGAGGGTCTGGCGACGGCCGCCTTCCTGGCGCTGCGGATGGGGCGCCCGCTGTTCCTGGAGGGCGAGGCGGGCGTCGGCAAGACCGAGCTGGCCAAGACCCTGGCCGAGCTGCTGCGCGCCCCGCTGATCCGCCTGCAGTGCTACGAGGGGCTGGACGCCGCCCAGGCGCTCTACGACTGGGACTTCGCCCGCCAGCTCCTCCACCTGAAGGCGGCCGAGGCGGCGGGGATCACCGACGCGAGCAGGCTCGAGGGCGAGATCTACGACCGGCGCTTCCTCATCGCCCGCCCGCTGCTGCGGGCCGTCGAGACGCAGCCCTCCGTCCTGCTCGTGGACGAGATCGACCGGGCCGACGACGAGTTCGAGGCGTTCCTGCTCGAGGTGCTGTCCGACTTCACGATCTCCATCCCCGAGCTCGGCACGATCAGGGCCGAGCGTCCCCCGGTGGTCGTCGTCACCTCCAACCGCACGCGAGAGGTGCACGACGCGCTCAAGCGCCGCTGCCTCTACCACTGGCTGGAGCACCCGAGCTTCGACAGGGAGGTGGCCATCCTGCTGCGCAGGCTGCCGGAGTGCACCGAGTCGCTGGCCGCCCAGGTGGCCAGGACGGCGGCGCGGCTGCGCGCGCAGGACCTGGTCAAGCCGCCGGGCATCGCCGAGACGCTCGACTGGACGGAGGCGCTGCTGACGCTCGGCGCCCGCGACCTCGACCCCGGCCTGGCCGCGGCGACGCTCGGCGCGGCGCTGAAGTACCGGGAGGACGTGGAGAGCGTGCTCAAGAGCGGGGTGCTGACCCGTGCGTGACCTGGCCGCCACCATGACCGGCTTCGCCAGGACCCTGCGGGCGGCCGGCGTCGCGGCCGACCACGAGCGCACCCAGAACCTCCTGAAGGCCCTCGACGAGCTGGACGTCACCCGCGGCGACGACGTCTACTGGGCGGGCCGGCTGACGCTGTGCGCCTCGCCCGACGACCTGCCCAGGTACGACAGGTGCTTCGCCGCCTACTTCGGCGGCCACCGGGCGGCGCCGGGCCGTACCCCGGCCAAGCCGGTCACCAGGTACCTGGCGGGAGGCGACGGCGAGAGCGGCGAGGGCGAGGAGCCGGCGGCGACGGCGACGGCCAGCAGGGCCGAGGTGCTGCGCCATCGCGACGTGGCCAGGCTGACGGAGGCCGAGCGTGCCGAGGTGCACCAGATGCTGGCGCTGCTGCGCGACCACCGGGAGCGGCGGCGCTCGCGCAGGCTGGTGGCCGCGCACCGGGGCAGGCTGGACCAGCGCAGGACCATCCGCGACGCGCTCAGGAAGGGCGAGGTGGCGCGGCTGCGCTACCGGCGCCACACCACCAGGCCGCGCAGGGTGGTGCTGCTGGTGGACGTGAGCGGCTCGATGACCCCCTACGCCGAGACGCTGCTGCGGTTCGCGCACGCGCTGGTGCGGACCGAGCCGCGGGTGACGCAGGTCTACTCGGTCGGCACGCGGCTGACGCCGATCACCGTCGAGCTGCGCCACCGCGATCCCGGCACCGCGCTGGCGGAGGTGTCGAAGGCGATCCCCGACTGGAGCGGCGGCACCAGGCTCGGCGAGGAGCTGCGCGAGCTGCTGGCCCGCAGGAGCATGCGCGGCGCCATCGTGGTCGTCGCCTCCGACGGCTGGGAGCGCGGCGATCCCACGCTGCTCGGCGAGCAGATGGCCAGGCTGGCCCGCCAGGCGCACCGGGTGATCTGGGTGAACCCGCACAAGGGCCACGCGGACTACCAGCCGCTCACCGGCGGGATGCAGGCGGCGCTGCCGTACATCGACGACCTGGTGGCAGGACACAGCCTGGCCGCCTTCGAGGATCTGTCCGGGAGGCTTTCCCATGCGCGACGTCCTGCCTGAGATCATGCGGTGGTGGGAGTCCGGCCTGCGGTTCGGGCTGGCGACGGTGGTGAGCACCTTCTCCAGCGCGCCAAGGCCGCCGGGCGCGGCCATGGCGGTGCGCGGCGACGAGGTGGTGGGCAGCGTCTCGGGCGGCTGCGTCGAGGGCGCGGTGTTCGAGCTGGCCGGCCAGGTCGAGACGCCCGTGCTCCAGCGGTACGGCGTGAGCGACGACGACGCCTTCGCCGTCGGACTGACCTGCGGCGGCATCATCGACGTCCTCGTCGAGCCGGTCTCCATCGAGACCTATCCCGAGCTGGGCGAGATCGTCGCCTCGGTGGCCGCGCACGAGCCCGTCGCGGTGGCGACGATCGTGGCGGGGCCCGGGGTCATCGGCAAGCGACGGGTCGTCTGGCCCGGCAGGGCCACCGGCTCGCTCGGCCTCGGGCGGCTGGACGAAGCCGTGGACGACGACGTGCGCGGCATGCTGGCCCAGGGCCTGACCGGCGTCAGGCACTACGGCGAGCACGGCGAGCGCCGCCTTGACGACCTGTCGGTGTTCGTGCAGTGCTTCGCCCCGCCGCCGCGCATGCTCGTCTTCGGCGCCATCGACTTCGCCGCCGCCGTCGCGCGCCTGGGCAAGTTCCTCGGCTACCACGTGACCGTGTGCGACGCCAGGCCGATCTTCGCCACCGCCAAGCGCTTCCCCGAGGCCGACGAGGTCGTCGTCAAGTGGCCGCACGACTATCTGGCCGCCACCCACGTCGACGAGCGGACGGTGATCTGCGTGCTCACCCACGACCCGAAGTTCGACGTGCCGCTGCTGGAGGTGGCGCTGCGCACCAAGGCGGCCTACGTGGGGGCGATGGGCTCGCGCCGTACCCACGACGACCGGCTGGCCCGGCTGCGCGCGGCGGGCATGAACGAGGAGGAGCTGGCCAGGCTGCGCTCCCCCATCGGCCTGGACCTGGGTGCCAGGACGCCGGAGGAGACCGCCGTGTCGGTGATGGCGGAACTGATCCAGCTGCGCTGGGGTGGGAGCGGACGGCCGCTCAGCGAGACCGGCGGCCGCATCCATGGGGAGGTCTGATGACTGGGGTGGTGGGCCTGCTGCTGGCCGCGGGCCAGGGGTCGCGTCTGGGCATGCCGAAGGCGCTGCTGGAGTTCGAGGGCGAGCGGCTGGTCGATCGCGGGGTACGGCTGCTGCACGAGGGCGGCTGTCACCCGGTGATCGTCGTGCTGGGCGCGGCCACCGTCCAGGTGCGCGGCGCGGTCGTGGTGCGCAATCCCGACTGGCGCACCGGCATGGGCTCCTCGCTCAGGGTGGGGCTGGCCGCGCTGCCCGCCGACGCGAAGGGCGTGGTGATCGCGCTGGTGGACCAGCCGTTCGTGACGCCCGACGCGGTGCGGGCGCTGATCGGCAGCGGGGCGGAGGTCGCGGTCGCCACGTACGGCGGGCGGCGGCGCAACCCGGTGCTGGTCTCCGCGGCCCACGTGGCGCGGGTGGCCGAGCTGGCGGTGGGCGACGTGGGGGCGCGGGCGTTCATGCGGGCGCACCCCGAACTGGTGACCGAGGTGGAGGTGCCGGGCGACCCGCGCGACATCGACACCCCGGAGGACCTGGCCGCCCTGACGCCCCGCACCGGCTGAGGCCGCCCCCGGGGCGCGTGAGGTCAGAGGCGGAAGGAGGCCGTCGCGGCGCGGTGGTCGCTGCCCGTGGCCGGCGCCACCCCTGTCCTGGTCGCCGTCATCCCCTTGTAGAGGATGTGGTCGGGTCTGGTGATCGGGAAGCTCGACGGCCAGGTGAAGCCGAACCCCTCCCCCGCCTCCTCCTGGGCGTTCAGCAGCGGCGGCGCCAGGTTGCCGAGCCCCCGGTCGTCGGTGGCGGTGTTGAGGTCGCCGAGCAGCAGGATGCGCTCGCTCCGGTCGGCCGTGATCAGCTTGCGCGCCTCCTCGAGCGTCCGGTCGCGCGTGGCGGTGTGCCCGGGCCTGGCCGAGGCCAGGTGCATCACGTAGACGGTGACGTCGCCCTCCGGCGTCCTGACCACGGTGCGCAGCGCCCGCTCCCACCCGAGGCCGACGTCGAAGAACTCGGGCTTGCCCAGGGGGAACCTGCTCCACACGCCGATCGTGCTGACGCTCCTGCGGTACTTGTAGATCGCGTTGAGCGCCTTGGCCGCGGGGCCGCCGGGCGTCAGCTCCTGCGCCGCGATCAGGTCCACGTCGTCGGCGATGGCGCGCACCGCCGAACCGGAGGCGTTGTTGCGGACACCCACGTTGACCGTCGCGACGGACAGGTCGCTGTCGCCTCCGGGCGCGGAGCGCAGCACGTCGGAGCCGAACATCACCGCCCACACCAGCGCCGGCAGCAGCACGGCGAGCGCGGCGGCCCTCGAGCGGGCCAGCAGCGCCGCGAGCAGCAGCAGCGGGACGGCCAGCCCCAGCCACGGCAGCAGGCTCTCCAATATGGGGGTGAATCCCCCGAGTGCTGGGATCAGGCGGTGACCCGCCAGCATCGCCGCGATCAGAATCGCCCCCGCGATCACCGCACGCTTCAGCACACCGCTCCTCTCGCCCCCTGGGGTGACCAGGGTAGGCGCTCGCCGGGCCGCACGCGAGGCGCTAACCTGAGGCCGAACATAGTTCGGTTACTAGGGAGTTCGGGCATGCGGATCGGGATGGCGCTCAACTACTCGGGCGGTTTCAAGGAGACGGTCGCCGAGCTGGCCGACTACGAGAAGGCCGGGCTCGACATCGTCTTCGTGGCCGAGGCCTACTCCTTCGACGCCGTGAGCCAGATGGGCTACATCGCGGCCAAGACCGAGCGCCTGGAGATCGCCTCCGGCATCCTGCCGATCTACTCGCGCACGCCGACCCTGCTGGCGATGACCGCGGCGGGCATGGACTACGTCTCCGACGGCCGGTTCACCCTCGGTCTCGGCGCTTCGGGACCGCAGGTGATCGAGGGCTTCCACGGCGTGCCGTACACCGCTCCGCTGGGCCGTACCCGCGAGGTCATCGAGATCTGCCGCAAGGTGTGGGAGCGCGAGCGGCTCACCTACGAGGGCAGGCACTACACGCTCCCGCTGCCCGCCGACAGGGGCACCGGGCTCGGCAAGCCGCTCAAGCTGATCAACCACCCGGTGCGCTCCCGCATCCCGATCGTGGTGGCCGCCATCGGCCCGAAGAACGTCGAGCTGACCGCCGAGGTCGCCGAGGGCTGGGAGCCGATCTTCTACATGCCGGAGAAGGCCGCCGACGTGTGGGGCCCCTCGCTGGCGGCGGGCAAGGCCAAGCGTGACGCCTCGCTGGGCGAGCTCGACGTCATCGCGCAGGCCGCCCTCTACATCGGCGAGGACGGCGAGAGCCTGCTGCAGCTCGGCCGGTCGATGGCCGCGCTGTACATCGGCGGCATGGGCGCCAAGGGCAAGAACTTCTACAACGAGCTGGCCCGCCGCTACGGCTACGAGAAGGAGGCCGAGCAGATCCAGGAGCTCTACCTGGCGGGCAACAAGAAGGAGGCCGAGGCGCTGGTCCCGCAGGAGCTGCTGGAGCGGATGTCGCTCATCGGCTCGGAGGGCTTCGTCCGCGACCGCGTGCAGGCCATGAAGGACTCCGGCGTGACCACGCTGAACGTCACCCCGCTCGGCCGCACCCATGAGGAGCGCATCAGGCTGCTGGAGAAGGTCAGGGAGCTGGCCGCCTAGCCTCCAGCTCCCCGTGGGACCAGCGCTGCTCGGGTCGCCTGCCGTCGCAGGGGACGACCCGCAGCCGGGCGTGGCGGGCCAGCAGGTCGTCCTGGTGCAGGCAGCCCGCCGCCGTGCCGATCCGGCCGGTCGGCGAGAGGTTCCAGCGCTGGTCCCGTCCGCCGTCGCAGTCGTCCATGACCGGCACCCGGCCCGCCGACAGGCAGCGCCCGGTCAGGGCGCTGCGCAGGCTCGCGCCCAGCACGTACCACCCCTGGGCGGGGCTCCCCGCGCAGGCATGCGTCCGTACGGCACCGCGCCCCGGCCCCGCCTCAAGGCAGCGAGCGGTGGCCGTGTCGTCGTTGGGGGTGCTGGTGGCGCCCATCCACGAGACGATCGCGCCCGGCGCGGGGACCGGGGCCTCCCGCCGGTACTGCCGGGCGACCCAGTCGCGGTCGCCGGCCGCCAGCGTGGCGGGCGGGGCGGGGCAGACGCCCGGCCTGCAGTACACGTGCCTGGCGTAGGCGGCGAAGACCGCGCTCTTGCGGGCCTGCTCGGCGGGGGTGAGGTTGGGGGGCAGCGCCGAGATGCCGTAGGCGCGGTAGAAGACGACGGCGGGCCGCAGGCCGGGCGTGGCGGCCATGGCCTGCCGGGCGGCCAGCAGCGTGTAGCGCGCGGTCACCGCGTGGTCGCTGTGGTCCACCGGCTCGGTGAGGCTGAACCCGAGCCGGGTGCTGTGGTGGTCGAGCGTGCGGATCGTGTCCGGCCGGAAGCGCTCGATCAGCCGGCGCAGGGTCGCGACCAGCGCCGCCGCGTCGTAGCGGGCGGTGCCGTCGACCGTGGAGATGCGGTCGATGTCGCCGCGGAACAGCTTGAGCAGGCTCTGCCGTCCCTGGCTCGCGCTTCCCCGCCCCCGGGGGTGGCCGTCGGGCAGGCCGAGGAACAGCAGCTGGATCTCACCGCGACCGGCAGGCGGGCGGTCCAGGGTGAAGGCACGGATGGAGCGCCCGCCCACGCGCAGGTCGGAGCGCCGCCAGGCGTCGGCCGCGCCCGCCATGACGGCGTAGGCCGCGCGCACGCCGTCCTCCCTGCTGCGCACGTAGTCGTCCACGCGCCCGTCGTCCCCCGCCGTCAGGTACACCACCCGCAGGCAGGCGCCCGCGTCGTGGTCGCCGGCGATGGCGGGATTGACGAACAGCAGGTCGTCGTCCTGGTGCGCGACCGAGACCAGCGTGGTACGGGAGCACGCCGTGGCGCCCCGCGCCACGGTGCCGCTCGTCACAGGGCCGCTCGTCACAGGGCCGCTCGTGGCGGTGGCCGGTCCGGCGACCGGGCCCGCCAGCAGGCTCCCGCAGCACACCAGCGCGGTCACGGCTCTCTTCACGGCGCGGCCCCTCCCTCGCGCGGCGGCCCCCGCCCGCCGCGCGCACACTCCCGGTGACCGCCCGATCGTCCCGCCCCTGAGGACGCCGCCCCGCCGACTTTCCGATGTGCGGGGACGTCCTTGCCGGAGGCCCCAGATCGGCATGCCGCGCGCATCAGGGTGTCAAGCCCTCGCCAAGGCCGCGTCATACCTTGCCCGGCCTGCGCGGCGGAACCGGCCGAGGCGGGCACGATGGGCGAGCCGTCGCACCGGGGACAGTCCTCCGGCGGCAGCTCAGCGGCGATGGGAGACCGATGAAGATCGTCTTTCTGATCCAGAACCTGTACGGAATCGGCGGGACCATCCGGTCCACCGTCAACCTCGCCGGAGCGCTGGCCGAACGACACAAGGTCGAGATCGTCAGCCTGCTGCGGACCGCCGGCGACCCGGCGTTCGCCCTCGACCGCCGCGTCGCCGTCCGCGACCTGGTGGACCTGCGCGCCGACTCGCCTGCCTTCGCGGGCGCGGACCCGCGCCACGCGCAGCCGTCGGCCGGCTACACCAAGGGTGAGGCCAAGGGCTACGCGCGCTGCTCGCTGCTGACCGACGAGCGCATGGCGGCCTACCTGGCCGCCTGCGACGCCGACGTGGTCGTCGCGACCCGTCCCGGCCTGATCGCCTACCTGGCCCGGTACGGCACCGACCGCTACCTGAAGGTCGGCCAGGAACACCTGATCCACGACGGGCAGAGCCCCGAAACGCTCGCCGAGCTGCGCGAGCACTGTGCGGCGCTCGACGTGCTGGTGACCATGTCGGAGGGCGACGCGGCCGTCTACCGGGCCAAGATGCCCCTGACGCGGACGAGCGTGGTGTCGATACCCAACGGGGTCCCCGATCCGGGGATCGAGCCGGCCACGCTCGACACCAAGGTGATCGTCGCGGCCGGGCGGCTGACCCCGGTCAAGCGGTACGAGCTGCTGATCGAGTCCTTCGCCAAGGTGGCCGCGCAGCGGCCCGAGTGGAGCCTGCGCCTGTACGGCAAGGGCACGGAGGCCGAGCCGCTCCAGGAGCTGATCGACGATCTCGGGCTCAACGGCCGTGCCCTCCTCATGGGCGCGCGCTCCCCCATCGAGACCGAGTGGGCGAAGGGCTCGATCGCGGCGGTGTCGTCGAAGCTGGAGTCGTTCGGCATGACCATCGTCGAGGCCATGCGGTGCGGGGTTCCGGTCGTCAGCGTCGACTGCCCGTTCGGTCCCGGCGAGATCATCGAGGACGGCGTCGACGGGCTGCTGGTGCGCGAGGCGGCGCCCTCGGCGATGGCCGACGCGCTGCTGCGGCTCATCGACGACGAGCCGTTGCGCCGCGCGATGGGGGCGGCGGCGCTGAGCAGCGCGCGCAGGTTCGATCCCGCCGAGGTGGCCCTGCGCTACGAGCGGCTGTTCGCCGAGCACGTGCGAGCGCCACGCGGCGGGCCGCGGACCCAGCCGGGCGGGACGGGCATCCTCACGCGCGCCCGGTCGCTGCCGTCGCGGGGTAGGCGGTGGCTGGCGAGGCTCGGCGCGCCGGCGCTCTCGTCAGCCGGGGCGGGGCGGTCACGCGGGACGGACGAGCCCATCGTCGCCCACTGCCTGGCGCACGCTGACGGCGGCCTGACGATCCGCCTCGCCGACGGCTGCCTGCCGCCCAGGAACGCCGCGAACTGGTCGGTGCGGCTGCGCCGGCGCGGCTCGACGAGCGCGATCACACTGCCGCTGGACGCCGCCGGACAGACCTGTCTCGAGCGCGCCGGCAACCGCCTCGCCGAGGGCCGCTGGGATGCCTACCTCTCCCGGCCCGGCCAGCGGCTGCGGCGCCTCGTCGCGGGCCTGTGCGACACGCGCGTGCTGGTCAACGCCCTGCCCGACCGGCACCGGCCGCTGGAGACGTGGACGCCCTACGCCACCGAGAAGGGCGAGCTGTCGATCGCCGTCCACGTCCGGACGACGCACGCCGAGGTCACGGACCTGCTGTCCGCCCCCACCAGGCTCACCGTCCACGGGCTGCTGGTGAACCTGCCGCAGGGCCCGCTGACCCTGCTCGCCCTGCGCCGCGGTACGGCGCGGGGCCCGGGCGAGGCGGCCCAAGGAGAGGTGGTCCTGCCCGCCCAGAGTTACCTCGACGGCCGGTTCACCTGCTCGGTGCCGTACGAGCGGCTGGTGGCGGCGCGGCGGGAGGAGCAGGAGACGTGGGATCTGTACCTGTGCCCGGCGGAACGGGGCGGTCCCATCCGGCTGGGCCGCTTCTGCGACGACATCGCCGACCGGAGGGCGGTGGACCTCTACCCCCGGCACCTCGTAGGAGACGCGTTCGCCCGTGCCGCCTACACGGCCACCAACGAGCTGTCCGTCCAGATCACCACCGCCACGGCCGGCTGAGCGCGCCCGCGACGAGCAAGGACGCCCCGGCTCCTGCCGTCGGGCGGATCTGCCATGTCCCTGGCGCGCTGCCGGCCTGCGGGAGGCCGCCTGGCACGCGCGAGCCTGGTATCAACTCCTCCCCTCACAAGGGGTTGCGTTGTGAGGTAGATCACTTCTACAGTCGGAATACTGTCCGATTCATTACGGTTTACTGATCTCGTGAGGTTTTCTGTCCTGTATGTGTGGCTCGTTGAGCGGCTGCACATCGATCTCTGTCGTCTGACCGGCTCCCTCTGTCGCTGATCGCGCTCTGACGAGCGCTCGATCGCCCGACCCCCTCACCCACCCCCCTTCCGCGTGCCGCCATTTCGGCATGCCGTCTTTCGGAGCCTTCCTCATCGTGAAGAGATTCTCGTTCTCCCTGCAGTTGCTGCTGGGTCTGGTCGTCGGCGTGGCCCTCGGCTTCGCCGCCCGCGTCTGGGACCTGGCCTGGCTGGCCAACACCCTCACCGAAGTCGGAAAGATCTTCGTCCAGCTGCTCAAGCTGGCCGTGCCGCCGCTGGTGTTCACCGCGGTGGTGGTCAGCGTCGCCAACCTGCGCAACGTCAACGGCGCGGCCAGGCTGGCGGGCAAGACGCTGTTCTGGTTCCTCACCACCGCGCTGATCGCCGTCATCATCGGCATCGGCCTGGGCCTGATCCTCAACCCCGGCCAGGGCGTCACCCTGAGCACCGCCGGCGCCAAGGCCCCCGAGAGCGTCGGCACCTGGGTCGACTTCCTCACCGGCATCATCCCGACGAACATCGTCACGGCGTTCACCGAGCTCAACGTCCTCCAGATCGTCTTCCTGGGGATCGTCCTCGGCGCGGCGGCCATGGCGGTCGGGGAGAAGGCCGAGCCGTTCCTCGCCTTCAGCCGCTCGGTCCTGGAGCTGGTCCAGAAGGCGCTGTGGTGGGTCATCCGCCTGGCGCCCATCGGCACCGCGGGCCTGATCGGCAAGTCGGTCGCCACCTACGGGTGGGACCTGCTCGCGCCGCTGGCCAAGTTCAGCCTCGGCGTCTACGTCGGCTGCTTCATCGTCCTGCTGGCCGTCTACCCGACCCTGCTCGCCGTCGTCGGCAAGGTCAACCCGATCACCTTCTTCCGCAACGCGTGGCCCGCGATCGAGCTGGCCTTCGTCTCCCGTTCCTCGGTCGGCACGCTGCCGCTGACGCAGAAGGTCACGATCGAGCGCCTGGGCGTCGACCGCGACTACGCCTCCTTCGCGGTGCCGTTCGGCGCGACCACCAAGATGGACGGCTGCGCCTCGATCTACCCGGCGCTGGCCGCGATCTTCGTGGCGCAGGTCTTCAACGTCCCGCTGGGCATCGGTGAGTACCTGCTCATCGCGTTCGTCTCCGTGGTCGGCTCGGCCGCGACGGCCGGCCTGACCGGCGCGATCGTCATGCTGACGCTGACGCTGAGCACGCTGGGTCTGCCGCTGGAGGGCGTCGGCCTGCTGCTGGCCATCGACCCGATCCTCGACATGATCCGCACGGCGACCAACGTCGCGGGACAGATCGTGGTGCCGGTCCTGGTGGCGCGCGGCGAGGGTCGCCTCGACGAGGCGGTGCTCAACGCGCCCCCGCAGCCGCTCGAGTCGGCTCCGGCGAGCACGCCGCGCGCCTCCGGCGAGCCCGCCATCGCCTGACCCGCCCTCTCCACACACCCGTCCACAGCGGAAGACGGGGCGCCCCGCACCGGGGCCGCCCCGTCTTCTCATGTTCCAGAAATGTTCCAACAGGGGCCCCGGTCAGGCCAAACTCCCTGAATTCCGGTACATTCATCCGATCCCCACTGTGAAATCCGGAGTACGCGCATGGCCCACCTGCTGGACACCTTGGACGACGAGGTCCCCCTCACCTACGGGCAGTTCATGCTGCGCGGCGTGAGCGGGCTCCAGGGCGTCGACACCCGGGTTCACATGGCCGAACTCGACCGCCAGATCTACCTCTACGCGAGTGCCGAGCACAGCCGCGTCAGGGTGGAGGTCTGGGACGGCCCGCCGCCACCGTGGGAGGGGCACGGCAAGCTCGTGGCCGACGCCCGCTGCGTGGCGGAGACGGGGGTCGTGGCCGTCACGCCGTACATGTTCGCCGGCTCGGGGCGCAGCGTGCTGATCGGCCCGGCCTTCTTCGAGTACGGCCTGCACCTGTACGCCCACAACGCCGAGCGGCTGCTGCGCTTCTGGCCGATCAGGGACGTCTTCGACCCCGCGCTCCACCTGCGTCCCGACGGCCTGGACGGCGACGCCAAGCCGGTGGAGACGGTCGAGGCCAGGTCCTCGCTGCACGACTGGGTCTCGACCAGGGTGCTCGGCTCGGCCGAGGCGCCCCTGCCGCCCGCCCCGCCGAAGGCGGAGGAGGAGTGGCCGCTGGACCACGAGCACGAGGTGAGGCTGGCCGAACTGCTCGGCGACCTGCGGCAGCGGCTGATGACCCGCCCGCCGACCTGGCTGCTCGACACCGACGAGGGCAACCGCAGCCGGTACCTCAACGAGCTGCGCAGTTCGGTGGCGATGGCCAGGCGGCTGAACCCGGACGGCCTGCCGACCATCCAGCTGTCGTTCGGCGAGCTGGTCGAGCGGCCGCACCCCGGCCTGAGCTACCGGCTGTGGCAGTGGCGCCCGATCGCCTCCCCCGCCGCCGACCCGGTCCCGGCCGTTCCGCTCGCCGCCGACCTTCCGTCGCCGGAGCGCGAGGCGACGCCGTACGCCGCCGTCGCCGCCTCACCCGAGCCGCAGCCAGCCCCCTACGCCGCCGGTCCCGCGTCACCTGATCCGCAGATGACCCCTTTCGCCGCCGGTCCCGCGTCACCCGAGCGGCAGACAACCTCCTACGCCGCCGCTCCCGGGGCGCACGAGCCACGGACGACCCCCTACGCCGCCGGTCCCGCGGCGCACGAGCCGGTGGCTCTCGCCGAGCACGGGCAGGCCGCGCCGGGATCCGAGCCCGAGCGGCACCCGGCGCCCGAGACGCTGACCGCCGAGCGCGAGGTGCGGGCGCTGGACGCGCTGCGCAGGCGGCAGCTGGTGACCGGCATCGTGACCGTGCTGCGCGAGGAGAACGGCGTCGTCGAGGTCCGCGACGCGCTCCCCGCCGAGGTCGCCAGGGTCCTGGCCGCCGAGCGGGCCTGGGCCCTGGACTGACGCCTACCCCCGCGCGGTCCTGGCCGCCGAGCGGGCCTGGGCCCTGGACTGACGCCTACCCCGCGCGGTTCTGGCCGCCGAGCGGGCTATCCCTGGGCCGGCGCCTACCCCGCGCGGTCCTGACCGGCGAGCGGGCTGTCCCTGGGCCGGCGCTTACTCCCGCGCGACCCTGGCCGCCGAGCGGCGCCTACTCCCGGGCCTCGCCCTTGGCCCTGATGAGCGCGGCCAGTTCGGCGGTGGCGCGGCGGGCGCGGGCCTTCTCGCTGCCCTGGATGCCCATCGCGCCCACCGTCATGCCGTCCGAGAAGTCGATCTTCGGCCACGGGTCGCCCTCGAGCAGGGTGACGTCGAGCACCTCCGGCCAGGTGTAGCGGTGCGTGCGCAGCGCGTTGACCAGGGTGATGCCCTCCTCGTCCGCCTCGACCCTGACCCGGCCGAGCCGGTGCAGCACCCAGGCGACGGCGCAGCCGAAGGCCACGATCGCGATCTTGTCGGGGAGCTGGAACGGCTCCGCGATGAGGACGGCCATCACGACCGCGCCGACCACGACGAGAGCCGCGAAGCCGTACGCCACGAATCTCGCCCTGACCGGCCGCCAGGTGAGGGGCAGGGGCGGGGGACTGACAGGCTCAGGCATCTCGGCTCTCGCTGGGTGGCAGGGGTTGTGGTGACCAAGGAAAACTACCGCAGCCGGCGCAGCACCAGCGCCGTCTCCAGCGCCGCGACCGTGGACTCGTAGCCCTTGTCCTCGACGCTGTCGGGCAGCCCGCTCCTGGCCAGCGCCTGGTCGAGGGTGTCGCAGGTGAGGACGCCGTTGCCGACGGGCGTCTCCTCGTCGAGCGAGATCCTGGTCAGACCGGCGGTGACCGAGTCGCAGACGTAGTCGAAGTGGGCGGTCTCCCCGCGGATCACCGCGCCGAGCGCCACCACCGCGTCGTGCCTCCTGGCCATGGCCTGGACCACGACCGGGATCTCGAGCGATCCGGCGACGCGCACCACCGTGGCGTTCGCGCCGCTGTCCTGGGCCGCCTGGACGGCCCGCGCCACCAGCTGGTCGGTGATCTTCCCGTGCCAGCTGGCCGCCACGATGCCGACGCTCAGCCCTTCCGCGTCGACCGGCGCCGCGGCCGGCCTGCCCTCTCCACTCACAGCTCGTGCCCCAATCGCTCTCGCTTGGCCGTCAGGTACGCCTCGTTGTACGGGTTCGCCGCCACCGGCATCGGCTCGCGGCCCAGCACCTTGATGCCGTAGCCGTCCATGCCGCGCAGCTTGGCCGGATTGTTGGTGAGCAGCCTGACCGACTTGACGCCGAGGTCGGCCAGCATCTGCCCGGCGTTGGAGAACTCTCTCGCGTCGACGGGCAGGCCCAGCTCCAGGTTGGCGTCGACGGTGTCGCTGCCGCTGTCCTGCAGGCTGTAGGCCTTGAGCTTGGCCAGCAGGCCGATGCCCCTGCCCTCGTGTCCGCGCAGGTAGACGACGACGCCGCGGCCCTCCTTGGCGATGGCCGCCATCGCGCGGTCGAGCTGCACGCCGCAGTCGCAGCGCAGCGAGCCGAACACGTCGCCGGTCAGGCACTCGGAGTGGGCGCGCACCAGGACGTTCTCGCCGTCGCCCAGCTCGCCGAGCACCAGGGCGACGTGCTCGCCGCCGTCGAGCGCGCTGGCGTAGCCGTAGGCGCGCCACTCGCCGTGGACGTTGGGCAGCCTGGTCTCGGCGACCCTGGTCACCATGCTCTCGGTGCGCCGGCGGTGGTCCACGAGCTGCTCGATGGAGATGAGCGCGAGGTCGTGCTCGTCGGCGAAGGCGCGCAGCTCGGGGAGCCTGGCCATGGTGCCGTCGTCGTTGACGATCTCGGCCAGCACACCGGCCGCGCTGAGCCCCGCCATGCGGGCCAGGTCGACGGCGGCCTCCGTGTGGCCCCTCCTGACCAGGACGCCGCCCTCGTGGTAGCGCAGCGGGAAGATGTGGCCGGGCCGTACCAGCTCCTGGGGCTCGGTGGCGGAGTCGGCCAGGGCGCGGATGGTCCTGGCCCGGTCGGCCGCCGAGATACCGGTGGTGATCCCGTCGCGGGCGTCGACGCTGATGGTGTAGGCGGTCCGCATCCGCTCCCTGTTCTGGACCACCATGAGCGGCAGGCCGAGCCGGTCGAGCTCCTTGCCCTCCATCGGCACGCAGATGACGCCGCTGGTGTGGCGGATGGTGAAGGTCAGCAGCTCGGGCGTGGCCTTGGCGGCGGCGAAGATGATGTCGCCCTCGTTCTCGCGGTTCTCGTCGTCGACCACGACGACGGGCCTGCCCTCGCGGATGTCGTGGATGGCGCGTTCGACCGAGTCGAAGACGATGCTCATGCCGGCACCGCCGTCCGCGCCGTCCTGTACTGCTTCAGCCAGGTGCGGAAGCCGAGCAGGACCAGCACGAGGAAGACGCCGTAGACCACGCCGGAGACCACCAGGCCCGACGTGAACGCCAGCGGCACGCCGACCAGGTCGACCAGCACCCAGATCCACCAGAAGTCGATCAGCGCCCTGCCCTGCGCGAACGTGGCGACCGCCGAGCCGACGAAGATGTAGGCGTCGGGCCACGGCGCCCACGAGATCTCCAAGCCCATCGCGTTGAGCCAGGTGAACAGCAGCGCGACCGCGACCGTGCCGACCACCATCGTGCCGATGAGCGCCGAACGCTCCTTCAGCGTGGCGGGCCTGACGGCCAGACCGCCGTCGTCGCGCCTGCCCTTGGTCCACTTGTACCAGCCGTAGACGGCCAGCGCGCCGAACAGCACCTGCTTGAGCGCGTTGCCGGTGATGTGGGCGTTGACCGAGGCGATGAACAGCAGCACCGCGCCGGTCAGCTGCACCGGCCACGTCCACACCGACCTGCGCAT
This sequence comes from Nonomuraea sp. NPDC003754, assembly GCF_053605785.1. NCBI lineage: Bacteria > Bacillati > Actinomycetota > Actinomycetes > Streptosporangiales > Streptosporangiaceae > Nonomuraea > Nonomuraea sp. NPDC003754. The sequence continues at coordinate 24,072 of NZ_JBSGJX010000017.1, forward strand.
GGCCAGCACGACCGTCGCCAGCGCGGCGGCGTTGCCGATCAGGTCGGTCCAGTAGACGGGCGTGCCGAAGACGGTGAAGTCGCCGCTCACTTGGCCACCACCAGCTTCTCCACGTACTTGGCGATCACGTCCACCTCGAGGTTGACCACGTCGCCGACGCCCCTGCCGCCCAGGGTCGTCAGCTCCAGCGTGGTCGGGATGAGGCTGACGCCGAAGCTCTCCTCGTCGACGGTGGTGACGGTCAGGCTGATGCCGTCCACGGCGATCGAGCCCTTCTCGGCCACGTAGCGGTTCAGCTCCGCCGGCAGCGAGAAGCGCACGTCGTCCCACCGCTCGCCCGGCTCGCGCGACAGCAGGACGCCGGTGCCGTCGACGTGGCCCTGCACGATGTGCCCACCCAGCCGCTGATCGGCCCGTACGGCCCGCTCCAGGTTGACCCGCGCGCCGCTCTCGACGCTCTTGAGCGAGCTCCTGCTGAGCGTCTCCCGCATCACGTCGACGGTGAACACCTCGTCCTCGACGTCGACGACCGTCAGGCACACGCCGTTGACGGCGATCGAGTCGCCGTGCTTGGCGTCGGAGGTGACGAGCTTGCCGCGCACCGCCAGCCTCGCCGCGTCGCCCAGGGGTTCGACGGCGACGATCTCGCCCAGTTCTTCCACGATTCCGGTGAACATCAGCTCTCCTCGGTCACGGGACGGGCGGTGATCCGCAGGTCCGTCCCGATGGGGGTTACTTCTTCGAAGACCAACCGGTGGGTGTCGGCGATCGTCCGCACCCCCGCGTGTCCGAGCGCGGCGCCGCCCGACCCGAGCAGCGCGGGCGCCAGATAGGCGACGACGCGATCGATCAGCCCTTCCCTCATGAAGGAACCGGCGAGGGTCGCGCCGCCTTCCAGGAACACGCTGACGACCCCCCTGCGGGCCAGCTCGGCCAGCAGGGCGTGCAGGTCCAGCCCGCCGGCCGGCGACCGCGGCAGGCGAACCACGGGGGCGGACAGGTCGGTCTCGGCGTCGTCGGCGACGACGACGAGCGTGGGGGCCTCGTCCGACAGGACCCTGGCGGTCACGGGGGTGCGCCCGCCGGTGTCGACGACCACCCGCAGCGGCTGCCGGTACGGCCCGCCGCCACCCGCCGGCCCCAGCCCCCGGACAGCCGGACGTGACGCCGGTTCCACCGGCCCGGACACAACGGCCGGAACGCCCCCGGCCGCAGAACCAGACCCGGCCCCGGGATCCGACCCGGCCGCGGGACCAGGTGCGGCCGACGATGGCGCGGCGGCCGGAGGGGATCCGGCGACCGAGCCGGGCGAGCCGACCGACTCGGACCCGACGGACGTGGATCCGGCTGACGCGGACCCGACCGACGCCGATCCGGCCACCGTGGATGCGCCAGACGCCGATCCGGCCGACGTGGATCCGGCCGCGGAACCGGAGGATGCGGTGGCCGGAGCCGGTGAGCCGACCGAAGCGGGCGCGGATGCGGGACCGGATGCGGCCGGCGAGGGCGCGGCGGCCGTCGGGGATGCCCCGACCGGGCCGGACGCGGGCGGGCGGGCCGTGAGCCTGGGGTCGTCGGCCAGAACGGTGCCGATCCCCGCGACGATCGCGTCGGACTCGGCGCGCAGCCGGTGGACGTCCGCCCGCGCCTCGGGCGAGGTGATCCACTGGCTGGTGCCGTCCTCGGCCGCCGACCTGCCGTCCAGCGTGGCGGCGAACTTCCAGGTCACATGGGGCCGGCCGCGCCGGATGAAGGTCAGCCACTCGGCGTTGCCGCGCTCGGCCTCCTCTGCGAGCAGCCCGATCTCCACCTGCAGCCCGTGGGCGCGCAACTGAGCGGCGCCTCCCGCGGCCGTCGGGTTGGGGTCGGGCACGGCGATCACCACCCTGGCGACGCCCGCCTTCAGCAGCGCCTCGGAGCACGGTCCCGTGCGACCGATGTGGGCGCAGGGCTCGAGCGTCACGTAGGCGGTGCCGCCCCTGGCGCGCTCGCCCGCCTCGCTCAGCGCCACCGCCTCCGCGTGCGGTCCGCCCGCGTAGGCGTGGAAACCCTCTCCCGCGTGCGCTCCCGACGCGTCGACGATGACGCACCCGACCACGGGGTTGGGGCTCGTGGTGCCGCGACCGAGCGCGGCCAGCCGCACGGCCCTGGCCATGTGCAGGGCGTCGGTCTCGTCCACGCGCTTGGTGGGTACGGCAATGCCCGGCCTTGACTGGGCGGGTTCGTCCACCCCCGGACCTCCTACTCGCCAGTAGCTCTCAGCTACGGCGGGCCCCGGGGGATGTCAGGGTGCGACGCACGCACCACAGAGGCGCCCGGCGAACACCGGACACCCGCGCGCTTCCTCCCATCCGGACTTTCACCGTCGGTCCCGGAATTTCACCGAGTCAACCGGCCGATGGCATCGGCCGGGTCGCGGACTGTCACCGCCGGTTCGGACTTTCACCGACCCCGGAGCACGCTAGCTCTGTTCTCCCCCAGTGTGCCATGTCCGAAAAGCCCGGCGCGACTGGAGTCCCCGGGGCGGGACCTGGAAGCCGTCGCTCCGTCTCGCGATCTCGGGCGGCGATCTACGAGCGGTGTGGCTTAAGCCTGCCGGTAGTGCGGCGTCATGGTGTGTGCCGGAGCTCCGGCCCGGGGGTCATGATCTGGGAGTTAACTCGTAGACGAGGGCTCCCACTCAATGCCTAGGGCAGCAGCCTCATTTGGTCGGCCTCTACGAGGGAGACATCCTGTGCTTGACGGCCCTGCTGCTGGGTACTGTCGCTGCCCCGTCGTGTGTCCACGCCCCACAGGGCTTTGCCCTTCATGAGCATTCGTCTATCATTCGGTCCCACCCATGGCGAGGGGCCCAGCCAAGTGGACCCCTCGCGTACTGCGATCTTGCTCTATCGCTCGTCGTCACGGCCCGCCCATGGCTTGTCCATCGACCGCGCGAGGGCATCCACGCCATCCACTGCCGGGGTGACTCCGAGAGCGCGCAAGAGCATTCCCGCACCTGCGGCAGCCATGCCGGAGTCACCTGGAGCCGCCTCGAGATCGAGGCCTCTCTCGCGGAGCAGAACCTGGACCTCCAGCACCAGGTGGGACGGGTCGTAGAACTGCTGGCGTTTCCTTATCGCTGTCATTCGCCCTCCTTCCAGGCCGTGCCGGTGATGCGCTCGAACACCTCGATGTATCGGGCACGGGTGGCCTTCACGATGTCGTCCGGCACGGGCGGGCCCGGCGGGGTGCGGTCCCAGTCGAGGGTGCTCGACCAGTCACGAACGAACTGCTTGTCAAGGGCGTGCTGGGTACGGCCTGGCTCCCAGGAGTCTGCCGGCCAGAAGCGGGAGGAGTCGGGGGTGAGCACTTCATCGGCCAACACCAGCGTGCCGTCCGGGGCCCGGCCGAACTCCAGTTTGGTGTCGGCGATGATGATGCCGCGCTCCGCGGCGATGGCCGCGCCGCGCCGGTAGATCTGCAGTGTTACCTCGCGAAGATTCGTCGCAGTGTCGCTGCCGATCAGGTCGACCACATCGTTGAAGGCGATGAACTCATCGTGTCCCTCGCCCACCCCAGCCTTCGTGGTTGGGGTAAAGATCGGCTCAGGAAGCTTGGAGCCTTCAACCAGCCCGGCCGGGAGTGGCACGCCAGATACGGTGCCCTGCTTTTGGTACTCCTGCAGTCCAAGGCCGGCGAGGTAGCCGCGGGCGATGAACTCCACCGGCAGCATCTTCAGGCGGCGGCACCGTACAGCACGGCCCGCCCACTCGGCTGGCACATCGGTACCGCTGATCACGTGGTTGGGGAAGACATCGGTGAGCTGGTCGAACCACCACAGCGACAGCTGCGTGAGGATCTTCCCCTTGTCGGGGATGGGCGTCGGCAGCACCACGTCATAGACAGAGACGCGGTCTGAGGCGACCAGGATGAGGTCGTCGCCATCCGCGTAGACGTCGCGCACCTTGCCCGAATGCAGCAGTTTCACTGGGATCCCCTAGTTGTCGGTGATGTCGAACTCGTATGCCTGCCAGCGAAGCGCGGCCGACACGTACTCGCCGTACTCGATCGCGACGCCGTCGGCGTCGTAAATCCAGTTCCTGCCGCGTAGAACCGGCGATCCCAGGAGGACGCCCAAGGCTTGGCTATCTTCCGCTGTAGCGACGTCGGCGGCGATCTTGTCTCGCACGATCTTGGGGGCGCGCCCGGTCACTTCGGAGACGTAACCGAAGGTGCCCTGCAAGATCCGCCCGGTCTCCAGAAGTCGGGGCGCGATCTCGGCAAGCCTTCCGTCGAACCAAGAAACAGAGGCCGAGACGGGCTGGTCACCTCGGTAGGTCACCCGCCGCCGACAAATCGCGAGCGCCCCTTCCTGAATCCCCAACGCGTCTGCAGCCCGATCAGTCGCGTTGACCAACGCTGCGGACTGAATCTTGGCATGCTCACCCGGCGGATAGATGCGACCAGTACGACGGACAGCCAAGGCCCGGTCGGTGGACGAGTGCGAGGCTGTCGCTGCTCTCACAACCGTTCCTCGACCTGGAGCTGCATCGACAAGCCCCTCGCTACGCAAGGTGGTGATCACCTTGGTCGCTGTGGCAATCGCCACGCCCCATTCCTCGGCGATCTGGCGCCCGGTGGGGACTCGATCACCCTCGCGCAGCTCACCAGACATGATCTGCTGCCTGATGTGCGCCACGACCTGCAGATATGGCGGATCTGGCCGGTGCAATGTCGGGGCCATCACTTGATTGTTCCCTTCCAATTAAGACATGGACCAGTCCAGCACTAGTCCATAGTTGCCGAGTAGGGAGGTCCTGACCAGGCGTGGAACATTGCGCTAGTGCAACACACTGCAAGGTTTGCACAACTGGAAACAGAGCGACCCCAATCACACAGAAGAACACGACCCGTGGAACCCCATCATCACGAATCGCCAGAACGACCCCCTTCTCTCTTCCCCCGCGGACCACCGTTGCCATGTACGGCAGCGCTTCGCAAACGGTCACGAATGCTTACCTGTCGGCTGGAGACGGTCCCGGTCGCAAGCGCATGCAGTCATCGGCGCTACCGAATGTCGGATGTTATGGCTCGCATCGAGAGCGCCGAGGCGGTGAGCGCCTGATGACGACGCCAACCAAAAGCGCGTTCTTCGCCGCCCTCACCGAGGAGGCGAAGGGCCGAGCCATGCCCCAGACGCCCGCCTGCTCCTGACGCGCCCGGCCCGGACGCACGTGCCTGTTCAGCTGACGCGATGGGTGTGTCGCCGTGAATGAGACCAAGGACGCGGCCGAGCGCGGGTGCGGGTGTGGGTCCAGGCGGGTGCAGGTCCGGTAAGGGTCGGCGCCGTTGGGAGGTCGGCCATCGCCGCACGAGGAGCGTCCCTTCGGAGGACGCGTCCACGTGCCGGGCGGAGGCGCGTGACCCGGCGTGCCGTACAGGGGGTGGGCCGGCGTGCCGTACAGGGGGTGACCCGGCGTGCCGTACAGGGGGTGACCCGGCGTGCCGTGCAGGGGGTGGGGAGGTCAGGCCGCCATGAGGCGGCGGGCGCGGCGGGCCGCCGGGGCGTAGCGGACCTGGGCCGGCACGAACCCGAGCCCCGTGTGCAGCGCCCGCAGCGACGCGGTCGCCCACAGGTCCCCCACCGGCGTCGCGGGCAGCCCGTACAGCCGGCGGGCCCACCGCGGCAGCGTCGCGAACGCCAGCAGCGTCAGCGCCGGCAGCATCGGCTTCAGCGGCGTCAGGCGCAACGGCAGCGGCGCGTTGAACGACAGCCGCAGCGGATGCGCCGCCTCGGGCACGAACCGCAGCCCCGGTCGGGCCGCGCGGATGTAGTCCTGCAGTTCGCCCACCGAGCCTGGCACGTCCGCCGGTGACAGGCCGACCACCTCGGCCGCCGCCCGCCATTCCGCCACGAACGCGTCGGCCTCGTCGTCGGTCAGCCGCACCCCCGCCCTGCGGGCCACCGTCAGGTAGGAGTCGACCTCGCCGACGTGCACCCAGCGCAGCGCCTCGGGATCGTCGAGGCGGAAGCGCTCCCCGGTGTCGTAGTCGAGGGCCGTCAGGGTGGCGTGGATCCTCCTGACCCTGGCGCCGGCCCGCTCGACATCGGCGCGCGTGCCGTACGTCCGGACCCTCACGAACTCGGTCGTGCGCTGGAAACGCGACCACGACTCGGCCGGATCCATGAGCGCGGAGTTCTGCAGCACGCCGCGCATCGCCCTGGGGTGCAGGCCCTGCATGAGCAGGGCGCGGAAGCCGCCCACCAACAGGATGGGCTCCCCCATCACCCGCCATGTCACCGATTGCGGCCCGAACAGCCCGTGATCCTCCATAAGTGTTCAATTACCCGGGAGGCGATGAACCTATGTTCCGCGCGGCGCTAATCCACGGCCCTGATCGGTCGCCACGCATCGCGGACGCCACCCGGGTCGTCCCGCCCCGCCGGGACCACCGCACGATCTGCCGCGACACCGCGGATCATGCGGTCGGCCGGGCATCCACGCGGTGGCGCTGCGAACCCGGCCGCGCAGGGCAGGTCGGGGCGGTCCGCAAACCCGGCCACCCCACGGCAGACCGGGGGCTGCAGACCCGGCCACCCAGGGCAGACGGCGGCAAACCGGGCCGTCCGGGCATGCCGCGCGGCACAGTGGTCCCCACCCGCGGACGCCGCGCAAGCCCGCCGTTTCCGCCACCCGGCAGACCGGATGCCCGCTGCGGGGCAGACCAGGCTGCAAGCCGGGTGGGGTGGGGGCGAGGAGGCGCGTGGCAGCCTGGGTGTCAGTCCGCGTACGGGCTGGCCAGGTCTCTGAGCTTGTCGATCGCCGCGGCCGGGTCGGCGGCGCCGTACACCGCGCTGCCCGCCACGAACACGTCGGCCCCGGCCTCGGCGCACCGCTCGATCGTGTCGGCCGCCACCCCGCCGTCGACCTGGAGCCAGATCTGACCCCCGTGCCTGGCGATCAGCGACCGCGCCCGGCGGATCTTCGGCAGCACCACGTCGAGGAACTTCTGCCCGCCGAACCCGGGCTCCACCGTCATCAGCAGCAGCATGTCGATCTCGCCGAGCAGGTCCTCGTACGGCTCGACGGCCGTCGCCGGGTTGAGCGCGAAGCCCGCCCTGGCTCCCGCGGCGCGGATCTGGCGCAGCGTGCGCACGGGGGCCTTGGCCGCCTCGGCGTGGATGGTCACGCTGCCGGCGCCCGCCTCCGCGTAGCCGGGTGCCCACCGATCAGGGTCGGTGATCATCAGATGGCAGTCGATCGGCGTCGAGGTGGCCTTGAGGAGCGCCTCGACGACCGGCAGGCCGAGGGTGAGGTTCGGCACGAAGTGGTTGTCCATGACGTCGACGTGCAGCCAGTCGGCGTTCGGCACGCGGGCGGCCTCGTCGGCGAGACGGGCGAAGTCAGCGGACAGGATGCTGGGAGAGATCTGAACGGCCATGATGGCCCCGAGTGTAGTGAAGCCCTTCCCGCGGCTCCGCACCCGCCGCCCCCCGAACCGATGCCACCGGCCGCCGTCCCCCGAACCGATCCGACCGGCCGCCGTCCCCCGAACCGATCCCACCGGCCGCCATCCCCCGGACCGATCCCGCCGCCCGGCAGGCCGTCAGGTGTCCCGCGCCGGGCCCTGCGGCGATCCGGCGGCCGGCGTGCCGTGCAGCGCGACCAGTTCGGCGCCGAGCCTGGCGAGTTCGGCCCGTACCTCCGGCCCGTCCACGACCTCGACGAGCGCCCCCCATCCCGCCAGCTGCTGGGCGATCATCAGCGGGGTCGGCGCCGCGACCCTGACCCGGGCCCGCCCGTCGTCCTGGGTGGCCTCCACCTCGCAGTGCCGTCCGAAGTGGTCGCGCAGGACGGGCACGAGGCGGGCGTGGATGAGCACGGTGGCCGACAGCGTGGAGCGGTGCCGCTCCACCTCGTCGACCACCCGCTCCCACGCCTGCGTGAGGTCGAAGCCGGCGGGCCGTTCGAACGGCTGGTCCGTCACGACCGCCTCGGCGATCCTGTCGACCCTGAAGGTGCGCTGCCCCTTGTCGGTGCCGGCCAGCAGGTACCACACCTCGTCCTTGTCGACCAGGCCCCACGGGTCGACGAGGCGTTCGGTGCGCTCCTTGGACCGGCCGGCGTAGGACAGGCGGACCTTCAGCCTCTGGACGGTGGCCCGCTGCAGGAGGTCGACCAGTTCGGGCCGCCGCCTGCCGTGCTCGCCCCACCTGGCGGGGTCGATGGCGACGGCGCTGGCGGCGGCTTCGGCCTCGGCCCTGAACGTCTGGGGCAGCGCCCGCACGAGCTTGCGCAGCGCCGACTTGACCTCGGGGGCGATGGCGGCGGCCGGGCCGACCAGCAGGAACAGCGCCTGGGCCTCGGCCGCGGTCAGCCCGCTGAGGTCGGTGCGGGCGCCGCCGAGCAGCGACCAGCCGCCGCCCCTGCCCGGCTGGGGATAGACGGGGATGCCCGCCGCCGACAGCGCCTCGAGGTCGCGTCTGGCGGTGGCCACCGAGACCTCGAGCTCCTCGGCCAGCTCGGCCGCGGTGATCCGGCCCCTCGACTGCATCAGCAGCAGGGCGGCGACCAGACGATCAGCTCGCATGGTTCTCAGTGTCGCAAAACAAAGTGCTCATTTGATGAGCACTTTGACGAGAAGAATGAGACCTGTCACTCACCGGGACCGAACCGAGAACGCGAAGGAGCCACCCATGCTGCGAGGCCTCACCACCACCTGCTTCTGGGCCGACGACCTGGAGGCCGCCAAGCGGTGGTACACCGAGGTGTTCGGCATCGAGCCGTACTTCGAGCGGCCCGGCCGCGACGGCGCCCTCGCCTACGTCGAGTACCGCATCGGCGACTACCAGCACGAGTTCGGCCTGTGCCAGAGCGGCTACGCCCCCGAGGGCGCCGCGACGGAGCCGGGCGGCGCGGTCGTCTACTGGCACGTCGACGACCTCGACGCCGCGGTGGAGCGGCTGGTCTCCATGGGCGCCAAGGAGTACCAGCCGGCGGTGAGCTGGGGGGACGCCGGTTTCCGCACGGCCTCGGTCGTGGACCCGTTCGGCAACGTCCTCGGCCTCATGGTCAACCCGCACTACCTGGAGGTGCTGGCCTCGCTGAAGCAGTAGCGGTCAGGACCGCCTGCGCAGCAGGGCCAGGAACATGGCGTCCGTGCCGTGGCGGTGCGGCCAGAACTGCGCGTGCGGGCCCTGCCCGAGGCCGTCGATCCCGGGCAGGAAGGCGCGGGCGTCGAGCTGTTCGGCGTCGTCCCTGCGCTTGAGCGTGTCGGCCACCACCACCTGGGTCTCGGCCAGATGCGGCGAGCAGGTGACGTAGGCGACGACCCCGCCGGGCCGCAGGGAGTCGAGGGCGGTGTCGAGCAGCCGGCGTTGCAGCTCGCCCAGCTCGGCCACGCTCGCGGGGTCACGCCGCCACCTGGCCTCCGGGCGGCGGCGCAGGGCGCCCAGCCCCGTGCACGGCGCGTCGAGCATCACGCGGTCGAAGGAGCCGGGCCGCCAGGCGGGCTCGGCGCCGTCCGCGGTGATCACCGCGGCCTGCCGGGTGGTCTGCCAGACCAGGCGGGCCCGATGGTACTGCACGTCGGCGGCCAGCATCCGGGCCCCGCCCGGGAAGGCGAACGGCACCTGCCCGCTCTTGGCCGCGGCCAGGTCGCCGTGCGTGGCGATCGCGTCGAGCAGGCCGGCCTTGCCGCCGGGGCCGGCGCACATGTCCAGCCACCGCTCGTCGGGCCCGTCGAGCGGCACCCTGGTCAGCGCGAGCGCGACGAGCTGGCTCGCCTCGTCCTGGACGGCGGCGCGGGTCTCGGCCACCGCGAGGATCTGCCCGGGGTCGCCCTCCGGGAGGTAGGCCGCGTACGGCGAGTAGCGGCCGGGTTCGGCGCCGGACTCCTCGAGCTCCTCGACCGAACTGCGCCCCGGCCTGGCCACGAGCGTCACCACCGGCCTTGCGTTGTCGGCGGCCAGCAGGTCGGCCGTCTCGCCGGCGTCGTGGCCGAGCGCGTCGCGGAAGGCGCTGACGACCCAGCGGGGATGGCTGTGGGCGATCGCCAGGTGGCCGACCGGGTCGGTGTCGGCGGACGGCGCGACGATCGTGATCCACTCGTCGAGCGTCCTGGAGGCGATCTTGCGGAGGACGGCGTTGGCGAAGCGGGAGGCGCCGGTGCCGATGCGCAGCCGTACCAGGTCGACGGTGGTGCCGACGGCGGCGTGCGGCGGGATGCGCATCTTGAGCAGCTGGTGGGCGCCCAGGCGCAGGGCGTCGCGCACGGCGGGGTCGGGCTCGCGGTCGCCGCACATCGCGATGATCGCGTCGTAGCTGCCGAGGCCGCGCAGGGTGCCGTAGGCCAGTTCGGTGGCCAGGGCGGCGTCCCTGCCCTTCAGCCGGCGATCGCGCAGCAGGCGCGGCATGAGCAGGTTGGCGTAGGCGTCGCGCTCGTCGACGGCTCTCAGCAGGTCGTAGGCGGCGTTGCGGGCCTCGTCACGGGCCGGTGGCCGCCCGCCGCGCCGTCCCGCACCACCCGGACCGCCCGAAGGCCTCCGGCCGCCCGAAGAACCCCCGCGACGCGGACCACCGCCGCCGGAAGCCGCCCCTCGATCCGCCATCACGCCAGCCGATCCGCCGCCGTGGCGCGCACCCCGCGCGCCCACTCCCCCGCCGTCATGAGCCGCTTGCCCTGCGGCTGCACCTCGCCCAGCTCCACCGGGTGGGTGCCGGTGCCGACGAGCACGGTGTTCTTGCCCACCACGAGCTCGCCTGGGGCCAGCCGGTCGGCCGAGGCGGCGGGCCGTACGGGGCCGATCTTGACCCGCTGGTCACGGAACGTGGTCCACGCTCCGGGGTTGGGCGTGCAGGCGCGCACCAGCCGGTCGACGCGCATCGCGGACGCGTTCCAGTCGATCCGCGCGTCGTCCACGGAGATCTTCGGCGCGATCGACACCCCGTCGAGCGGCTGGGGTCTGGCTTCGAGCGTGCCGTCCTCGACCCCGTCGAGGGTCGCGGCCAGCAGACCCGCACCCGAGACGGCCAGCCTGGCCAGCAGCTCGCCGCTGGTGTCGGTGGCCTTGACCTCCTCGGTGACCACCCCGTAGACGGGGCCCGCGTCGAGCTCCTTCACGATCTGGAAGGTGGCCGCGCCGGTGATCTCGTCGCCGTGCAGGACGGCGTGCTGCACCGGAGCCGCGCCCCGCCATGCGGGAAGCAGCGAGAAGTGCAGGTTGATCCAGCCGTGACGCGGGATGTCGAGCGCGGCCTGCGGCAGCAGCGCGCCGTAGGCGACCACCGGGCAGCAGTCCGGCGCCAGCTCCCGCAGCTGGTCGAGGAACTCAGGATCGCCGGCCTTGGCCGGACGCAGCACCTCGATGCCCTCGGCGGCGGCCAGCTCGGCCACGGGACTGGGGTGCAGCGCGCGCCCGCGGCCCGCGGGGGCGTCCGGGCGGGTGACCACCGCCACCACCTCGTGGCGCGGCGAGTCGATCAGGGCGCGCAGCGAGGGCAGCGCGGTCTCGGGTGTGCCGGCGAAGACCAGGCGCATCGTCAGAGAGCCCTCCCGCCCGTGGCGTGGGGTGAGAACTTGACGGTGGGCGCCTGCAGCCCGCTCCACTCCGCCTCGCGGATCTCCTTCATCGCCAGCTTGCGCTGCTTGGGGTCCATCCTGTCGATGAACAGGATGCCGTCGAGGTGGTCGGTCTCGTGCTGGAAGCACCTGGCCATCAGGTCGGTGCCCTCCAGTACGACGGGCTCGCCGTGCATGTTGAAGCCCTTGGCGACCGCGCGGATGGCGCGCGGCGTCGGGAACGACAGCCCGGGGAAGGACAGGCAGCCCTCCTCGCCCTCCTCGTCGAGCTCCGACGACAGATCGAGGTCGGGGTTGACCAGATGCCCGAGCTGGTCGTCGATGTAGTAGGTGAACACGCGCAGGCCGACGCCGATCTGCGGGGCGGCGAGACCCGCGCCTGGCGCGTCCATCATCGTGTCGGTGAGGTCCTTGACCAGCTTGCGCAGCTCCTTGTCGAAGTCGACGACCGGGGCCGCCGGGGTGCGCAGCACCGGGTCACCGAACAGCCGGATCGACTGAATGGACAAGGGGTACTCCGTTTCGCATAGATGGGATCACCCCAGTTTACCGGTGAGAAAGGCGCGGTCAGGGAATCGTCTTCCGGACGGCCACTGACCAGCGGCCACGCTGCCACCGGCCCGGCTAGCCGATCGGCATCGCCCTCGACGAGCGGGCCTTCAGCGCCGCCTTCCGCGCCGCCTTGGCCACCGCCTGGTCGCCGTGGTGGTCGGCCAGCAGTTCGAGGACGGCGACCGTGTCGGGGTGGTCGACCGCGGCCATCTCGCCGACCATGCGCACCAGCTCCTCGCCGGCTTCCAGCACGTCGAAGGAGCCCATGGCCCCTGGCGCGTCGGCGACGTAGAGGAGCGCGGCCAGCGAGTCGATCGCGATCCAGGTGTGGTCGTCGGGGGTGAGCGGCGGCGCGGGCAGGTCGCGGATGTGCAGCCAGGAGGCGGCGTAGCGCCACATGAGCGGCTCGTCGAGGGCCTTGCGGACGGGCAGCTCCGCCTCCGGGCCGAGCTCCTCCAGGACGGTGCCGACCGCGCCGCGCTGGCCCGCCGTGCCCGTGGCGGCGACCTGGACCAGCTCGTGCGCGGCCGACTCGGGCGAGCGGCGCTCCAGCCAGTGGGCGACCACGCTGGGCGTGACCGCGCCGGTGATCATCGCCTCGACCAGCTCGGCGGCGGCGTAGTCGGAGTAGACCTCGACCTCCGCCGCCGTCGGCGCGTCGTGGCCCTCGCGCAGCAGGTCACGGCGGACCGCCCACACCCCGAGCGGGGTGAGCCGGAAGTGGCCGGTGGTGGTCTGCTCGACCAGGCCGCAGTACTCGAGCAGGGCCAGCGCGTCGTAGAGCGCGGCGGGCAGGACGGCCGCCAGGTGGCGCAGCTCGGCCGCGCCTGGGTCGCAGGCGACCTCGTGGGAGTGGAGGATGCCCTTGGCCAGGGTGGCGGCGGCCACCCCGGTGCGGACGGAGTAGACGGTGGCCAGCGTCTCCGCCAGGTGCTCGTCGATCACCGCGGAGCCGGTCAGCCCCTCGTCGGCGCGGTCGAGGACGTCCATCACCACGCCGTCCCAGAACTCCAGCGTCGCCTCGACGGGCAGCTGGAGCGAGAGCGGGCCACGGCTGGCCGTACCCCTCATGATCTGCAGCAGGCCGGTGTTGACCGCGACCACCCACAGCAGGCGCAGCCGCGAGGCCTCCAGGCCGAGCTCGGCCACGGCCGCCTCCGCGTCGGCCGCGGACAGCAGGCCGTGCTCGGTGACGGGACGGGTGCCCGTCCACGCCGTCAGGCGCAGCGCGTCGGCGACCAGCGGCACCTTCGGCACGGCTCTGGCCAGGTCGGCGTCGGACGCCAGGGCGACCGGCGGGAAGACCAGGCCTTCGACGCGCTTGTCCTCGATCTGAGGAGGCTTGCGCAGCTCGGTGAGGTCGAAGACGTTGTTTGCCACTCAGGAAACTTACTGCACAGCCGTCACATGGAGGTACCGATCGCGCGAGAGCGGGCCTTGAAGGCGGCCTTCCTGGCGGCCTTGGCCAGGGTGCCGTCGGGGATGGACCGGCCGAGCAGTTCGAGCACCTCGACGACGTCGGGATGGTCGACCCGCCACATCTCCTCGATCAGGTGGGCGGGCGGCCCCGAGGCGGTGATGTTCTCGGCGAAGATCTCCGGGTCCTCCTCGGCGGCGGGCATCGCCAGGGCCAGCATGTCGACGCTCACCCACAGCAGCTCCTCCTGGGTGAGCGGCGGCGCGGGCAGGCCTCGGGCGGTCAGCCAGTGGATGGCGTGCGGTCGCAGCTCCTGGTCCTCCAGGCACGCCCTGACCGCGCTCTCGGCCGCCGAGTCGAGCTGGTCGACGATGGTGACCGCGATGCCGCGGGCCACCGCCGGCGCGCCACCGGCGGCCGACAGCAGCTCGCCCGCGGCCTCGGCCGGGCTCCTGCGCGCCAGCCAGCGCTGGATGTCGTCCTCGGCCAGCTCCGTCGGGACACCGGACAGCAGCCCCTCGATCAGGCCCATCGCGTCGGCCTCGGCGAGGTCCTCGGCCTCGGGCGCGTCGAGGCCGTGGCCCAGGTAGAGGCGGCGCATGCCGTAGCCGGCCAGAGGGGTGAGGACGACGACGTCACCCGCGCGGTCGAGCAGCCCGCAGTGGGCCAGCCGGTCGAGCGCGGTCTCGACGTCGGCCCCGCTGTAGTCGGTCAGCTCCTCCAGGAACTCCTCGACGACGCTCACCGGCGCCGGGGTCTGCAGGCGGTAGAGCATGTCGAACAGGTCGTAGAGCTCCTCGTCGAGCTCGGCCGAGCCGGTGACCTGGCCGCCGGTGTCCTTGTCCAGCAGGAACTCCACCGTGCGCGCCCACGTCTCCAGCGGGTCGTCGGAGCGCGGCAGCCGTCCGAGGTCCCACAACAGCCGCGGGTACGGCACGGGCGCCGCGGCGGCGTCCTTGACCCGCAGCCGCCCCTTCACGGTCGGCGTGGAGCCCCGCTCGGCCACCCAGGCGCGCAGCCGCCGGGCCTCGGCCAGGATCGGCACCTCCTCCAGCGCCGCCACCAGCTCGTGCCGTGGCGCCAGCCGTACGGCCGGCAGCGGCGCGCAGGCCGGGCAGTCGCACGGCGCCTCGCCCAGCTCGGGCGGCTCGGACAGCTCGCCGGCGGGGATGGCGATCGACTGCTCGAGCGACTCCGGCCCGATCGCGCTGAACAGGCTCTTGGCCATGCCGAAGTTGGCCGGGTCGGCCAGCGCGGTGACCATCTCCGGCTCGATCTCGGCCAGCTTGGCGCGCATCTCCGCCGCGATCCCGGCCGCGATCTCGCCGCGGTCGAGCAGGAAGTCGACGAGCGTGCCGGAGGCCGCGACGGTCTCCTGCGCGCTCTCCGGCGGCGCGATGACCTTGCGCGGATAGATGGACAGCAGCAGCTCTTCGAACGTGGCGGGCGTGAACCCGCCGAGCTGGGTCACGTTGAGATAGTCGCTGGCGTAGTCGCAGAGCAGGCGGATCTCGTCCGCGTCCACGTCGACTTCGTGCGCCCGGCCCCAGGCGCGCAGATCGTCGATGGCTCGGTTCACCCATTCGATCGACACAGGGTGACGCTAACGGGTTACCTACGCCCGCGCGAATCGGGGAAACGGGCTATATCAGGTCGAGAGGGTCAACACTTACCCTCACGACTTCCTGCGCCTTACGTGCCGCACGCACCCCCATCGCCCCTTTCAACGCCGTTGCCAACTGCTGCCCCAGGGCTCTCGGCACCCGGATCATCGCGCGCTCCTGCTCGCCCTCGGCGCGCCGCGTCTCCACCGGGACGGGGCCGAGCACCTGCGCCTCCGGCGGCAGCCGTACCTCGCCGAGCATCTCCCTGACCGCCGCCGGCGTGCCCGTGAGCGTCGCCATGCGTACCGCGGGAGGGAAGCCGAGCTCGCGCCGCTCGGCCAGCTCCCGCTCGGCGTGGGTGACCGGGTCCCAGCGCAGCAGCGCCTGGACGGCCGGCATCGCCGCGTCGGCCAGCACCACCAGCTCGGCCCGCGGCCGCAGCAGCGCGGCGGCGTTCATCCAGCGCCGCACGGCCTCCTCCGCGGCCCGCAGGTCGGCCCTGCCCAGCATCGCCCACCCGTCCAGCAGCACCGCCGCCGCGTAGCCGCCCTCAGGCACGGGCTCGGCGCCCGGCGTGGCCACCACCAGCGCGCGCCCCGGACCCACCGTCGCCAGCACGCCGTCGCGCCCCGAGGTCTTCACCGGAACCGACGGGAAGGCGCGCCCCAGCTCCTCGGCGGTGCGCCGGGCGCCCACCACCGAGGCGCGGATCCTGCTGTCACCGCACGTGGGACAGCGCCAGTCCCCCGCGATCCGCCCGCACCACCGGCAGTACGGCGCCGCGTGCCCGCCGCGCAGCGCCAGCGGCCCGTGACACAGCTGCTCCCCCGTGATCGTCGCGCGGGTCGGCGGGTGTACGCACCTGGCCGGCGCCCTGCACGTACGGCAGGCCAGCGAGGGGAGGTAGCCGCGCCGCGGCACCTGCACGAGCACGGGCCCGTCGGCAAGCCCTTGCTGCAGGGCCCGCCAGGCGAGGCTGGGCAGCCTGGCGGCGCGCGCCGCCTGGTCCTTGGCGAGCTCGCCGTCCTCCCCCGCGGGCCGTACGCGCGGCGCGACCGACCTGATCGCCTGCCTGCCCGCCACGATGGGCCTGGCCCACCCGGCGGCGATGAGCTGGGTGGACTCCGCCGTACGGGAGTAACCGCCGATGAGCATGCCCGCACCCGTCCGGTGGGCGCGCAGCGCCAGCACCTCCCTGGCGTGCGGGTAGGGGGCCAGCCGCTCGGCGTGCAGGTCATCGCCGTCGTCCCAGATGACCAGCAGGCCAGGCTTCTCCACCGGGGCGAACATCGCCGCCCTGGTGCCGACGACCGCCCTCACCTGGCCGCGCAGCACGCGCAGCCACCTTCGGTAGCGCTCGGCGGGACCGAGGTCGGCGGTGAGGGCGACGTGCCTGCCGGGGCCGAGCACGTCGGACAGCGCCTGGTCGGCGAGCGTGACGTCCTTGCCGTCGGGGACGACGACGACCGCGCCCCTGCCGCCGTCCAGCGTCGCCCTGACGGCCTCGGCCACGGGACGGGTCCAGCCGACGCCGCCGGGCAGGGCACTCCAGACGGCTCGCGGCGACCTGCCGTTGGCGAGGGCGTCGAGGAAGGAGGCGCCCATGGGGTACGGATCCCAGGCGCTCCCGTTTCCCGCCCCGGTGCCGGATGGGCGATCCGGGTGGTTCCCGCT
Organism: Nonomuraea sp. NPDC003754; assembly: GCF_053605785.1. Lineage (NCBI taxonomy): Bacteria > Bacillati > Actinomycetota > Actinomycetes > Streptosporangiales > Streptosporangiaceae > Nonomuraea > Nonomuraea sp. NPDC003754. The sequence continues at coordinate 40,884 of NZ_JBSGJX010000017.1, forward strand.
GGTGGGATCGTCCCGCGTCGCGTCGCCTCCGGCGCCTTGGTCCGCTGGCGGCTCCTTCGCCGCAACGGCGGGACCGCCGGCCGCGCCCCTGACCGGCATGACGGGGCCGCCCGCCGTGGCCGTGGCCGTGGCCGAGTCGACGGGGCCGCTCGCCGTGGCGCTGGCCGGGTCGACGGAGTCGCTCGCCGTGGCGCAGGCCGGGTCGACGGAGTCGCTCGCCGCGCCCCTGACAGGTATGACGGGACCGCTCGCCGTGGCGGGGTAGGCGGAGTCGCTCGCCGTGGCGGGGTCGACGGAGTCACTCGCCGTGGCGGGGTAGGCGGAGTCGCTCGCCGCCTCCCGTGCCGGCGTGACGGGGCCGTTCGCCATGGTCCCGACCGGGTCGACGGGGCCGCCGGGCGTGGCCGTGGCGGCGTCGAGTGGCTCGCTCGCCATGGCTCGGGCAGGGGCGGCGAGGTCGCCTCCTGGGGCCGCCGCCTTGGCGCCGAGGTCGTCGTCTGCCGGGGTCGCAGGGCCGGTCATCGTGGCCCCCGCCGGGCCGCCGAGGTCGTCGGCCGCCGGAGTGGCGGAACCGGTCGTCATGGCCGCCGCCGGGCTGCTGAGGTCGTCGGTTCCCGGGGATGCGGAACCGGTCGACGTGGCCGCCGTTGGAGCGGCCGGGTCCGCCTTCCTGCCCCGGACGGCGGGCGCCGCGGGCTCGGACTCCACGCGAGCGTGCCGGGGCGGGATCGCGAGGCGCAGCACGTCGGCCATCGTCCCCGCGTAGCGGTCGGCGACGGCGCGCGCCAGCCCGGCGATCTCGGGCGTGAGCACCGGCTCGGGCGACACGACGCGTTCGAGCGCCATCAGCCGCCCCTCGTGCTCGCTGCCCGCCAGGCGCTCCACCAGGAACCCGTCGACCAGCTTGCCGGCGAACCGCACCCGCACCCGCACCCCGGGCACGGCGTCACGATCCATCGTCTCGGGCACCAGATAGTCGAACGGCCTGTCGAGATGCGGCAGCGGGCTGTCGACCACCACCCTGGCCACGGGAAGCTCAGCGGCCGCCACAGGGGCGCCCAGGTCGCGCTTGGCCGACTCCGCGGGTCGTACAGCCTCGAGGGGCAGAAGGGCGTCGTCGGAGTCGGTCACAGACTACGTCTACCAGATGCGGCGCACCCGCCGGTCGGCTCGCGCCGGACGCGGAACCCGCCCTGCGACGACACGGCCGCACCCCTGCTGGAGTGCGGCATCATCAGGAGAACAACCCAAGCCGCACGTGGTCGTGCCGGAAACCGGCCGTGGAAGACCCACGATGCCCGCGGCTACTCCCCGGCGGGAGCGACCGCACCGGAGGCCGCACCAAGCGACCCGACAGCCGCTCCAACGAACCACCGGCCCCAAGCGAACCGACGACCGGCCTGACCACGAGTCGGCGACCTCAAGCGACCCGACAGCCGCTCACCGGGAGCCGGCGGCCCCAAGGTTGCCGATACCAGCCGCCCAGGCGCGATCCCTGTCCTCCGGGGCGCTGAGACGCGAACGGGCCGCCGGAGACTGACAGTCCCCGCGGCCCGATGACGAACACCGACCGGTCGGGAGTCGACGGTCCCCACGCTCCACCGGTGTAGACCGGCGGCCTCCCGTCGACGCTCAACGCCGACCGGCCGGAGATCGACGTCCCTCGCGCGTCACATCGGCGCAAGAGCACACTGGACGGCCGCGCCTCGCGCGATGCGAAGCGCTCCGATCTCAGACCGGCACCACTGTCGCGAAACACCCGATCCGGGACCGACACCCATGACGCCAGACGATCCGGCCCGAGACCGGCACCCCATGACGTCAGGCGATCCCATCCGGAACCGGAACCCATGACGCCAGACGGTCCGAGACGGCGCGCCGTGACGCGAGACGGTCCGATCATCGGAGGACGTCCCGCGACGCACTGGACGGCGCCACCACGCGATGGCACGCCCGACCAGAGGAGCCCACGCCCCGCACCGCGAAGGCGGGTCCGCGACCGGCGGACCCGCGGCGCGAGGAACGACCGCGTCCGGGGCCGGAAGACCGGCGGCCCGGAAGCGGGCGTCCGTCAGAGGCCGGCGGCCTGGCGGAGGGAGGCGGCGCGGTCGGTCGACTCCCACGAGAAGCCCTCACGACCGAAGTGGCCGTAGGCGGCGGTCTCGGAGTAGATCGGGCGCAGCAGGTCGAGGTCGCGGATGATCGCGGCGGGACGCAGGTCGAACACCTGGGTCACGGCCTCCTGGATCTTCTCCACGGGGACCTTCTCGGTGCCGAACGTCTCGACGAAGACGCCCACCGGCTCCGCCTTGCCGATGGCGTAGGCGACCTGGACCTCGGCCCGGTCGGCCAGGCCGGCGGCGACGATGTTCTTGGCGACCCAGCGCATGGCGTAGGCGGCCGAGCGGTCGACCTTGGACGGGTCCTTGCCGGAGAAGGCGCCGCCGCCGTGGCGGGCCATGCCGCCGTAGGTGTCGACGATGATCTTGCGGCCGGTCAGGCCGGCGTCGCCCATGGGGCCGCCGATCTCGAACCTGCCGGTCGGGTTGACCAGCAGCCGGTAGCCCTCGGTGTCGATGTCGATCCCGGCGAGCACGTAGTCGACCACGTGCTCCTTGATGTCGGGCGTCAGCATCTCCTTGAGGTCGATCTCCGCCGCGTGCTGCGTGGAGACCACGACCGTGTCGAGACGGACCGGCTTGTCGCCGTCGTACTCGATCGTGACCTGGGTCTTGCCGTCGGGACGCAGGTAGGGCACCAGGCCGGACTTGCGCACCTCGGACAGGCGGCGGGCGAGCCTGTGCGCGAGCGTGATCGGCAGCGGCATCAGCTCGGGCGTCTCGCGGCAGGCGTAGCCGAACATCAGACCCTGGTCGCCGGCACCCTGACGGTCGAGCTCGTCGACATCGCCCTCGACACGGTGCTCGTAGGCGTCGTCGACACCCTGGGCGATGTCGGGCGACTGGGCGCCGATGGAGGCCGACACACCGCAGGAGGCGCCGTCGAAGCCCTTGTGGGAGGCGTCGTACCCGATCTCGAGGATCTTCTCGCGGATGACGCCGGCGATGTCGACGTAGGTCTCGGTCGTCACCTCGCCTGCGACGTGGACCTGGCCGGTAGTGATCAGCGTCTCGACGGCGACCCGGGACCTGGGGTCGTCCTTGAGCATGGCGTCGAGAATCGCGTCACTGATCTGGTCGGCGATCTTGTCCGGGTGGCCTTCGGTGACCGACTCGGAGGTGAACAGGCGACGTGACAACTCAGTGGCTCCTCATGCAGCGGCTGCTGACGGTGGTGTGGCTCGGGCGGGCAGGGCACGCCGGGGCCATCGCCGAAGTGTAGCCCGACATGCCCGTGTGCCGCGAAACTGCTCCCATTCTGCCGCTTGTCATAGGTAGGGAAGCGGATCGTGGGGCAGGGTGTCGGGTTCGAACACCTCGGCGTCGGCCGCGGCGACGACCGCGGCGTACTCCTCCTCGAACTCGAAGAACATCTGGCCCACCTGGATGACCGGGCTGGGCGCCATCGTGATCGGCCCGAGCCTGGTGGCACGGGGGAAGGCGGCGTAGAGCGACACGGGCCGGTCGTTCCTCAGCGTCCTGGTGGCCAGGACGGACACCGACTGGTCGGTGACCACGATGAGGAAGTTGGCGACGCCCGGCGGGCCTATCGAGAGCGCGGGGAAGACATAGCGGATCTCCTCCCCCTGGCGCAGCAGAGCCCTGCAGCGATCCCTGACAGCCGACGTCACCGGCATCCCATCCCCCCTCGCCGACCCTCAGTATTGGCAGGCGGCGGGGGACGCCGCAACAGGTGATCAGGTAACCGCCCATGTCGCTTCCCGAAGGTCAAAGCCCCGGGGCCAAGCACGCCGAGGGAGCAGCGGCCCCGCGCCGGTCTCGCGGTACGGCCCGGCGGGGCCACGCGCGCCACCCGGGGCAGCGGCGAGCCCGGCCCTCCTTCGAAACGCGGCGGTCACGGGCCGCCGGAGCCGCTTCGGGCACGCGGGGACGCCAGGGGGTCAAGCAGACAGGGACGCCCGGGGCTGAAGCACGCAGGGACGCCCGGGAGCCCAAGCACGCAGGGACGCCCGGGACTCAAGCATGCAGGGACGCCCGGTGCTCAAGCAGATAGGGACGCCGGGAACTCAAGCGGGCAGCGACGCCCGACTTCGAGCGCGCAAGAACCACGGGATTCGAGCGCCCAGGAACCCCCGGGATCCGGCGCGCCTGCCCCGGGGTCCCGGCGCGCTTGGGCATGGAGCTGGGCGGGGGTGGCGAGGCCGACGGAGCGCCACCACATCCGCGTACGAGCGTGCGGCTACCGCGGGCCGGATCCGGGCGCGGGGACGTGGCGAAGCGCCGCGGGTGCCGTCACCCTCACAGGGTCACACCCGAGCGCGCGTGCCGTCCCTGTCAAGCGGGCGGCGGGTCAGGAGAGGCGGGCGGCGATCAGGTCCCATACGGCGTCGGCCAGGTCCTCCTTGGGCCCGCGCCCGACCTCGACCTGGGACCCGTCGGCGGCCAGGATGACCGCGGCGTTGTCGGGCGTGCCGAAGGCCAGCCCCTCGCCCACCTGGTTGACCACCAGCAGGTCGCATCCCTTGCGGGCGAGCTTGGCCTTGCCGTTGGCCAGCACGTCGTCGGTCTCGGCCGCGAACCCGGCGATCACCGCGGGTCCCGCGCCGGGCCCGGCCGCGCGCCGCCGCTCGCCCAGCTCGGCGAGGATGTCGGGGTTCTTGACCAGGTCGATCGGCTCGGGCTCGGCCGACGTTTTCTTGATCTTGGAGTCGTGGCGCACGGCGGGCCTGAAGTCGGCCACGGCCGCCGCCATGACGACCGCGTCGGCGTCGGCCACGGCCGACAGCACGGCGTCACGCAGCTCGATCGCCGACTCGACCCTGACGACCTTGGCGCCCGCCGGGTCGCCGAGCGAGACGTTGGCCGCGACGAGCGTCACCTCGGCGCCGCGCGCGACCGCCGTGCGGGCCAGCGCGTATCCCTGCCGCCCGGAGGAGCGGTTGCCGAGGTAGCGGACGGGGTCGAGGGCCTCGCGGGTGCCGCCGGCCGAGATGACGACCTTGCGTCCCGCCAGGTCGCGTGGACGGCCGGCCATGACGCGGCGACAGATCTCGAAGATCTCCGCGGGATCGGGCAGCCGGCCGGGACCGGTGTCGGCGCCGGTGAGGCGGCCGACGGCGGGGTCGATGACGATGGCCCCCCGCTCGCGCAGGACGGCGACGTTGGCCCGGGTCGCCGGGTGCTCCCACATCTCGGTGTGCATCGCGGGTGCGAACACCACGGGACACCGGGCGGTGAGCAGCGTGTTGGTGAGCAGGTCGCCCGCCAGGCCGTGGGCGGCCCTGGCCAGGACGTCGGCGGTCGCCGGCGCGACCACGACGAGGTCGGCCTGCTGGCCGAGCCGTACGTGGGGCACCTCGTGCACGCCGTCCCACACGTCGGTGGTCACCGGGTGCCCGGACAGCGCCGCCCACGTGGGCTCGCCCACGAACCGCAGCGCGTCGCGGGTCGGCACGACCCGCACCTCATGGCCCGACTCGGTGAACAGGCGCAGCAGCTCGCAAGCCTTGTAGGCGGCGATGCCCGCGCTGACGCCAAGGACGACCCTCATGGAAGGGTCAGACCGCGCCTTCGATGGGCTCGGCGTTGAGGAGACCCTCGGAGACCTCGCGAAGCGCGATCGACAGGGGCTTCTCCTGCGCGTGGGTCTCGACCAGGGGGCCGACGTACTCCAGCAGGCCCTCGCCGAGCTGGGAGTAGTAGGCGTTGATCTGGCGGGCGCGCTTGGCACCCATGATGACCAGCGAGTACTTGCTGTCGACGATGTCGAGCAGCGAGTCGATCGAGGGGTTGGTGATGCCCTCGGCCGTCGGGGCAATGCCTGCCACGTTGTCAGACCTCTCGTCGGAATGCTATGCGGTCATCAAGGCTATCAGCCTGTGGCATACGTCCTGGACGTTCGTGTTCACCAGCGTGGTATCGAACTCCTTCTCGGCCGCCATCTCGATCCGTCCGGCCTCCAGGCGGCGGGCGATGACGTCCTCGGGTTCGGTGCCGCGTCCCCGCAGCCGCTTCTCCAGCTCCTCCCACGTCGGGGGGGCCAGGAAGACCAGCAGCGCCTCCGGCATGCTCTCACGCACCTGCCGGGCGCCCTGGAGGTCGATCTCCAGCAGGGTGGGCACACCCGCCGCGATCTTGTCGAGGACGGCCTTTCTCGGCGTGCCGTACCTGTTGCCCGCGAACTCGGCCCACTCCAGCAGCTCGCCGGCCGCGATGAGCCGGTCGAACTCGTCGTTGTCGGCGAAGAAGTACTCCACCCCGTGGGTCTCGCCGGGGCGGGGCTTCCTGGTGGTCACCGAGACCGACAGCCACACCTCGGGGTGTGCCCGCCGGAGCTCGGCGACGACCGTGGACTTGCCGACGCCCGACGGCCCGGAAAGGACCGTCAGCCGCCTGGTGGCGCCGCGCTGGCGCGCGCCGCCACCTGGGGGAACGAAACCTCCACGATCCGTGCCTTCACCTTCGGACCAGGACCTGTCGGTCACCTCGTACCCCCGTCGAACCCGCGATTTCGTGTGGTACCGAGGTTAGCCCTCGTTGCCACCGAACTCGCGCTCGAGGGCAGCCCTCTGGTTCGCGCCGAGACCCCGCACGCGGCGGGACTCGGCGATAGCGTGCCGCTCCATCAACTGCTTGGCGCGGACCTTGCCCACGCCGGGGAGCGACTCCAACAGAGCCGACACCTTCATCTTGCCGATGACGTCGTCGGTCTGCCCATCCTTGAGCACCTCAGCCAGAGAAACCGCGCCGTGCTTGAGACGGTTCTTGACCTCGGCACGCTCTTTACGGGCCTTGGCAGCCTTCTCAAGGGCTGCGGCGCGCTGCTCAGGGGTCAGGGGAGGAAGAGCCACGCCGGGTCACCTCGAATTTCTTTGCGATGTACTCGGACGGCAAGGGAAACTAGCTGGTCAAGACGTCGTTAGCAACGTCAAGCGCCGTTTCTCTCACCATAAAGTCCACTTCTTCACTCTGTGAAGTCACACCGCTACACTGTGCTGATCAAAATGCCCCTACTTCGCGCTTTTCAGCGTTCGTCAACCGGGTCGCCGCGAATGCGATCATGATCACAGAAACCGGTCCCGACACCCCTTCCTGACCCGTACTTTACGGACAGCCGAAGACCCGATTCGGCGGCCCTGCCGGGGTTTCGGACACCTCGCGCCCCTCGCGTCGATCGCCCGGTGAAGGGTCGCGTCAGGACGCGGCCGGCCAGACTGTCGGGACGGAGGCGACAGCAGGGCCGGACGGGCCTTCTGCGAGCGATGTGACGGACGGGACGGACGTGGACTTGACCCAGGCGGCCGTTCCAGAGATGATCATGACCGTCGGAGCGACGCGGCGATCGAGGCCGCCGTGGCGCCGGGGTCGGCCGAGCCGGTGATCGGGCGGCCGATGACGAGCAGGTCGGCACCGTCGGCCAGCGCCTGCTCGGGCGTGGCCACCCGCGCCTGGTCCTGGCTGTCGGCGCCGGCGGGCCGTACACCCGGGGTGATCAGCGTGATGTCCGGCCCCACGGCCGCGCGCACGCCGGCGACCTCGTGCGGCGAGCACACCAGCGCCTTGGCGCCCGCCTCCACCGCCATCACCGACAGGCGGCGCACCGCGTCCTCGGGCGAGCCGGCGATCCCGATCGCGGCGAGGTCCGCGGCCGACAGCGAGGTGAGTACGGTGACCGCCGCGATCTCGGTGTGCGGAGCGGCCTCCACGGCCGCCTGGATCATCGCGGGGCCGCCGGCGGCGTGCACGGTCAGGATGGCGGGCTTGAGCCGCGCCACGGCCCTTGTGGCCCCGGCCACGGTGTTGGGGATGTCGTGGAGCTTGAGGTCGAGGAAGACCCGTACGCCACTGGCCCCCTGCACCGAGGCGATCACGTCGGGTCCGTAGCGCAGGTAGAGCTCGAGGCCCACCTTGACGGTGCTGACATGGGGGGTCACCAGCGAAGCCCAGCGGGCCGCGGTCTCCAGGTCTGGTGCGTCCAGGGCGACGGCGATGGGTGCGGGCGTCACAGCGAACTCTCCTCGGAGTCGACGAGCAGGTGCCGGGCGGCGCTGCCCGGTGGCCGGTGCGCCAGGCCGACGGCGTCGGCCAGGCGGTGGAATCCCCTGGCCGCCAGCAGCTCCTCGAGCTCGCGCTCGATGCGCAGGCAGGCGTAGGGGTCGTGGAACAGCGCCGTGCCCACCCCGACCACGCAGGCGCCTGCGAGGACGAGCTGGAGGGCGTCGTGGCCGCTGGCCACGCCGCCGACGCCGATGATGGGCACGCCGGGGATGGCGGCGTGGACCTGCCACACGCACCGTACGGCGAGCGGCAGGATCGCCGGCCCGGACAGCCCTCCGGTGCCGGCGGCGAGGGACGGCTTGAGCGCGTCGATGTCGATGGCCATGCCGAGCGGGTTGTTGATCATGGAGAGCGCGTCGGCCCCCGCGTCGACGCAGGCGCGGGCGACCGCGACGACGTCGGCCACGTCCGGCGAGAGCTTGGCCACCACCGGCACGTCGTAGCGCATGACCGAGCGCACCGAGGCGATCACCTCGGCGGCGGCGCCGCCGTCGCGGGCGAAGACCCGGCCGCGGTCCTCGATGTTGGGACAGGCGAGGTTGACCTCGATCGCGGTCACGCCGGGCGCGTCGGTGAGCCGGCGGGCCAACGCCGCGTACTCGGCCACGGTGCCGCCGCCGATCGAGACGACGGTCTTGATGCCGCGCTGGGCCAGCCACGGCAGCTCGCGTTCGAGGAAGGCGTCGATGCCCGGCCCCTGCAGGCCCACGGCGTTGAGCATGCCCGAGGGCGTCTCGGCCATCCGCGGGGTGGGCCTGCCCGCCCGCGGGGCCATCGTGATCGACCGGGTGACCAGCGCGCCGAGACGGTGCAGGTCGAAGAACTGGGCCAGCTCCCTGCCCGAGCCCGCGCAACCCGCCGCGGTCGTGACCGGGTTGGCGAGCTCGACGTGGGCCAGGAAGGTCCGCATGTCAACCGACATGACGCGCTCCACCGCCGGGGGCGCCGAGCGCGTCGAACGGGATCGTTCCCACGTCCTCGAACCGCACGCGTTCGCCTCTGAACACAGGACCCTCCGCGCAGGCGCGCACCATCCTGGTGGCGCCGTCGTCGCCGATGACGGGCAGCACGCAGGTCATGCAGATCCCGATGCCGCAGGCCATGGCCTCCTCGACCGCCACCTGGACGGGGATGTCGAACTCGATGGCGACCGCGGTGACCTGGCGCAGCGTCGCCATCGGCCCGCAGGCGTAGATGGCGTCGGCGCGCGTGTCGGCGATCACGGACGGCAGCACGTCGGTCACCTTGCCGCGCAGGCCCAGCGAGCCGTCCTCGGTGGTGAGGGTGGTGGTCTCGGCCATCCTGCGGGCCCGCATCGCGCCGAACACCCGGTCGGCCGAGGCCGCGCCGAGCACGAAGTCGATGCGGCAGCCGCGTTCCATCAGCGCGTCGGCCAGCGGGAACAGCGGCGCCGCGCCGTACTCGTCGCCGACCAGCACGCAGACGGCGGGGTCGCGGGGCAGCGGAAAGGGCCGCCCCAGCGGCCCCACCAGGTCGAGCGTGTCACGGGCGCGCCGCTCGGCCAGCCACGACGTGCCGGGGCCGGTGGCGGTGAAGACGAGCTCCACCGTGCCGCCGTAGTCGGGGCTGACGTCGTGGATGGACAGCGCGCGCCTGGTCACCATCGAGGTGCGCGGCCCCCCGACGGCGACCGAGACGAAGTGGCCGGGACGGAACCGCTCGGCGACGCCGGGCGCCACCACGGTCAGCGCATGGTAGGCGTCGACCCGGCGCGTGGTCAGCACCGTGCCAGTCACCTGCACCGGAGTCCCGGCCAGACCTGATCACCCCCGCAGGGCTCGTGCGTGTTCCTGAAGGGACCGTACGCCCACATCGCCCCGCACGTTGGCCTGGATGCCCGCGGCGGCCGCGGCGAGCCCCTGGACCGTCGTGATGCACGGGATGCCGCGCAGCACGGCGGCGGTGCGGATGTCGTAGCCGTCGAGGCGCGGCCCCGACTGCCCGGGGCTGCCGAACGGCGTGTTGACGATCAGGTCCACCTCACCGTCCAGGATGCGCTGCACGATCGTCGGCTCACCGTCGGGTCCCGTCCCCTCGCTCTGCTTTCGCACGATCTTGGCATGGACTCCGTTACGGCGCAGCACCTCGGCGGTGCCCTCCGTGGCCAGAATCTCGAAGCCGAGGTCGGCGAGGGCACGCACCGGGAAGATCATCGAGCGCTTGTCCCTGTTGGCGACGGAGACGAACGCGCGGCCCTTGGTGGGCAGCTCGCCGTAGGCTCCGGCCTGCGACTTGGCGTAGGCGATGCCGAAGAACTCGTCGATGCCCATGACCTCGCCCGTCGAGCGCATCTCGGGGCCGAGCACGGTGTCGACGCCGCGGAAGCGGTTGAACGGGAGCACGGCCTCCTTGACCGCGATGGAGGCGTCGAGCGGCAGCGTGCCGCCGTCGCCGTGCTCGGGCAGCATGCCCTCGGCCCGCAGCTCGGCGACGGTCGCGCCCATCATGACGCGGGCCGCCGCCTTCGCCAGCGGCACCGCCGTCGCCTTGGAGACGAACGGCACGGTACGGCTGGCGCGCGGGTTGGCCTCCAGGACGTACAGGACGCCCGCCGACATGGCGTACTGCACGTTGAGCAGGCCGCGGACGCCGACGCCCCTGGCGATGCCCTCGGTGGCGGCGCGGATGCGCTTGATGTCGTTGCCGCCGAGCGTGATGGGCGGCAGCGCGCACGCCGAGTCGCCCGAGTGGATCCCGGCCTCCTCGATGTGCTCCATGACGCCGCCGAGGTAGAGCTCCTCGCCGTCGAACAGCGCGTCGACGTCGATCTCGATGGCCTCGTCGAGGAACTTGTCGATCAGCACGGGGTGGCCGCCCTCCTGGGCCGCCATGTAGGTGCTGAGCGTCTCGTCGTCGTAGACGATGGCCATGCCGGCGCCGCCCAGCACGTAGGACGGCCGCACGAGCACCGGGTAGCCGATCTCCTCGGCGATCTCCAGCGCCTCGGCGACGGTCAGCGCGGTGCCGTGCTTGGGGGCGGGCAGCCCCGCCTCGGCCAGCACGCGACCGAAGGCGCCGCGCTCCTCGGCCAGGTGGATCGACTCCGGCGAGGTGCCGACGACGGGCACGCCCGCGTCCTTCAGCGCCTGCGCCAGGCCCAGCGGCGTCTGGCCGCCGAGCTGGACGATCACGCCGGCCACCGGGCCGGTCTGCTGCTCGGCGTGGACGACCTCGAGGACGTCCTCCAGCGTGAGCGGCTCGAAGTAGAGCCGGTCGGAGGTGTCGTAGTCGGTCGAGACGGTCTCGGGGTTGCAGTTGACCATGACGGTCTCGAACCCGGCCCTGGACAGCTCGAAGGAGGCGTGCACGCACGCGTAGTCGAACTCGATGCCCTGGCCGATGCGGTTGGGCCCGCTGCCCAGGATGAGGACCTTGGGCCGCTCGCCGTAGGGGACCTCGCTCTCCTCGTCGTAGGTCGAGTAGAGGTAGGGCGTCCTGGCGGCGAACTCGGCGGCGCAGGTGTCGACGGTGTTGTAGACCGGGCGCAGGCCGAGGGCGTGGCGCAGGTCGCGCACGCGCGACTCGTCCATGCCGCGGATCTCGCCGATCTGGGCGTCGGAGAAGCCGTGGTGCTTGGCCTGCTCCAGCACCTGCCTGGACAGCTCGGGGGCCTCGGCGAGGGCGCGGGCCTCCTCGTCCAGCAGCATGAGCTGGTCGATGAACCACGGGTCGACGTTGGTGGCCTCGAACAGTTCCTCGGCCGTCGCGCCCGCCCTGATGGCCTGCTGCATGGTGCGCAGCCTGCCGTCGTGGGGCGTGCGGCAGTCGTCGAGCAGTTCCTGCTTCGAGGCGAGGTGGCCGGCCCAGGAGAACGACGAGCCCTTCTTCTCCAGCGAGCGCAGCGCCTTCTGCAGCGCCTCGGGGAAGGAGCGGCCGATCGCCATGGCCTCGCCCACCGACTTCATGTGCGTGGTGAGTGTCTGGTCGGCGCCGCGGAACTTCTCGAAGGCGAACCTCGGCACCTTGACCACGATGTAGTCGAGGGTCGGCTCGAAGGAGGCCGGGGTCTCCTTGGTGATGTCGTTGGGGATCTCGTCGAGCGTGTAGCCGATCGCCAGCTTGGCGGCGATCTTGGCGATCGGGAAGCCCGTCGCCTTGGAGGCCAGCGCCGACGACCGCGACACGCGCGGGTTCATCTCGATGACGATCATGCGGCCGGTGCGCGGGTTGACCGCGAACTGGATGTTGCAGCCGCCGGTGTCGACGCCCACCTCGCGGATGACCGCGATCGCGACGTCGCGCATGTTCTGGTACTCGCGGTCGGTCAGGGTCAGCGCCGGGGCCACGGTGACGCTGTCGCCGGTGTGGACGCCCATCGGGTCGATGTTCTCGATGGAGCACACGATGACGACGTTGTCGGCCTTGTCGCGCATGACCTCGAGCTCGTACTCCTTCCACCCGAGGATCGACTCCTCGAGGAGCACCTCGGTGGTCGGGCTGGCGTCGAGGCCCGCGCCGGCGATGCGGCGCAGGTCGGCCTCGCCGTAGGCGAAGCCCGAGCCGACGCCGCCCATGGTGAAGGAGGGGCGCACGACCAGCGGGTAGCCGAGCTCGCCGGCGGCGGCCAGGCACTCGTCCATGCTGTGGCAGATGACCGACTTGGCGGACTCGGCGTTGAGGCCGTGCTCGCGGGCGACCTTGGCGACGATCTCCTTGAACCGCTCGCGGTTCTCGCCCGCCTGGATGGCGTCGAAGTCGGCGCCGATCAGCTCGACCTCGTAGCGCTCGAGGACGCCGGCCTCGTGCAGGGCGACCGCGGTGTTGAGCGCCGTCTGCCCGCCCAGGGTGGGCAGCAGCGCGTCGGGCCGCTCCTTGGCGATGATCTTCTCGACGAACTCGGGGGTGATCGGCTCGACGTAGGTAGCGTCGGCGAACTCGGGGTCCGTCATGATCGTGGCGGGGTTGCTGTTGACCAGGATCACCCTGAAGCCCTCGGCGCGCAGCACGCGGCAGGCCTGGGTACCCGAATAGTCGAACTCGCACGCCTGCCCGATGACGATCGGTCCCGAGCCGATGACCAGGATGGACCGGATGTCCTCACGCTTGGGCACGGCTCATGACCTCACAGAACTCGTCGAACATGGGTTGAGTGCGCGCTGCGCGGCTTCGTGCTTTCACGACGCCGCCATCAACGAACAGAACTCGTCGAACAGGTAGGCGGCGTCGTGGGGGCCGGCGGCGGCCTCCGGGTGGTACTGCACGCTGAAGGCGCGCCCGTCGAGCAGGCGCAGCCCCTCCACGCAGCGGTCGTTGAGGTTGACGTGGCTGACCTCGGCGGGCCCGTACGGCGTGTCGAAGGGCCCGTCGAGCGGCGCCTGGACGGCGAAGCCGTGGTTGTGCGCCGAGATCTCCACCTTGCCGGTGCGCACGTCCTGGACCGGCTGGTTGACGCCGCGGTGGCCGTAGCGGAGCTTGTAGGTCGAAAGGCCCAGCGCCCTGCCGAACAGCTGGTTGCCGAAGCAGATGCCGAAGAACGGGATGCCCGCCTCCAGCACCCTGCGCAGGGTGGTGACGTCGGCCGTGGCCGGGTCGCCGGGGCCGTTGGAGAAGAAGACGCCGTCGGGAGCGATCGCCTGGATGTCCTCGAAGGTCGCCGTGGCGGGCAGGACGTGCACCTCGCAGCCGCGCTCGGCCATGCGGTGCGGCGTCATGCCCTTGATGCCGAGGTCGACGGCCGCGACGGTGAAGCGCTTGCCGCCGATGGCCTCGACCACGTACGGCTCGGCCGTGGCCACCTCGGCGGCCAGGTCGGCGCCCTCCATGAGCGGCTGCTGCCGTACGCGCTCGACCAGGGCCTCCACCGGCTGCGACGGCGCGCTGAAGATGCCCGCGCGCATCGCGCCGCGCTCGCGCAGGTGGCGGGTCAGCGCCCGGGTGCCGGAGATCGCGATGCCGACGACCCCCTGCTCCTTGAGGTAGTCGTCGAGGGAGCGGGTGGCCCGCCAGTTGGAGACCACGCGGGACGGCTCGCGCACGACGTAGCCCGCGACCCAGACGCGCGAGGACTCGGGGTCCTCGTCGTTGACGCCCGTGTTGCCGATGTGCGGGGCGGTCATCGCGACGATCTGGCGGTGGTAGGACGGGTCGGTGAGGGTCTCCTGGTAGCCGGTCATGCCGGTGTTGAAGACCATCTCCCCGAACGTCTCGCCCTGCGCGCCGTAGGTGCGCCCGTGGAAGACACGGCCGTCTTCCAGCACGAGAACGGCGTTACTGCTGTGCATATGGTGTCCCTCGCGACGCTCGGTCACGTGACCTTCCCTTCGAGAACGGTTGGCTTGCCGCGCAGGAACGTCGCCAGCACCCGTCCGGGAAGGGTCATGCCCTCGTAGGGGGTGTTGCGGCTCTTGGAGGCGAAGGAGGAGGGGTCCACCTCGGTGCGCGAGGACGGGTCGTAGAGCACGATGTTGGCCGGTGCGCCGACCTCGAGCGGTCGCCCGTGGCCCGAGAGGCGGCCGATGCGCGCCGGGGCGACGGACATGCGCTCGGCCACGCCCGCCCAGTCGAGCAGCCCGGTGTCGACCATGGCCTCCTGGACGACGCTGAGCGCGGTCTCCAGGCCGACCATGCCCATGGCCGCCGCGGCCCACTCGGTCTCCTTGTCCTCGACGGGGTGCGGCGCGTGGTCGGTGGCCACGACGTCGATCGTGCCGTCGGCCAGGGCGGCGCGCAGCGCCTGGACGTCGTGCGCGGTGCGCAGCGGCGGGTTGACCTTGTAGATGGGGTTGTAGGCGCCGTTGGGCGACTCCTCGACGAGGTCGTCGGTGAGCAGCAGGTGGTGGGGGGTCACCTCGGCGGTGACGTTCCAGCCCTTGGACTTGGCCCACCGGATGATCTCCACAGAACCGGCCGTGGAGACGTGGCAGACGTGCAGGCGGGAGCCGACGTGGGCGGCCAGCAGGCAGTCGCGGGCGATGATCGCCTCCTCGGCGACCGCGGGCCAGCCCGCCAGGCCGAGCCTGCCGGAGATGACGCCCTCGTTCATCTGGGCGTCCTTGGTGAGCTTGGGCTCCTGGGCGTGCTGGGCGACGACGCCGTCGAAGGCCTTCACGTACTCCAGCGCCCTGCGCATCAGCACGGCGTCGTCGACGCACTTGCCGTCGTCGGAGAAGACGCGCACGCGGGCGGCGGAGTCGGCCATCGCGCCGAGCTCGGCCAGCTGCCTGCCCTCCAGGCCGACGGTGACGGCGCCGACGGGCTGCACGTCGCAGTGGCCGAACTCCTGGCCGAGGCGCCAGACCTGCTCGACGACGCCCGCCGTGTCGGCGACGGGCATGGTGTTGGCCATGGCGTGGACGGCGGTGTAGCCGCCGCGCGCGGCCGACTGGGTGCCCGTCTGGACGGTCTCGGCGTCCTCGCGGCCCGGCTCGCGCAGGTGGGTGTGGAGGTCGACCAGGCCGGGCAGCGCGATCGCGCCGCGCCCGTCGACGACCCCGTCGACCCCCTCTGCGGGGGCAGACCCCGCGGGGCGGATCTCCGCGATGAGTCCGTCGACGACGGCGATGTCGACCGGCTCGCCGCCGAGGATGCGAACGTTCTTGATCAGCATCAGATCTCTCCCCCGAGCAGCAGGTACAGGACGGCCATGCGGATGGTCACGCCGTTGGCGACCTGCTCGACGATCGTCGAGCGCGGCGAGTCGGCCACCTCGGCCGCGATCTCCATGCCCCGGTTCATCGGCCCGGGGTGCATGACGATCGCCTCGTCGGGCATCTTCGCGAACCTGTCGCGGTCGAGCCCGTAGCGGCGGGAGTACTCGCGCTCGCTGGGGAAGTAGGCGGCGTTCATCCGCTCCTTCTGCACGCGGAGCATCATGACGACGTCGGACTTGGGCAGCACGGCGTCGAGGTCGTAGGAGACCTCGCACGGCCAGGTGCCGACGGAGACCGGCAGCAGCGTCGGCGGCGCGACCAGGGTCACGTCGGCGCCCAGCGTGGCCAGCAGCAGCACGTTGGAGCGGGCGACCCTGCTGTGCAGGACGTCGCCGACGATGGTGACCTTGCGCCCTTCGAGCGAGCCGAGGCGGCGGCGCATCGAGAAGGCGTCGAGCAGCGCCTGGGTGGGGTGCTCGTGGGTGCCGTCGCCGGCGTTGACGACGCTGCCGCGCACCCAGTTGGCCAGGCGGTGCGGCGCGCCGGAGGCGCCGTGGCGGATGACGACGGCGTCGGCGCCCATCGCCTCCAGGGTCAGCGCGGTGTCCTTGAGCGACTCGCCCTTGGAGACGCTGGAGCCCTTGGCGGAGAAGTTGATGACGTCGGCCGACAGCCGCTTGGCGGCGGCCTCGAAGGAGATGCGGGTGCGGGTGGAGTCCTCGAAGAAGAGGTTGACCACCGTGCGCCCGCGCAGGGTCGGGAGCTTCTTGATGGATCGTTCCGAGACGCGGGCCAGTTCCTCGGCGGTGTCGAGGATCAGCAGCGCGTCGTCCTTGGTCAGGTCGGCCGCCGAGATGAGATGCCTGTTCACTTGATCAACTCCACTGCGTCGCGCCCGTCGGTCTCCTCCAGGTAGACCTTGACCTTCTCGCTCTTGGCGGTCGGGAGGTTCTTGCCCACGTAGTCGGCCCTGATGGGCAGCTCGCGGTGGCCCCTGTCGACCAGGATGGCCAGCTGGACGGCCGTGGGCCTGCCGAGGTCGTTGAGCGCGTCGAGCGCGGCGCGGACCGAGCGGCCGGAGTAGAGCACGTCGTCGACCAGCACGACGAGCCTGCCGTCGATGCCGTCGGCGGGCAGGTCGGTACGGCCGAGCGGGCGCGCGGGCCGGAGCCTGAGGTCGTCGCGGTACATCGTGATGTCGATCGAGCCGACGGGGACCTTCACGCCCTCGAACTGCTCGATGCGCTCGGCGAGCCGGCCGGCCAGAGTGGCGCCACGGGTGGGGATGCCGAGGAGGACGACGCCGTCGGCGCCCTTGGTGCGCTCGAGGATCTCGTGCGCGATGCGGGTCAGCGCCCGGTGGATGTCCGGGCCTTCGAGAACGGCCCTGGGTTCGGACATGGTGAAGCTCACCGCCTTTCCCGCCTCACGGGACGGGGTTAAAAGGGTGTTGGGTCGCAGCCACATTACCAGCAGCTACCAGCCACGACGGGCAGGGGGTGATACGACGGTTACGCTGGTGTCTCACGTGCCGTAGTCGGGTGGCGTCGGGGGGTTACGTTGGGTGCGCAACTACGCCGGATCCGTCAGCGGATCAGGTCGGTCAGATCGACGGCGAAGATCACCCGCGCGCAGGAGCTGATCGCCTCCTCACGCGTGGGCAAGGCGCGTGACCGCGCCATGGACGCCGAGCCGTACAGCAGGGAGATCTCGCGGGCGGTGTCGGCGCTGGTCAGCCATCGCATGCGGATGAACCACGCGCTGCTGAACACGCGGCCCGACACCTCGCGGGTGGCGGTGCTGCTGATGACGAGCGACAGGGGTTTCGCGGGCGCCTACAACCAGAACGTGCTCCGTCACGCGCGGGCGCTGGCCACCCTGCTGGAGGGCCAGGGCAAGGAGATCATCCCCTTCGTCACGGGGCGCAAGGGCGTCGACTGGTTCGGCTTCCGCAACAGGGAGGTGCGCGGGAAGTGGATCGGGGTGTCGGGACACCCCGACTACGCGACGGCCGCGGAGATCGGGCGGACGCTGATCGAGGCCTTCGACATGCCCACGCGGGACGGCGGGGTCGGCGAGGTGCACGTGGTGTACACGCATTTCGCGTCGATGCTGACCCAGCAGACGACCGTGCACCGGATCCTGCCGATGGTCCTGGAGGAGGTGGAGGAGCAGGACGAGGACCGGGCCGCGGACGTGCTGCCCAAGGCGCCCTACGAGTTCGATCCCACGCCTGAGGCGGTGCTCGACGAGATGCTGCAGAAGTACGTCCGCTCCAGGATCTGGTACATGATGCTCGACTCGGCGGCCGCGGAGTGGGCGGCCAGGCGCACGGCGATGACGGCGGCGACCGAGAACGCCCTGGAGCTGGTCGAGCGGCTGACCAGGGAGGCCAACGAGGCCAGGCAGGCCGAGATCACCACGGAGCTCAACGAGATCGTCGGCGGGGTCGAGGCGCTCAAGCACCATTGAACAATTTGGAAAATCCGGACAAAAGAGATAAAACCTCCTCCAAGTCTTTCTCGGGGAGGTCGCGGAATGTCCCTGTCCGCACGCGAGCGCAAGATTCTCGACGCCATCGCCCGCCAGCTCGCCACTGAGGAGCCCGCGCTGGTCCGCGGCTTCGCCGAACACGGCCGCGGGCCGGTGACCGCCGAGCGGATCAACGGGCGCTGGGAGGCGTGGCCCGTGGCTCTGATCGCGGTCTGCATGGCGGTCTTCGCCGTCGTGCTGCTCGTGTCCGGCAACCCCCGCAGCTGAGCCCCTCCGGCGCGCCCGCCCGCGCTCTCATGAACAAGAGAAGATGGTTGAGCTGGGCGTTTTAGCGTACTCACCGACGGGGACGCCCCGAATGTCACATGACGTCCGGGGTATCCGCGTTGGGGGGCGCAATGGGAGAGCCACGGCCGCCTGAAGGCGGAGGCGTCGGCACCGTCGAGACCGAGCTGACGGGCGTCACCGAAGGCCCACAACGCAGTCTCGGCCTCGGCGCGGCCATCGCCCTGGTGATCGGCAACATCGTCGGCACCGGCATCTTCCTGCTCCCCGCCTCGCTGGCCGCCTTCGGCACCGTCAGCATCGTGGCGATGGGCCTGGTCACCCTCGGGGCCATCGCGATGGCGATCGTCTTCGGCAGGCTGGGCGCGCGCATCCCGGCCGGCGGCGGCCCCTACGCCTACGCGCGCAACGCCTTCGGCGAGTTCGTCGGCTTCTGGAACGCGTGGTCGTTCTGGCTGACCGCGTGGATCGGCAACGCCGCCATCGCCGTCGCGTGGGTCGGGTACGTGCAGTACTTCGCGCAGCAGGTCTTCGGCCTCAACTGGACGGGCACGACCGCGGCGATCGTCATCGCGCTGGTGGGGCTGTGGATCCCCGCGGTGGTCAACCTGATGGGCCCCAAGAACATGGCCGCCTTCCAGCTCGTCACCACGGTGCTGAAGTTCGCGCCGCTGCTGTTCGTCTCGCTGGTCGGCCTGTTCTTCATCCAGGGCGGCAACTTCGGGCCGTTCAACGCCACGGAGGGCAACGTCGTCGCCGCGATCTCCCTCGCCGGCGCGGTGGCGTTGTTCATCTACTCGGGCGTGGAGAGCGTCTCCATCGCCGCGGAGAAGATCAGGGACCCGATGCGCAACATCGGGCGCGCCAGCGTCATCGGCGTGCTGGCCTGCGCCGTGCTCTACATGCTGAGCACCGTCGCGGTCATGGGCACTGTGCCGTACGCCGAGCTCGTGAAGTCGTCGGCGCCGTTCGCCGACGCGATCAACAACATGTTCGGCGGCACCGGGGGCGGCATCGCGATGGCCGCCTGCGCCATCTTCTCCGGCATCGGCGCCCTCAACGGCTGGACCATGCTGGTGGCCGAGATGCCCAAGGCCGCGGCCCAGGACGGCATGTTCCCGCCGCTGTTCGCCAGGGAGTCACCGCGCGGGGCGCCCATCCCCGGCATCCTGATCGGCACCGTCCTGACGTCGGGCATGCTGCTGGTCGCCTACTCGTCGGAGAACGCCTTCAACACCATCGTGCTGCTGGCCTCCTTCACCACCGTCATCCCCTACTTCTTCTCCGCCTGCGCCCAGCTGTTCTGGCTGGTGACGGGTGAACGCCAGGTCAACAGGGGACGGCTGGGCCGCGACCTCGTCATCAGCGTCGTCGCGCTGCTGTTCGCGTTCTGGATGGCCTACGGATCAGGCCCCGAGGCGGTGCTCGGCGGAACGCTGATGCTCCTGGTGGGCGTGCCGGTCTACATCTGGGTGAAGGCCAAGCGCGGCGAGTACGGCCCGCTGGTCTAGGAAAGGAATACCTGTTATGACCTTTCATGTCGATTCCGAGGTAGGCAGGCTCCACCAGGTTCTGCTGCACAAGCCCGAACTGGCGCTGAAGCGGCTCACCCCCACGAACAAGGACGAGTTCCTCTTCGACGACGTGCTGTGGGTGCAGCGCGCGGTGGAAGAGCACGAGGAGTTCCAGCAGACGCTGCGCGACCAGGGCATCACCGTCCACATGCTGGCCGACCTGCTGCGCGAGACCCTCGACATCCCCGAGGCGCGCAAGCACATCCTCGACCACGTCGTCGACGAGCGCTGGCACGGGCCGCTGGCCACCGACGCCATCCGCAACACCCTCGACTCGCTGCCGTCGAAGGACCTGCAGCAGGCCCTGACCGGCGGCATCACCAAGTCGGAGATCATGGAGCGCGGGGCCGACCCGAAGAGCGTCGCCTTCCACGTGCTCGGCGGGAACGACTTCGTCCTTCCGCCGCTGCCCAACCACCTGTTCACGCGTGACACCTCGTGCTGGATCTACAACGGGGTGTCCATCAACGCGATGAGGAAGAAGGCCAGGCAGGCCGAGACGGTCAACTTCGAGGCCATCTACACCTACCACCCGATGTTCACCTCGGAGGCGGGCCGCTTCCAGGTGTGGATGCCGGGCACCAAGGTCGCGCCCGCCACCATCGAGGGCGGCGACGTCCTGATCATCGGGCGGGGCGCCGTGCTGATCGGGATGAGCGAGCGCACCCAGCCGCAGGCGGTCGAGATGCTCGCCCGCCACCTGTTCGCCACGGGCGGGGCCAAGAAGATCGTCGCGCTGGACATGCCGAAGGCCCGCGCGTTCATGCACCTCGACACGGTCATGACCAACGTGGACGTGGGCGTCTTCACCAAGTACGCCGGCCTCGGCATGCTGCCGTCCTACACGATCGAGCCGGGCGACACCGAGAAGGAGCTGAAGGTCACCGACCACCCGGCCGAGGACATGCACAAGGCGATCGCCCAGGCGCTCGACCTCGACGACATCAAGATCCTCACCGCGACCCAGGACGTCAACGCCGCCGAGCGCGAGCAGTGGGACGACGGGTGCAACGTGCTGGCCATCGCGCCGGGGGTGGTGGTCGCCTACGAGCGCAACACCACCACCAACAACTACCTGCGCGACAACGGCATCGAGGTCATCACCATCCGCGGCAGCGAGCTGGGCCGCGGCCGGGGCGGGCCGCGCTGCATGAGCTGCCCGCTGGAGAGGGACGGCATCTGACCATGGGCTTCAACCTTCGCAACCGCAGCTTTCTGAAGGAGCTCGACTTCACGCCCGCGGAGTTCGGCTTCCTGCTCACCCTGTCCGCCGAGCTCAAGCAGGCCAAGTACGCCGGCACCGAGCAGCGGCGGCTCACCGGCAAGAACATCGCGCTGATCTTCGAGAAGACCTCGACCAGGACCCGCTGCGCGTTCGAGGTGGCCGCCCACGACCAGGGCGCGCACGTGACCTACCTCGACCCCTCGGGTTCGCAGATGGGGCACAAGGAGTCGGTCAAGGACACCGCGCGCGTGCTGGGCCGGATGTTCGACGGCATCGAGTACCGGGGTTCCAAGCAGGAGCACGTCGAGGAGCTGGCCGCCTACTCGGGCATCCCGGTCTGGAACGGCCTGACCGACGAGTGGCACCCCACGCAGATGCTGGCCGACATGCTCACCATGCGGGAGCACACCGACAAGCCGCTGCGCCAGGTCTCCTTCGCCTACCTCGGCGACGCCCGCAACAACATGGGCAACTCGCTGCTGGTCACGGGGGCGATGTTCGGCATGGACGTGCGCCTGGTGGCGCCCAGGTCGCTGCAGCCCGACCCGACGATGGTCGTCAAGCCGGCCACGGACCTGGCCAGGCAGACCGGCGCCACCCTGACCATCACCGAGGACGTGGCCACGGGCGTCGAGGGCGTCGACTTCCTCTACACCGACGTCTGGGTCTCGATGGGCGAGCCCAAGAGGGTGTGGGACGAGCGGGTCAGGCTGCTCAAGCCGTACCAGATCAACGACGAGGTGGTGGAGGCGACGGGGAACGACGGCGTGAAGGTCATGCACTGCCTGCCCGCCTTCCACAACAGGGAGACCAGGGTCGGCGAGGACATCTACGAGAAGACGGGACTCGACGCCCTGGAGATCACCGAGAGCGTCTTCGAGTCGCCCCGCTCGATCGTCTTCGACCAGGCCGAGAACCGCCTGCACACGATCAAGGCCATCATGGTCGCCACCCTGGGGAGCTGACATGAAGGTCCTGGTGGCGCTGGGGGGAAACGCGGTCCTGCGGCGCGGCGAGCGGCAGGACGACCACGTCCAGCGGGCGAACCTGGCCGCGGCGATCAGGCCGCTGGCCAAGGTCGCCGAGCGGCATGAGCTGATCATCACGCACGGGAACGGTCCACAGGTGGGCATGCTGGCCCTGGAGAGCGCCGCCGACCCCAAGCTGACCAAGCCCTACCCGTTCGACACGCTGGTCGCCGAGACGCAGGGCATGATCGGCTACTGGATGCTCCAGGCGCTCCAGAACGGCCTGCCGGGCCGCCAGGTGATCTCGATCATCACCCAGACCCTGGTCTCGGCCGTCGACCCGGCCTTCCAGAACCCGACCAAGTTCGTCGGGCCGGTCTACGACCAGGCGGAGGCCGAGAAACTGGCCGAGGAGAACGGCTGGGTGGTCAAGCCCGACGGCCAGTACTGGCGCCGCGTGGTGCCCTCGCCCAAACCGCAGCGTGTGGTCGAGACGCGGCTGATCCGCGGACTGATGCGGGACGGCGTCATCGTCGTGGGCGCCGGGGGCGGCGGCGTGCCCGTCATCCGCGACGAGAACGGCCGGCTGACGGGCGTCGAGGCCGTCATCGACAAGGACCTGACGGGCTCGCTGCTCGCCGAGGCCCTGGAGTGCGACGCCTTCCTCATCCTCACCGACGTGGAGCGCGTCATGCGCGACTTCGGTACCCCCCAGCAGACCGAGATCGGCCACACGACGCCGCACGAGCTGCGCGCGATCGACTTCCCCGCGGGGTCCATGGGCCCCAAGGTGGAGGCGGTCTGCAGGTTCGTGGAGACGACCGGCGACATGGCGGCCATCGGGCGGCTGGATCAGGCCTTGGAGATCCTGGACGGCAAGGCGGGCACCATCATCACGCCCAACGCCACCTGGCCGCTGTCCAGCACGTTGTAGGGAGGTGCCCGTGGCGCTGGCCGAGCGGCTGTTCCGCACCAAGCCCACCGACCAGATCGTGGCGGAGGGCGGTCATGGGGAGGGCGGCGACCTGCGCCGCACCATGTCTTTGTGGCAGCTGACGCTGTTCAGCGTCGGCGCCACGCTGGGGACGGGGATCTTCGTCATCCTCGGGCAGGCGGTGCCGAAGGCGGGGCCCGCGGTGGTGCTGTCCTTCGTGCTGGCCGCCATCACCGCGCTGTTCTCCGCACTGTCCTATGCCGAGCTGGCCGGGACCATCCCGGTGTCCGGGTCGTCCTACTCCTACGCCTACGCCACGCTCGGCGAGCTCGTGGCGTGGGTGTGCGGCTGGTGCCTCATGCTCGAGTACGCGGTCTCGGTCGCGGCCGTGGCGGTGGGCTGGGGCGAGTACCTCAACACCTTCTTCGAGAGCACCTTCGGCTTCTCGCTGCCCGACTCGATCACCCACTCCCCCGGCAACCAGGGCGGCGTGATCAACCTCACGGCCATCCTGATCGTCCTGCTGGCCACCTGGCTGCTGCTGCGCGGCACCTCCGAGTCCGCCACCGCGAACACGATCTTCGTCTACATCAAGGTGGCCGTGCTGATCTTCTTCTGCGTGGTCGCCTTCACCGCCTTCAACTCGGCCCACTTCACGCCCTTCGCGCCGCTGGGCGTCGCCGGCATCACGGCCGCGGCCTCCCAGGTGTTCTTCTCCTACATCGGCTTCGACGCCGCCTCCACCGCCGGTGAGGAGGCCAAGAACCCCAAGCGCGACCTGCCCCTGGCGATCCTCCTGTCGCTGAGCATCGTGACGGTGATCTACGTCCTGGTCGCCATCGCCGCCATCGGGGCCATGGCCTGGACCGACTTCGATCCCGAGAGCACCGAGGCCGTCCTCGCCGTCATCGCCAACATGGCCACCGGCTCCACCTGGGCGGGGGCCATCGTCTCCTTCGGCGCGGTCATCTCGATCGCCAGCGTGGTCATCACCGTCCTGTACGGCCAGACCCGCATCCTGTTCGCGATGTCCCGTGACGGGCTGATCCCCAAGATCTTCGAGAAGGTCAACCCGCGCCGCCAGGTGCCCGTCGCCAACACGATCATCGTGAGCCTGTTCGTCACCGTGCTCGCCGGGTTCGTGCCGCTCGGGCAGCTGGCCGAGGCCACCAGCATCGGCACGCTGTTCGCCTTCGCCATCGTCAACGTCGGTGTGCTGGTGCTGCGCCGTACCAGGCCTGACCTGCCGCGCAGCTTCCGCACCCCGCTGTTCCCCGTCACCCCGGTGCTCGGCGTGATCTTCTGCGTGCTGCTCATGTCCGAGCTGGCGGGGGTCACCTGGGTGGCGTTCCTGCTGTGGTCGGCCGTGGGCCTGCTGGCCTACTTCGCGTACGGCTTCAGACATTCGCGGCTCAACACCGGGAGCATCCGATGAAGCCCGAGCACGTCCTGTCCGGTTTCCTGCCCGACTCCCGGGGCCGCGACGGCCTGACGCTCGCCGTCATGCTGGCCAGGCAGGCAGGCGCGCGGCTGACGGTCGCCACCATCCAGCCGCCGCCGTGGACCACGCCGGGCCCGGCCAAGGCCGAGGAGAGCGCCTGGCTGGCCTTCCTCAACGAACAGGTCGAGGCGGGCTTCGAGCAGGCCAGGAAACTGGCGGGCGACGAGGCCGAGTACGTCATCCACTACAACAGGGGCAGCGGGCGGGGCCTCGTGGAGGTGGCTCGGGCCGCGGACGCCGACCTCGTGGTGATCGGCTCGGGCCCGCGGGGCCGCAAGGGGAGCATCTCCCTCGGCAGCACGGCCGACCAGTTGCTGCACGCCTCTCCGGTGCCGGTGCTGCTGGCCCCCAACGGCTACACCGAGCAGGCGCCGCGGCGCATCGAGCGGCTGACCGTGGCCTACCGGCGCAGCCCGGGCTGCGACGCGGCCCTCGCCTCCGCCGTGGAGCTGGCCGCCGCCCTGGACGCGCCGCTGCGGCTGGTGACGCTGGTGGTCGGCGCGGGCCGCGCCAAGATCGAGCAGCGGATGCTCGACGGGCTGCGCGCCCAGGCGACGACCGACCTGGAGAAGGCGGCGCGGGGGTGGGAGCCCGAGGCGGCGATCGAGACGCTGGCGGGCAGGAACGTCGCCCAGGCCATGGACGGAACGTCCTGGCTGGACGGCGAGCTGATCATCGTCGCCTCCAGTTCGTCAGGACCGCTGCGGCGGGTCTTCCTCGGTGACACATCGGTCAAGATCATAAGGGTGGCGCCGCGTCCTGTGCTCGTTCTGACCAGACAGCCCGGCGGCTCTCGGCAAACAGTGACGAAGTAGTGTTGGCCATGGGACAAGAGTGATGTTTGAGGCGGACCATCCCGGACCGGATTCGGCATCTTTTTTCCAATCAGCTTGACCTTAGGCGTCCACAGCTTTACCGTCACTGTCCGTAACCACACCTTGCGGCGTACCGGGGTAAACCCCAGTAGCCCGGCTACCGAAGGTGCCTGTCCGGCACCCACCCCCCGGTGGTCCAGGCAATCGTCGCGAGGGAGGACAATCAACTGAGAGCAGCACATACAACAGCCGGGGGCCACACAATGCCGTCTGAGTACGCCAAGTCGCTGGGTGCACGACTCCGCGCCATCCGCACCCAGCAGGGTTTGTCCCTGCACGGAGTCGAAGAGAAGTCGCGTGGACGCTGGAAGGCCGTCGTCGTGGGTTCCTACGAGCGTGGCGACCGGGCGGTCACGGTGCAGAAGCTTGCCGAACTTGCCGACTTCTACGGCGTGCCGGTCTCGGAGCTGCTGCCGGGGGGTGCAGCGCCCAGCCCTCTCGGGCCGACGCCGAAGCTTGTGATCGACCTGGAGCGTCTGGCGACGCTGCCCAAGGAGAAGGCCGGCGCGCTGGCCCGCTACGCGGCCACCATCCAGAGCCAGCGCGGCGACTACAACGGCAAGGTCCTCTCCATCCGCCAGGAAGACCTGCGCTCGCTTGCGGTGATCTATGACAAGTCGCCCAGTGAGCTGACGGAGGAGCTCATTAGCTGGGGTGTGCTGGACGCGGAGGCCCGCAGGGCCGTCGAGTCCTTCTGACGCTCCCGTAGGCGCGGGCGGGGCGCTTCCCGGTGATCGGGGGCGCCCCTTTCGTCGGTCTCCGGCGGCGCGCCCCGGCCCCAGACCCCCGCACCAGACTCCCCCACCGCCCGTGGTGCCGGTGAAGGAGGGACACATGGCCGTTCAGGTCGCGGTGTGCGGGCCGCGAGAGTGCTCGGCCGCGGACCGGGACAACGCCCGCGAGCTGGGCCGGCTGCTCGCCGAGCGAGGGGCCGTGGTGGTGTGCGGCGGCTACGCGGGGGTCATGGAGGAGGTCGCCGCCGGAGCGCGGGCCGCCGGCGGAACGGTCGTGGGCATCCTGTCGCGCGCCGACCGGGAGGGCGCCAACCCGCACCTGACGATCGTGGTGCCCACCGGCATGGGCGAGGCGCGCAACGGCGTCATCGTCAACTGCGGGGACGCGGTCATCGTGGTCGGCGGCTCGTGGGGCACGCTGTCGGAGCTCGCCCTGGCGATGCGCAAGGGGCGGGTGCCCGTCGTGCGGCTCGGTGGCTGGCAGGTGCTCGACGAGCAAGGCCATCCTCTCCCCGGCGTCCGGTACGCCACCAGCCCCGAACACGCACTGGAGCTCACCGGCCTGTGGTCGTGAGAGCGATGGTTCGGCGCCTTTCCCGAAACCCGTTCGCCCGCCGACGCGTGGTTACCCGCATGAAAGCGAGCGGCAAGCTGTCCTGCCTATAAATCTGCCAATAGAGGCACATATAGGACTTTTTGGACAGATCCATGGACTGGCAGCACGAATGGCTCACGTCGTTCACATCCACCGCGGTGACCTCCGGCGGCATCGTCCTCGGCGGCGCCCTGGCGGTCCCGCTGCTGACCCGCTACACGCGCTGGGGGCGGCAGTTCCGGCTGCTGGCCTTCCCGTACTTCCGGCCCGGCCGCACGTGGGCCAGCCGGCGGCCGCTCCTGGCCATGCTGCTGGTGCTCTGGCTGACGGTCGTCGGGGTGCGCCTGGAAGTGCTCGCCTCCTACGCGACCAACGGCCTGTTCACGTCGTTGCAGGCGATGGACCCGGACACGTTCTGGCTCCATGTCATCGTGTTCGCGGTCCTGGCGGCGATCTACGTCGTCAGCAGCCAGCTCGCCTACCTCATCACGCAGCGCCTGATCATCCACTGGCGAGACTGGCTCAACGACCGCGCGGTCGCCGACTGGCTGGACGGCCGCGCCTACCATCGGGGCAGGTTCGTCGCGACCCCGGTCGACAACCCCGACCAGCGCATCGAGCAGGACATCACGCAGTTCGTCGAGCAGTCCTACGACCTGTCGCTCGACGCCGTCCGCGCCGCCCTGCGGCTGGTGTCGTTCACCGCCGTCCTCTGGACGCTGTCAGGACCGATGACGATCTTCGGGTACGAGGTGCCCAGGGCGATGGTCCTCCTCGCCTACGCCTACGTGATCGGGGCCTCGTTCATGGCCTTCAAAATCGGCCGCCCGCTGATCCAGCTCACCTTCCTGAAAGAGAAGTTGTCCGCTTCCTATCGATACGCGCTGATGCGCCTGCTGGACAACTCCGAGAACATCGCGTTCTACGGCGGTGAGGAGGTGGAACGGACCACCCTGGCCACCAGGTTCCGCTCGGTCATCGGGAACGCCTGGCAGTGCGCCAAACGGTCGTTGCGGCTCCAGGCGTTCAACGGCGCGGTGTCCCAGGCCTCGATCGTGTTCCCGTTCATCATCCAGGCGCCGCGCTTCTTCCACGGGGCGATCTCGCTCGGCGACGTCACCCAGACGGCCGACGCCTTCAGCCAGGTGCACGAAGCGCTGTCCTTCTTCAGGTACTCCTACGAGAGCTTCGCCGCCTACCGGGCGACACTGGACCGGCTCACGGCGCTGACGGACGCCAACAAGGAGTCGCGCGCCCTGTCCGGACCGGCCTTCACCAACCGGCCCGACGCACTGGAGATCGAGGACCTCCAGGTGTGGCGCCCCAACAGCCAGCCGCTGATCGAGAACCTGACCCTGAGCATGAGCCCGGGGCAGGCCCTCCTGGTCAGAGGACCCTCGGGAAGCGGCAAGACCACGTTGCTGCGCAGCCTGGCCAGCCTGTGGCCGCACGCGCACGGCGTCGTCCGGCGCCCCGCGGGGCCTCACACGCTGTTCCTGTCGCAGCAGCCGTACCTGCCTCTGGGCGACCTACGCACCGCGCTGGCCTACCCCGAGCCCGCGCACCGCATCGGCGAGGAGCAGGCCCGCGAGGCGTTGCGTTCGGTCCACCTCGGCCACCTGGAGGACCGCCTCGACGACGAGGCGCACTGGGCGCGCACGCTCTCACCGGGCGAGCAGCAACGGCTCGGGTTCGCCAGGATCCTGCTGACCCGGCCCAGCCTGGCCTTCCTCGACGAGGCGACGTCCGCTGTCGACGAAGGGCTCGAGCACACGCTGTACCAGCTGATCCGCGAGCGCCTACCGCGGTGCATGTTCGTCAGCGTGGGCCATCGCCGCACGCTGCACCCCTTCCACACCCACCACCTGCAGCTGCTCGGCGCCGGACGCTGGGGAATGGCCGCGGCGGGTGGATAGTCCTTGCCTGCGCCGGTCAGACGCGGCCCCGCCCAACTCCCGGCCCTCCGCCCAGCGCCATCGCGGAGCGAGTCCGTGGCACCGGAGCGCAGGGCCGGCCGTGAGACCGCAGCACGGAGGCCGCGCTGTGGGACCGGCCCGTGAGACCGGAGCGCGGGGCTGAGCTGTGCGTGGGGCCGGGCCCGAGCCGGGCCATGGGGCCAGGACGTCGCAGGCCCGACCGCCGGGTCGGAGCGCGGGACCAGGGCGCGGGACCAGGGCGTCGCGGGCCCGACCGTAGGGCCGGGCGCGGGACCGGGGCGCGGGACCAGAGTGTCGCGGGCCCGACCGTAGGGCCGGGCGCGGGACCGGACCACGAGACCAGACCACGAGACCGGGGCGCGGGACCGGGGCGTGAGGTCGAGGCCGTCGCAGGCCGGGGCGTGAGGTCGAGGCCGTCGCGGGCCGGGGCGTGAGGTTGAGACCGTCGCGGGCCGGGGCGGGGGGCGGGGCGCGAGGCGGGGCGCGTCAGGCGGGTGTCGCGTGCCTGGCGAACTCCCACGGGTCGTGCGCGGAGAACACCCGCACCTCGTCGGCGTGGTCGCGCACGAGCTCGCGCAGCCTGGCCTGGTTGGCCACCCGTAGCTCGCCGTCCACCTGCGAGTCCAACTGCACGATGTCGAACAGCGGGTGCGACTCGGCCCCGGCCGGGTCGATCTCCTTGTGGTAGAAGTACGCGTCGCCGGCGTGCAGCCACCAGCCGTCCCCGTCCCTGACCGCCACCGCCGCGTGCCCCACCGTGTGACCGCCGAGCGGCACCAGCAGGAAGTCCGGTGACAGCCCGCGCAGCGGCTGGGCGCCCGCCAAGCCGTACCACTCCTCGCACGACTCCCCCGTGGCGTACAGCTCCCAGCGGGGGCCGTGCGACCAGTGCGCGGGACGGTAGCGGCGGCTCGGCGCCCCTAACATCGCCGCCGCGTGCTCGGCCGCCATCACGTGGACGGTCGCCTCGGGGAAGTCGGGCAGCCCGCCCGCGTGGTCGACGTCGAGGTGGGTGAGCACGATGTGGCGCACGTCGGCGGGATCGTGGCCGAGGTCGGCGATGCGGCGGAGCGCGGTCTCGCCCCTGTCGAGGCTCGGGGCGACCAGCTCCACCCACTCCGGGTCGAGCACCTCCTCCGGCCGTTCGACCGAGTCGACGCCGAGGCCGGTCTCGACCAGGACGAGACCGTGGGCGTCCGTCTCGACCAGCAGGGCGTGGCTGACGGCGGGGGCTGGGGCGAGCCCGTCGTAGGTGGGGTCGACGGTGCGCATGGAGGCAAGGTTCAGATGGTGAACTTTCATCATGCCCCTAGACTGCGACTTGAATCGCGGTTCAAGTCAAGGGGTACGAAGAATGCTGCTCGACATCGGCGAGGTGGCCCAGCGGTCGGGGCTGGCGGCCTCGGCGCTGCGGTTCTACGAGCGCAAGGGGCTCATCAGGGCGACCGGGCGCAACGGGCTCAGACGCGCGTACGAGCCTGACACGCTCCACCGGCTGGCGTTGATCGCCTGCGCGAGGAGCGCGGGGTTCTCCCTGGGCGAGATCGGCCGCTTGCTGGACGCCAAGCCGTCCGACGAGGCACTGCGCGACCGGATCGCCGAGAAGGCGCGCGAACTGGACGACCGGATCGCGCAGCTCACCCGGATGCGTGACAGCCTGCGCCACGCGGCCTCGTGCACGCACGACCCGCTCGTCGCCTGCCCGGAGTTCAAGCAAACGGTGCGCGGGACCGGATGACGCTCAGCGCCTCATGACACCGGAGACCACTGTGTGCGGGAGGACGAGCGCACAGAGAGCGGTAGCAGGAGCGGGAGCGGGAGCGGGGGTGTGAACGCGTGGGGTGGAAGGGGGAGGTCCGGCTCGCGGAGGGATCGAGCCGGACGGCCGGCTGGGCGTTCATCCTCCCACCGACGAGAATGACGCGACCAGCCGCGACTGAGACCGGGTGTGCGGCCCTCAGCCCGCCAGCGGGACGCTGACGGGAAGGGCGGGCTGCCCGGCGACGCCGAGGATCTCCTCGACCATGGACACGAACGTCTCGGCCTCGGCCAGGAGCTCGTCGGCGTCGGCGAGGGTCACGCCGCGCACCATGCCCGCCTCCGCGGCCGCGCGCTTGGCGGCGCTGACGGAGAAGTAGGCGGCCCACTCGGCGAGCCTGGGCTCGACCTCGGGCAGGAGCTCCCAGGCACTGCGCAGCCGGCGCCTGCGCCCTTCCATCGGACGGGGCCGGGCGGCCAGGATCGCCGCCGCCGCGCGCAGGGCGGCGAGGTGGGCGGCGACGTAGCGGGTGGCGGGGGTACGGGCCGTCACGGCGTCGGCCAAGCAGGTGCGTGACTCGGTGAGGTGCGCCCTGACTGCGGGCGACAGTCGGGGCCCGTGCGTGTCGCTGAGCCTTGTCGTCATGCCAGCCTCCTTTGAGGGGTCGTGGCGGCTCCCGGCGTCTCCGTCGGTGGAGCCAACACTCGCAGACGCCACCGACATTTCCGCCGGGCGACCGGACGAGGAGCTTCCCCTCTCCCCGTCCGGTCAAGGCGCGCCCGCTCGTCTCCGCCGACGACGAGGACGCGCCTTTCGCCCGTGGAACCCGACCGCGGGCCCCGCATGGGGGTGGCGGGAGCCCGCGACCAGGTTCTTCGACGCGAGCCGCGAGTCTCACGTCACTCCGTCGAACATAATTTCGATGACCTTGAATGTCAACCGATTGGCGAACACAGGTTCGATCATGGGGCCTGACCTGCGGGGCGAGCGCGACACGCGGAGCGACCGGGACACCGGGCGATGCCACAGGAGGACCGCCAAGAGGCCCCCGAGGGACCGCGAAGAGATCGCTGGAGGCGCGCCGAGAGGCCGGGAGGGATCGTCGGGAGATCGCTGAAGGTACGCCAAGAGGCCCCGGAGGGGACCGCCAAGAGATCGCTGGAGGCACGCCAAGAGGCCGGGAGGGATCGTTGAGAGATCGCTGAAGGTACGCCAAGAGCCGCTGGAGGGATCGACGCGGGCGATGCCGCCCGAGGACTCCCGCGCCTCGGCACGGCGGCGCCACCACCTGCGGGTCTCTGCGCATCGCCGCAGCGATGGCACCACCTATGGGACTTCCGTACATCGGCGCGGCGTCGACGTCGAAGGACTCCTCGGTCGCCGGGACGATGGCGCCCACGAGGCACTTGCCGATCGGCGCGACGAACTCGCGAAGGGCGCCCACAGATCGGCTCAGTGACATCCGAGGGCGCCCAAAGCAGGCGATGACCGAGGGCGCCCATCGAGTAGGCGATGACGGAGGGCTTCCACGGATCAGCGGGATGACACCCGAGGGTGCCCGAAGCAGGCGATGACCGAGGGCGCCCACAGATCAGCGCGATGACCGAGGGCACCTACAGATCGACGCGATGGCCGGGGGCGCCCTCGGACCGGCGCTATGAGGGCCGAAGGCCGCCTACGGATCGACGCGGGTGATGGCGCCGGAGGGGCACAGGGTGAGCGCACGGCTCACGGCGTCCTCGGCCTCCGGCGGCACCTCTGCCGACGTCAGCACGACCAGGCCCTCCTCCTCGTCCTGGTCGAACACCAGCGGCGCGGTCAGCACGCACATGCCCGCGCCGATGCACACGTCCCTGTCGGCCTTGACCTTCACCACGCCACCTCCAGTGCGTGCACGCCGTAGATGCTCATGTCCGAGCGCATGGGCACCGCGTCCACGGGGACGGCGAGCCGCAGGGCGGGGAAGCGTCCGAGCAGCGCGGGGTAGGCCACCCGCATCTCGATCCTGGCCAACTGCTGCCCGAGGCACTGGTGGATGCCGTGCCCGAAGGACAGGTGCCCGCCCGCGGGCCGCCGCACGTCGAGGACGGCAGGGTCAGCATAGCGGGCGGGGTCGCGGTTGGCGGCCGGGATGGACACCGCGACGCAGTCGCCCGCCTTGATGAGCGTGCCCTCGATCGTGACGTCCTCCACGGCGGCCCGCGTCGCGCCGAAGTGGATGATCGACAGGTAGCGCAGCAGTTCCTCCACCGCGTTGTCGATCACGGACGGGTCGTCGCGGACGAGCGCCAGCTGTTCGGGGTGCTGCAGCAGCGCGAACGTGCCGAGCGCCAGCATGTTGGCGGTCGTCTCGTGACCCGCCACCAGCAGCAGGAAGCCCATGCCGGCGATCTCGTCGTCGCTCAGCTCGCCGCTGTCGACCAGCCCGGTGAGCATGTCGTGGCCCGGCTCGGCCCGCTTGCGCGCGACCAGCGTGTAGACGTACTTGATCAGGTCGCCGACCTTGGCCGTCAGTTGCTCGGGCGAGTTCGCCAGCCGCAGCAGCTCGGTCGTGTCGCGCTGGAACTGCTCCCTGTCGTCGTACGGCACGCCGAGCAGCTCGCAGATCACCAGCGAGGGGATCGGCAGCGCGAAGGTGCGCACCAGGTCGGCGGGCGGGCCCGCGCGCTCCATGTCGTCGAGGCGAGCCGCGGTGATCTCCTCGATGCGCGCCCTGAGCTGGTTCATCCTGCGCACGGTGAACTGCCCGGTGAGCAGGCGCCGGTAGTGCGTGTGCTCGGGCGCGTCCATGCGGAGGAAGAATCCGGGCGGCACCTCCCCCTCGGGTACGCGCCGCGAGGCGAGCAGCGGGTGCAGCCGCCGGGGGACGGTGCTGAACCTCGGGTCGGCCAGGACGGCCCGGCCGGCCGCGTGTCCCGTCACGAGCCAGCCCTGGTGTCCGTCCGCGAAGGTCAGCGGCCGCACCGGCGCCGGGTCGTCGAAGAGCTCGTCGGGCGGGTCGAACCTGCGCTGCCGGGTCATCGGGTAGCTCATGTCGCGCTCCTTCGTGAGATCGACGTGATCGACTACCCTCCAGAAAACCTCATCGCATGCAAAATTTCCATCAGTGCACTACATTGCTTCAATGACGGATATGGCAGGACTTCGGGCGCGCAAGAAGGCAAGGACCAGGCGCGCGCTCGTCGAGGGCGCGATGCGGCTGTTCGCCGAGAAGGGGTTCGAGCAGACGACGCTCGCCGAGATCGCCGCCT
The DNA here is from genome assembly GCF_053605785.1 of Nonomuraea sp. NPDC003754. Lineage (NCBI taxonomy): Bacteria > Bacillati > Actinomycetota > Actinomycetes > Streptosporangiales > Streptosporangiaceae > Nonomuraea > Nonomuraea sp. NPDC003754. Next base: position 74,763 of record NZ_JBSGJX010000017.1, read on the forward strand.
CCGCCGAGGTGTCGACGCGCACGTTCTTCAGCTATTTCGCCGGCAAGGAGGACATCGTCTTCTTCGACGCCGGGGAGCGCCTCGACCGGACTCTCACCATGGTGGCCGCGCGGCGGCCGGGAGAGTCGGTGGCGCAGCTGCTGCTGCGGGTGGTCGAGACGGGCGCGACCTGGGAGGACGATCTGGCCAGGAGCCTCGGGGGCGAGCGCTTCCAGCTCGTGATGACGGTCCCCGCGCTCCAGGCGAGGGCGCTCCACCTGCTGTTCGACAGCCAGCGGCGGACGGCCGAGGCGCTGTGCGCGGCCTACCCGGACGAGCTGGACCCGGTGGCGGCTGCTGCCGCGGTGGGGGCGATGGTGGGCGCGACGAAGCTGGCGGCCGTCATGAGCCTGTCGAGGGGCGAGCCGTACGCCGAGGTGTGGGCGGCGGTACGCGCGGCGGCGCGGATCGTCGCCGGCGGTCTCGACTCGCTCGGCACCACGAGACGATCCGCCTGAGACCCGCCTGACGGTCCCGCCTGAGACCCGTCTGACGGTCCCGCCTGACGGTCCCTTCTGAGGCCCGTCTGAGGCCCGTCTGACGGTCCGTCTGAGGGCCCCGCCTGACGGTCCGCCTGAGGAGGCCCGCCTGAGACCCGCCTGGCGATCCCGCCTGAGACCCGCCTGACGGTCCGTGGTCCGTCTGAGGAGGCCCGCCTGACGACAGCCTGCGCCCGCCAGGGCTCACCTGAGGTCCTGAACCACTGACCCACGGCGGCGCGCCCAGCGGCCGGCGGAGCGCGGCGGGTTGGCGGTCGCCCACGTCCTGCCCGGGATGGCATCCCCGCGTGACCGCCGTGAGCCGGCACGGCCGCGCCACCGGCCGGCCCGACACCCGGTCGCTGATCGGCTACGACCACCGACCGGGGTCAGGACCTCCTCGGCTAGCGCCTGAAACGGCCCCGGACGTGCACGGGCACGCCCTTGCCGAGCATTCCGGGCAGCACCTCGGCCACGTTCATCGGCAGCCGCACGCAGCCGTGGGAGGCCGGGTACAGCGGCACCGACAGCGCGCCGTGGAAGGCGATGCCGCCGTTGAAGAAGATCGGGTTGTAGAGCTGGCCCAGGTACGACTTGTGCCAGCCCTTCGCCCGCCACGTCGTCCGGTAGTCGCCCGTCGGCGTGGTCGCCGACCCGCAGAACCGCTGCGACTTGCCCTGCCAGACCGCCGTCTCGCAGTACGGCACGCCGCTGCCCGACGAGGTGTGGGAGATCAGCTTCACCTGGTCGTCGACGTAGTAGACCAGGATCTGCTTGGTCAGGTTGACCTCGACCCTGGTCGGCTTGCCGTTCTTGACCAGGACCTGCGGCTGCTTGGGGTTCTCCAGCGCGTCCCAGGTGCGCCTGCCGACCGTACTGGTCGGCCTGATCCCGTTGACCTTCTGGAACGCCCACACGGCGGCCAGCGTGCTGCCGCCGTACCTGCCGTCGGCCTTGCCCGGCAGGTAGGAGAGCTCCCGGAGCCGCTTCTGCAGCCACACGACCGCCGAGCCCTTCGAGCCGAGCTTCAGCGTCTTGTCCGGCGCGGTGACGGTCCGCTCCACCCGCGCCATCGCGCCGGCCGCCGTGGCGGGCGACGTGACGGGCGCCGCGGCGGGCGACGTGACGGGCGCGGGGGCGCGCATGACCGCGGCCGCGGGCTGCGGCGTGGCGGCCGTGCCGCACGCTGAGAGAACGACGGTGCCCACCGTCAAGAGAGCAGCCAGGCCGAGCTGGCGCCGAGCTCCCATGCCATCCATCCCCTCAAATAATTAACAATCGAATCAAAGGACCCTAGCGCACCACCATGGACCGGCAATTCCTGGGTCAATCTGTTTAGAGTGGGCGCATGCCGGAAAAGTTCTTGCACCCCAACGCTGTTCGTGTCGCATCGGCGCTGCGTGAGCTGGGCGCGACGGGTGAGATCGTGGTGCTGCCCGAGTCGGCGCCGACGGCCACCGCGGCGGCCGCGCAGCTGGGGTGCGAGGTCGGCGCCATCGCCAACAGCCTGATCTTCGCCGCTGACGGCGCTCCGCTGCTGGTCCTGACCAGCGGCGCCCACCGCGTGGACGTCGAGCTGGTCGCCCGCACGGCGGGGGTCGAGCGGGTGCGCAGGGCCACCCCTGAGTTCGTCCGCGAGGCGACGGGCCAGCCGATCGGCGGGGTCGCCCCGGTCGGGCATCCGGCGCCCATCCGCACCTTCGTCGACACGTGGCTGGACAAGCACGACCAGGTCTGGGCCGCCGGCGGGCACCCGCACACGGTCTTCCCGACCACCTTCGACGAGCTGTTGCGCATCACCGGCGGCACGGCGGTCGAAGTCGAGTGATAGCCATCCGCGGCACCGGATCTGCGGAGTTCACCGACCGTCTCGAGTCGGTGATGGGCATCTACACGGCCGCCATGAAGCCGCCGGCCGACCAGCTCGCCGGACGGCAGGCGATCATGCGCGGCCACGGCGCCAACCCGGCCTTCCGCTGCCTGTTCGCCGAACTGCCCGACGGCCGGGCCGCGGGTTTCGCCTACGGGTTCCACGGCCAGGCCGGACAGTGGTGGCACGACGTGGTCTACCGCGCGCTCGCCGAGAAGTCGGGCCTCCAGGTGGCCGACGCCTGGCTGGGCGACTCGCTGGAAGTGGCCGAGATCCACGTCCACCCCGACTACCAGGGCAAGGGCATCGGCAGGGCGCTGATCCACGCCCTGTGCGAGGGCCGTCCCGAGCGGTCGGCGGTGCTGTCGACGCACGACCAGCCGACGGCCGCCCGGCACCTCTACCGGGCGGTGGGCTTCACCGACCTGCTCACCCAGTTCGTCTTCCCCGGCGGGTACGAGCACTACGCGATCGCGGGCACGCCCCTGCCCCTGCCCCCGCGCTGAGCGGGCGCGGCGGCGGGATCAGGCCGACAGGGCGGCCGGCTGGATCTGCTGGAACACCTCGCGCGTCGCGCTCGACCGGTTGAAGGTGATGAAGTGGATGCCGGGGGCGCCCTCGTCGAGCAACCGCTGGCACAGCTCGGCCCCGTGGTCGATGCCCAGCCGCCGGACCGCGGCCGGATCGTCGGCGACGGCCTCGAAGCGGGCGGCGACGTCGGGCGGGAACGGCGCGCCCGACAGCTGCTCGGACCTGGCGATCGTGCTCATCTTCGTGACGGGCATGATGCACGGGATGATCGGCGTCTCGCAGCCGCGCGCCGCCACCCGGTCCCTGAGCCTGAAGTAGTCGTCGGCCCGGAAGAACATCTGGGTGATGGCGTAGTCGGCCCCGGCCGAGCATTTCCTGACGAAGTACTCGGTGTCGCTCTCGATGTCGGGCGAGCGCGGGTGCTTGTAGGGGAAGGCGGCCACGCCGACGCAGAAGTCTCCGGCCTGGCGGATCAGCTTGACCAGTTCCTCGGCGTAGAGCACGCCTTCGGGATGGCGGATCCAGTCGCCGTTGGGGTCGCCCGGCGGGTCGCCGCGCACGGCCAGGATGTTGCGCACACCGGCGTCGGCGAAGCGCCCCACGAGGTGGCGCAGCTCGCGGACCGAGTGGTTGACCGCGGTGAAATGCGCCACAGGGGTGAGCGTGGTCTCGTGGGCCAGCCGCTCGACGATGTCGACGGTGCGGTCCCTGGTGGAGCCGCCCGCGCCGTAGGTGACGGACACGAAGGTCGGCCGCAGTGCCTCGAGTTCCCTGATCGACCGCCAGAGCTGGCGCTCGCCCTCCTCGTTCTTCGGGGGGAAGAACTCGAAGGAGAAGGAGCGGCCGCCAGAGGCGAGGAGATCGCGAACGGTGGGGACGCGATCGGGAAGGACGGAGGGTCGACCCAGAGCCATAATCCAAGGCTACCGGTACGGACGCGGGCGACGTGGCCACGTCCATATGACGGGAGCGGGAGATCGAAACGCCGGCTACAGCCCGTTACTCTCATGGCATGAGCCTGGACACCCTCCGTACCGAGGTGGATCGCTCCCTCGGGGAGTTCCTCGACCGGCAACGTGCCGTGGTCAGCGGCCCCGACCTCGCCCCCCTGCTCAACGCGGCCAGAGAGCTGCTGGCGGGCGGCAAGCGGCTGCGTCCCGCCTTCTGTTACTGGGGGTGGCGCGCGGCGGGCGGTTCCGACGAGCCCGGCGTCTTCGTCGCGGCGGCCTCCCTGGAGCTGCTGCAGGCCAGCGCGCTGGTGCACGACGACGTCATGGACAAGAGCGACCTGCGCAGGGGCATGCCCTCGGCGCACCGCCGCTTCCAGCACCTGCACGAGAAGAGCGACTGGTACGGCTCGGCCGAGCAGTTCGGCGAGGGCGCGGCGGTCCTGCTGGGCAACCTGCTGCTGATCTGGTCGGGCGAGATGTGGCGCTCGTGCGACCTGCCCCACCTGGCCGTCGCCCAGCCCTTCCACGACCACATGCGCACCGAGCTGATGTGCGGCCAGTACCTCGACCTGCTGGAGCAGGCCCACGGCGAGAACACCTTCGAGTCGGCCCTGCGGGTGGCGCTCTACAAGAGCGGCAAGTACTCGGTGGAGCAGCCGCTCAGGCTCGGCCTGATGCTGGCCGCGGGCGCCGGCGCGCCGTGGATCGACGAGTTGTGCGTCGAGTACGGCAACCGCGTCGGCATCGCCTTCCAACTGCGCGACGACATCCTCGGCGTGTTCGGCGACCCGCTGGAGACCGGCAAGCCCGCCGGCGACGACCTGCGCGAGGGCAAGCGCACCATGCTCATCGCCCGCACGCTGGCCGCGGCCACGCCCGAGGACGCCGCGACGGTGCGCAGGCTGCTCGGCGACCCCGGCCTCGACGCCGAGGGCGTCGCCAAGCTGCGCGGCGTCATCGAGGCCAGCGGTGCGCTCGAGGCGTGCGAGAAGATGATCGGCACGTACCTGGAGGAGGCTCTCGCCTCGCTCGACGACGCGCCGATCACCGCCGAGGCCCGTGCCGCCCTGGCCGAACTGGCGGTGGCCGCCACCTCGCGCAAGACCTGACGGGCCGCTGCGGTCGCGGACCTACCGGCCCAGCCGCTTGGCGAACTCGGCCGCCGCCGCTCCGGGGTCGTCCGCCTCGGTGATCGCCCTGACGACCACGACGCGGCTGACGCCGTACGACCTGACCTCGTCGAGGTTGCCGAGGTCGATGCCGCCGATGCCGAACCACGGACGGTCGCCGAGCCCCGCCGCGTGCCTGAGCAGGGCGGGTCCAGGCGCCGGCCGGCCTGGCTTGGTCGGGGTGGGCCAGATCGGCCCGCAGCAGTAGTAGTCGACGCCCTCCTCGACGGCGGCGGCCGAGGCCTCCGCCGTCGAATGGGTGGACCTGCCGATGAGGATGTCGTCGCCGAGTATCTCTCGCGCGACGCTCACGGGCAGGTCGTCCTGGCCCAGGTGAAGGATGTCGGGGCGGGCGGCGAAGGCGATGTCGGCCCGGTCGTTGACCGCCAGGAGCGCGCCGTGACGGTCGCACGCCTCGCGGAAGACCTCCAGCAGCGCGAGCTCCTCGCGCGCCTCCAGGCCCTTCTCCCTGAGCTGGACGATGTCGACGCCGTTGGACAGCACCGCGTCGAGGAAGTCGGCCAGGTCGCCGCGCTTCTTCCGGCCGTCGGTGCAGAGGTAGAGACGGGCTTCAGAAACCGAGCGCTTGGGCACGCCGCTTGACCTCGGTATGGCGACCCGCCTTGATCGCGTCGATGGGCGAGCCGGGCAGCGACTCGTCCGGGGTGAACAGCCAGCGCAACGCCTCGGCGTCGTCGTAGCCGGCGTCGAGCAGGAGCGTGAGCGTGCCCGGCAGGCCCTTCACGACGTCCCTGCCCTCGAGGAACACCGCGGGGACCTGGGGGCCGCCCGCGCCCCGCCGTACGCCGAGGAGCTTGTGGTCCTTCAGGAGCTGCTTGGCCCGCCCGATCGAGAGGGCGAGGCGGTCGGCCACTTCGGGAAGCGTCAGCCACTCGCCGACGAGCTGGTCGGTTTCCCGGTCTATCTGCGCAACAGAAAGCGTCACGAATCCACCACTACCACATCGCATCCGGCTTCAAACTACACAGTCACGTATCCCGACCTCGGGATCTTCCAGGCGTAGGGGGTCGAGTCGCTGTCCTGACTCGATGATCCTACGGCCCTGGACGAGGTCGCGTGGCCTGTTGACGGTCAGCACCCCGGCCAGCCTGTCGGTGTCTGTCAACCAGCAGACCGACCACTTGGCCGCCGAGGGATCGCCGCGGCGCAACAGGCGCGCGCCGGCATGGTGGCCGGCGTACTGCACCATGTGGCCGAACTGCTCCGACCAGAAGTACGGCACAGGATCATAGACCGCCTCGTCGCCCAGCAGCGTGGCCACGGCGACCTCGGGGGCGTTGAGCGCGGTGTCCCAGTGCTCCACGCGCAGCCTGGTGTGGAAGCGGCGCGACCACCAGGCCGCGCAGTCGCCGACGGCCACGACGTTCGGCAGGGAGGTGCGCAGGTGCTCGTCGGTGACGACGCCGTTGTGCAGGTCGATGTCGGAGCCTGCCAGCCACTCGACGGCCGGGCGGACGCCGATGCCCGACACCACCACGTCGGCCTCGACGAAGTCGCCGTCGACCAGGCGCACCCCGCCCTCCTCCACGGCGGCGACCATGGTGTCCAGCCGCAGGTCCATGCCCTCGTACCAGGGGACGGTGTCGCCGCCCACCTCGGGCCCGAGCACGTGCGCGAGCGGGGCGGGGCCCGCCTCCACGACGGTGACCCGGCAGCCGGCCGTACGGGCGGCCGTGGCCACCTCCGCGCCGATCCAGCCCGCGCCGATGACCGTGACCCTGGCGTCCGCCACCAGGCGGGCCCGCAGCTCCAGGGAGTCGTCGAGCGTGCGCAACACGTGCTGGCGGCCCTCGCCGGGCAGCCTGATCGGCTCCGCCCCGGTGGCGATGACCAGGCCGTCGTAGCCGATCTCGCCCTCGGTCGTCTCCAGGACCCCCGCGCGCAGCCCCTTGGCCGACACCCCCGGCCGGTGCTCCACCCGCATGGCCTCGAGGTCGGAGTCGACGAAGCTGGAGTCGGCCGTGCCGAGCAGCACCGCCTTGGACAGGGGCGGACGATCGTAGGGCCGGTGCCGCTCCTCGCCGACCAGCGTGATCCTGCCGCTGAATCCACGAGATCTCAGCGCCTCGACGCTGCGTATGCCTGCCAGTCCGGCGCCCACCACCACGACATGATTCACGCTCAGACCATAACCAATCCGGCGCCGGTCACCAGGGTCCGGGCCTTGAGTAGGCTTGTTCGCGGAAGACGCGCGGGAGTCCGGCCGTACCGGGCTGAGAGGAAGGCTGTGACGGGCCTTCGACCGCAAGACACCTGATCCGGGTCATGCCGGCGAAGGGAGCGAGATGCATCTGATCGTGGGCGGCGGCGTGGTTGGCCTGTCCGTCGCCTGGCGTCTGGCGCGCGCGGGCACGCGTGTCACGGTGATCGACCCGGCCCCGGCGCGTGGCGCCTCCCACGCGGCCGCGGGCATGCTGGCCCCGGTCAGCGAGGTCTCCTACACCGAGGAGTCGCTGCTCAGGCTGGGGCTGGCGGCGCTGGAGCGCTGGCCCGCCTTCGCCGCGGAGCTGGAGGCCGACAGCGGGCTGCGGCTCGACTACCGCGCCCAGGGCACGCTGGACGTCGCCTTCGACACCGACGACCTGGCGGCGCTGGACGAGCTCGCCGTGTTCATGGACAAGCTCGGGCTGCCGGTGCGGCGGCTGACGGGGCGCGAGTGCCGCCGCAGGGAGCCGATGCTGGCGCCGTCGGTCAGGGGCGGCGTGCTGGCCGAGGGTGACGCGTGGGTCGACCCCAGACGCGTCACCGCGGCCCTGCTGGCCGCGCTGGAGAAGGCGGGGGTGGCGCTGGTGCGGCGGCGCGTGGCCGCGCTGGTCCGCGACGGCTCGGCCGTGGTGGGCGTACGGCTGGAGCCACCCTCGGCCGCCACCGGGAACGTTCCGGCGGACGCCACGGACGGCGGGCCGGCCGACTCCCCGAACGGCAGGCCGATCGACGCCTCGGACGACGGGCGCGCGGACGCCTCGGACGCCTCGGGTGATGTGCTGACGGGCGAGCGGGTGGTGCTGGCGGCCGGCGCGTGGAGCGGCGGGCTGACCGACCTGCCGGTGCGCCCGGTCAAGGGCCAGATCATGCGGCTGCGCTCGCCGTCCCCCCTGCTCGGCACCTGCGTGCGCGGCGTGGTCCACGGCTCGCCCGTGTACCTGGTGCCGCGCGGCGACGGCGAGCTCGTCGTCGGCGCCACCCAGGAGGAGCTGGGCTTCGACACCACGGTGACCGCGGGCGGCCTGTACGAGCTGCTGCGCGACGCCAGGGAGCTGGTCCCCGGCATCACCGAGCTGCAGGTGGCCGACGTCGTGGCGGGACTGCGGCCGGGCACCCCCGACAACCTGCCGCTGATCGGCCCGTACGGCCCCGGCCTCACCGTCGCCACCGGACACCACAGGGGCGGCGTGCTGCTGGCCCCGCTCACCACCGCGATCCTCCACGGCGAGGAGGGCGAGCTGGCCGCCCTGTGCGCGCCGCAGCGGTTCCAGACAGCCGGACAAGGAAGTGACTGATGCACGTGACGATCAACGGGGCCGCGCACGAGGTGCCCGACGGCACCACGGTGGCCCAGGCCGTCCAGCGGCTGACGGCGCAGACGACGGGTGTCGCCGTGGCGGTCAACGACGAGGTGGTCACCAGGGGCACGTGGGAGAGCACCTCGCTGGCCGACCGCGACAGGGTCGAGATCCTCACGGCGGTGCAGGGTGGATGAGCTGATCATCGCCGGGGAGAAGTTCGGCTCCCGGCTCATCATGGGCACCGGCGGGGCCCCCTCCCTCGAGGTGCTCGACCAGGCGCTGGCCGCCTCCGGCACCGAGCTGACCACGGTCGCCATGCGCCGCCTCGACCCCGGGGCCAAGGGGTCGGTGCTCGACGTGCTGCGCGCCCGCGGGATCAAGGTCCTGCCAAACACGGCGGGCTGCTTCACGGCGGGCGAGGCGGTGCTGACGGCGCGGCTGGCGCGCGAGGCGCTCGGCACGAACTGGGTGAAGCTCGAGGTCATCAGCGACGAGCGGACGCTGCTGCCCGACCCGATCGAGACCTTCGACGCGGCCGAGCGGCTGGTGGCCGACGGGTTCGTGGTCCTGCCGTACATCGGGGACGACCCGGCGCTGGCGCGGCGGCTGGAGCAGGCGGGGTGCGCGGCGGTGATGCCGTTGGGCGCGCCGATCGGCTCGGGGCTCGGCATCCGCAACCCGCACAACATCGAGCTGATCGTGGAAGCGGCGTCGGTTCCGGTGATCCTGGACGCGGGCATCGGCACGGCGAGCGACGCCGCCCAGGCGATGGAGCTGGGGTGCGACGCGGTGCTGCTGGCGACGGCGGTCACCAGGGCGCGGCGGCCCGACCTCATGGCGGCGGCGATGCGGTCCGCCGTGGAGGCCGGGCGGCTGGCGCGCCAGGCCGGACGGATCCCGCGCCGCCGCTACGCCGAGGCGTCCTCCCCGATGACTCCCTGATCCGCGCGGGGGTCCGCCACGGCCCCCGCGCCACCGGGGGCCGTGGGGCCGCGGTGGGCGCAGAGCACCGGTGGGACGTGACCTCCGGGCAGGCTTCGCGCCGCCTTCCCAGATCAGGAATCAAACGGGCATCGGTTTGGGACTGTCGGGCCATGCGGGGGGCGAATCGCCCGTAAACTCGGCCAGGTGGACACGACGATCGCGGACCCCCTCGTAGGGCGACTGCTCGACGGGCGCTATCGCATCGAGTCCCGGATCGCCCGGGGCGGGATGGCGACGGTCTACCTGGCGCTCGACATCCGGCTCGACCGCACGGTCGCGCTGAAGGTCATGCACCGCACGCTGGCCGAGGACCCCGCTTTCGTGCGCAGGTTCATCGGCGAGGCCAAGTCGGTGGCCAGCCTGTCCCACCCCAACGTGGTGCACGTGTTCGACCAGGGCACCGACGGCGACGTGGTGTACCTGTCGATGGAGTACGTGCCCGGCAAGACGCTGCGCGACGTGCTGCGCTCGCGGGGCAGGCTGCCCGCCCGCGAGGCGCTGGAGATCATGATCCCGGTGCTGGCCGCGCTCGGCGCCGCCCACCAGCAGGGCATGGTCCACCGCGACATGAAGCCGGAGAACGTCCTGCTGACCGACGACGGCCGGGTCAAGGTCGTCGACTTCGGCCTGGCCAGGGCGATCGAGGCGACGAACCAGACACGCACCGGTGTGATGATCGGCACGATCGGCTACATGTCGCCCGAGCAGGTCACCACCGGAGGGGCGGACGTCCGCAGCGACGTCTACGCCGCGGGCATCATGCTGTTCGAGCTGGTGACGGGCCGCCAGCCGTACGACGGCGAGACGCCGATGTCGATCGCCTACCGGCACGTCCACGACACCGTCCCGCCGCCCTCGTCGGTGGTGCCCGACGTGCCGCCGCTGATCGACACGCTGGTGGCGCAGGCGACCGCGCGCGATCCCGAGAACCGCCCCGCCGACGCCTCGGCGATGCTGGTGGCGGCCGTCGACACGCACCGGATGCTGCCGCGGGAGTCCATCCCGCCCTACTCCACGGGGCAGCACGCCGTGCCCAACGCCACGCAGCCGCAGCCGTCGCAGCCGCAGCCGCAGCCGAGGGCGGCGGCCGCGCCGAACCCGACGCTGGTGGTCTCCCGCACCGAGGTGCTGACCGCGCCCGCCGGACAGGCCGGCCAGCCCCCCGCGCGCCGGCGGGGCTTCCGGCCGAACTGGTTCCTGGTGACGCTGGCCGGGCTGATGGTGGTCGCGGTCGGCCTGACCGGATGGTACTTCGCGCAGAGCAAGTACGCGCTCGTGCCCAACCTCGTCGGCATCAGCGTCTCGGCCGCCAAGAGCGAGGCCGCCAAGAACGGCTTCCTGGTGAAGGAGGCGCCGGGGCAGTACGACGAGAAGGTGGCGGAGGGCAAGGTGATCAGCACCGACCCCGTCGCCCAGACCGAGGCGGAGATCGGCCAGACGATCACGCTCGTGCCCTCGCTCGGCGCCAAGCGGGTGACCGTGCCCAACGTGGAGGGCCTGGGCCAGAACGACGCGGCGGTCAAGCTCGCCGAGCAGGGCCTCAAGGTGGGCAAGGTCACCAAGATCGCCAACCCGAAGGTGCAGCGCGGTCTGGTGACGCAGACCAGGCCGAGCATCGGCGACCGGGTCAAGGAGGGCACCCGCATCAACCTGGTGCTCAGCGCCGGGCTGGTGATGCCCGACGTCGGCGACATGTCCAAGGACGAGGCCGCCGCGTTCCTGACCCAGCAGGGCTTCCAGGTGCAGGTCAACGAGGTCGACGACGACGCCGAGCCGTGCCAGGTCATCTCGCAGAACCCCCGGCCGAAGGCCGAGGTCGACCCCGGCACGATGACCAGCATCACGGTCTCGCGATGCGGCGGCCTCTGGCTCGACTGGTTCGGCAAGCGCAACGGCCAGGCCGACGACCACGCCGAGTTCAGGATCGTCCCCAACGTGGTGTTCAAGAGCGTCCGTGACGCCACGACCGAGCTGCAGCAGCAGGGCTACCGGGTGCGGGTGCGCAACCTCACCAACGGCGAGCAGGTTCGCTTCCAGCGCCCGATGCCCGGGGAGGAACGGCCCTCCGGCACCACGGTGACGATCTGGCGCTGAGCGGCCGGAACCCGTGGCGGCCCGGCGCGGTAGAAGGAGCGTGAGACAGACCTCCTTGCCGGCCGCTGTGTCTGCCGCTGTGCCCGCTGTCGTACTGGTCGCCGTGCTGGTCCCTGTGCTGGCCGCCGCCGCGGGATGCTCGCCCGCCGTCCCCGCGTCCTCTGCCCGTACGGCCGGCCCCTGCGATCCCGGCCCGTGCGCGCCCGGCACGTCGGGGGTTCCCGGGACGGACGGTCCCGGGCGCGGCCCCCGTGACCCCATGCCGCCCGTCTCCGGCCGTCCGCTGCCGCCGGGGAGCGGGCTGCGGCTGCTGGTCACCGGCGACAGCGGCGCCTTCAGGTTCGACGTCGACTCGCGGGTACGCACCGAGCTGCGCGGCCTGCCGGACGGCCGGCCGGTCTGGTCCTTCACCGCGGGCTCCCGCGAGCTCGTCGTGACCACGCCCGCCGATCCCTCCGCCGAGGGCCGCCTGTTCCTGCTGTCCGGTGACCGGGCCCGCCCGCTCGGCGGCGCGGTGTCGTCCGCCTTCGCCGCGGCGGACGGCAAGGGCGTGTGGGTGCTCCAGCGGGCGCGCGGCGACGACGGCTGCCGCCTGCGCCCGCTCGACTTCGGGGGTCGCGAGCGCGGCCCTGTCCTGCCGATCGCCTGCTCGCGCGCTCCCGCCCAGGACACCCCGCAGGGCCTGCTGTCGTATGCCGCCCAGGAGCGCGCCCGGCTGCTCGACAGGACCACGGGCGAGGAGGTCTTCTCCGAGGAGCGGGTGCACGCCGTCACCCGCGACCTCGTCCTGGTCTCGAGGGCGTCCCGGCTGTCCCTGGTCGAGCCGGCGGCCGGCCGCCGCACGCCGTTGCCCTCCCCTGTCACCGGGGGCAGCCCGTCCACCGCCGAGGTCAGCCCGGACGGGCGGCTGATCGCGCTCTGGTTCGCCGATCCGGCCTGGCCGGGACCACGCCAGTACCTGGACGTGCAGGTGCTGGATGTGCGGGCGCGGACGTGGACGCGACTGCCGTCGATGCCGGTGCCCGCCTCGCTCAAGTCGACCTCGATGGCGTGGAGCCGCGACGGGCGGCTGGTCCTGACCGGCGACTTCGTGACGACCGACCGGGTGATGCCCGCCGAGACGGACTACGCCGGCTTCGTGGCGGCGTGGCGGCCCGGCGAGCCCCGGCTGTCGCTGCGCAGGCTCATGCTCCCGCCGCGGCACCAGGCCAGGCTCGTCCCCTGAGCCCGCCGCCGCCTACGGTGTCTGTGACCTGCAAGGACGCGTTCTGCGGGCTGCAGGTGACGTGCAAGCGGCACGCGATATCGGTGGTCACCACAGCCCGGGATCCGGCAGGGGGCCGGAGGGGGGAGGGCTGTCCGGAGAAAGCATGAGCACGAAGTCGACACCGGGGTTGCTCGCGACGGCCGCCGTGGGGGCGCTGGTCCTGTCGGTTCCCGGGATCGCCACCGCCGCGACCGTCCCGGCCGCCCCGCCGCCCGTAGCGGGCACCGCGGACATCGCGGACATGCCCAGCTCCTGGGGTTCGGTCTCCTCGGCGAACGGCCTGGCCGAGGCCAGCGGCACGATCATGGTGAGGGCCTCGACCGACGGCGACACCGACGCCAGGGCCGCCGTGATCCTCCGCGACCTCGACAACGGATCGGCTGAGACGCGGCGCAGGTGCGCGCGGGTGGTCTTCCAGGCCCTCGCCACCACCACCGGGCGCTGGAGCACGGCGTACACCGCGACGGCGTGCGGCGACGTGGCGCGGACCTTCGGCTTCGAGGTGACCCGGGTGAAGGGCATGCGGGTGCGGGCCTGCCAGTCCGACGGCCGCGCCGCCCAGCACTGCGGCGGCTGGAAGACGCTCTACGACCTCGACCGGCTCGACAGCCCGGAGGTGGAGATGGCCGACGAGGTCGTCAGGCTGACCAACGAGGCACGCGCCGCCGCCGGCTGCGAGCCGCTCACTCCCGACCCGCGGCTGCGCGACGCCGCGGTGAGCCATTCCGACGACATGGCGGCCCGGAACTACTTCGGCCACACCTCCCCCGACGGCCTCGGGCCCGGCCAGCGCATCGAGGCGGCGGGCTTCACCCCGCCGGCCGCGTGGAGCGAGAACATCGCCAGAGGCAGGGGCACGGCGGCCGAGGTGGTGAAGAAATGGATGGCCAGCCCCGGGCACAAGGCCAACATCCTGAACTGCGGCTACGCCTACGTCGGCGTCGGCTACACGCGCCAGCGCTGGACCCTGTTGATGGCCAGCCGGTGACCGGCCCCGCAGGGGCGGGCGGGCCCCCGCCGCCGCGCCCCGCGTGACGGCTAGGCGAGCGTGCCGAGCAGGCGAACGCGGGCGAGGCCGCCGTCGGGGTAGATGTCGACGCGCGCGTAGGCGGCCGGACGCGCCTCCTCCAGCCGGAAGCGGTGCGGCGTGTCGGGCTGCAGGCGCGTCTTCGGCAGCAGCTCGAACCACGTCTCGCCGTCCAGGCTGCCCTGCACGGACGCCGCGCCGGGCGCGTTGAACAGCAGGTTGGTGGTGTCGAGCTCGACCACCTTGACGACACCGGGCGCCGCCAGTCGGATGACGAGCCAGTCGTTGCCGCCGTCGCGCCTGCGGGCGGTCTCCCAGCCCTCCGCCTGGTGCCGGGCCAGGCCGGGGGCCAGGACGTTGTTCGGCGCGGAGTAGAACTCGTCGGAGCAGGCGGTGACGACCGCGCCGTTGGCCAGCGCCGCCAGGTCGAGGCCCAGCCCCTCGTACACCGACAGGTCGGCGCGGACCTCGCCGTGCACGCGCAGGCGGGCGATGCCCCCGTCGGGGAACATGTTGAGCCGGACGTGGGTGTAGCGGCTCTCGTCGGAGACCTCGAAGGCGTGCTCCGCGTCGCCCTTCAGGTCGACCTTGGGGACGATCTCCACCCACGTCGCCTCGGCCAGCTCGGCCGGGCTCGGGTGGCCGCTGACCGCGCAGGCCTCGACCGAGGCGTGCGGCGGGTAGTTGCCCTTGAACCAGGCCGTGTCGATCACCACGCCGCGGATCACGCCGGGCATGCCGAGGCGCACGACGGCCCAGTCATGGCCGGGCTCGCGGCGCCGCCGGGTCTCCCACCCGTCGTACACCTGGCCCTTGTTGCCGAACGTCTCGGCCTGGAAGCCGGGACGGCCGGGCCTGATCAGGCTCTCCTTCTCGGCGAAGGACTCGTCGCTGGCGGCCACGACGGAGCCGCCCACGGTACGCAGGGCCAGGTCGGGAAGGGTGGTGAAGTCCGGCATGCGGTTCGCTCTCTCTCCTGCTCGGTCTCGATGGTAGGTCAGCGGAAGACGCCTCGCGGCGGCGCGGTGACGTCGACGGGGACGCCGCGCAGCCACGTGGTGCGGACGGCGCCCTTGAGGGTGCGCCCGTGGTAGGGGGTGACGGGGTTCTTGTGATGGAGGGCGGCGGCGTCGACGGTGAGGTCGGCGGCCGGGTCGAAGGCGACCAGGTCGGCGTCGCCGCCGGGAACCAGGCCGCCCTTGCCGTGGAGGCCGGCCAGCACGGCCGGGTTGGCCGACATCCAGCGCACCACGTCGGCCAGGCCGTGCCCGCGGGCCGCGGCCTCGGTCCAGACCGCCGCCAGCCCGAGCTGGAGGGAGGCGATGCCGCCCCAGGCGGCGGCGAAGTCGGGCAGCTTGAGGTCGGCCGTCGACGGCGAGTGGTCGGACACGACGCAGCTCAGCACGCCGTCGGCGAGCCCGGCCCACAGGCGGTCGCGGTTGCCGGCCGAGCGGATGGGCGGGCAGCACTTGAAGGCGGTGTCGCCTTCGGGGACCTGCTCGGCGGTGAGCGTGAGGTAGTGCGGGCACGTCTCCGCCGAGACGCGCACGCCGTCCCGCTGGGCGGCCGCCAGCGGCTCCAGGCAGTCGGCGCTGGAGACGTGCAGGATGTGGACGCGGGCGCCGGTCTGCCTGGCCAGCTCGATGACCTGCTCGACGGCGCGCCGCTCGGCGGCGCCCGGCCGCGACAGCAGGAACTCCGGGTAGCTCGGCCCGGCCGGCTCCCGCAGCAGCGACGGGTCCTCGGCGTGGACGACCATGAGCCCGTCGAACCCGGCGACGACCTTGAGCGCCTGCCGTAGCAGGTCGGGGGTCAGCGGGGGGAACTCCTCCACACCGGAGGGCGACAGGAAGCACTTGAAGCCGTGGACGCCGCGCTCGTGCAGGGGGTACAGGTCGTCGAGGTTGCCGGGGACCGCCCCGCCCCAGAAGCCCACGTCCACGTAGCACTGGCCGCGCGCCGCCTCCTGCTTGACGGTCAGCGCGTCGGCGCTGACGGTGGGCGGCAACGAGTTGAGCGGCATGTCGACGATCGTCGTCACCCCGCCCGCCGCGGCCGCCCTGGTGGCGGAGGCGAAGCCCTCCCAGTGGGTACGGCCGGGCTCGTTGACGTGCACGTGGGTGTCGACCAGGCCGGGCAGCAGGGCCAGGTCGCCGAGGTCGAGGTCCTCGGCCGTGTCGAGGGCGGCGTCGTGGGCGTGCAGGGACACGATCTTCCCGTCCCGTACGGCCACGGCAGCGGGCCGCTCGCCGTCGGGCGTGACGGCCCTGCGGGATCGGATGACGAGCTCGTAACCGGTCATCTGCTGCCTTTCCGCGAGGTGGTGCGCATCAGCTCAGCCGGTCGGCGGCGACCCGGGCGGCCAGCCGCTCCAGAAGGGGACCCGCCTCGGCCATGCAGCGGGCGGGGTCGGGCTCGATGTCGGTGAGCGCGTAGGCCGCCTCGATGCCGGCCGCCCGGAGCTCCTCGTCGGTGAGCGTGCGGCGACCGCAGACGGCGACCACGGGCACGCCGGCCTTCGCCGCGGCCTGGGCGACGCCAACGGGCGCCTTGCCGCGCAGCGACTGCCCGTCGAGCGAGCCCTCGCCGGTGACGACCAGCCGCGCGCCCTTGACCTGCTCGTCGAAGCCGAGCAGCTCGAGCAGGTACTCGATGCCGGGGCGG
This sequence comes from Nonomuraea sp. NPDC003754, assembly GCF_053605785.1. Taxonomy (NCBI): domain Bacteria; kingdom Bacillati; phylum Actinomycetota; class Actinomycetes; order Streptosporangiales; family Streptosporangiaceae; genus Nonomuraea; species Nonomuraea sp. NPDC003754. The sequence continues at coordinate 91,364 of NZ_JBSGJX010000017.1, forward strand.
ATCTCGGCGCGCAGGAAGGCGAGGGCGGCGAAGCCCACCCCGCCCGCCGCGCCGGCGCCGGGCGCGCCCGCGACGCCCATGGGGCGCGGGACGCCGTCGTGCTCGACCGCGCCGACCAGGCCGTGGGTCTGGGTGGCGACGGCGGCCAGCCGGCCGAGCGCGGCCTCCAGGACGGCGACGTCACCGGGTGTCGCGCCCTTCTGCGGTCCGTAGACGGCGGCGGCGCCGTGCGGGCCGAGCAGCGGGTTGTCGACGTCGCTCGCGACGACGAACTCCACGCCGGACAGGTCGGCGAACCCGGACAGGTCGATCCTGGCCAGCTCGCGCAGCGCCGCCCCGCCGGCGCCCAGCTCCTGTCCGCCGGCGTCGAGCAGGCGGGCGCCCAGCGCCTGGACCATGCCCGCGCCTCCGTCGGTCGAGGCGCTGCCGCCCAGGCCGAGCACGATCCGGCGGGCGCCGCGCCGTACGGCGTCGGCGACGAGCTCGCCGGTGCCGCGGCTGGTGGCCGTCAGCGGCTCGGGCCCGCCGGGCAACCGGCGCAGCCCCGACGCCTCGGCCAGCTCGACGACCGCGACGGCAGGCGGGCCCGCGTCGCCATGGGCGGGGGGCAGGAAGGCGTAGGAGGCCGTCACGGGCGCGCCCGTGGGCCCGGTCACCTCCTGGGTGACACGGGTGAAACCGCAGGCCACAGCGGCGTCGACGGTGCCGTCACCGCCGTCGGCGACGGGCAGCTCGACGGTGGGGACGCCCAGGCCCGCCGACACCCGCGCGGCCACCTCGGCCGCCGTCAGCGACCCCTTGAACTTGTCAGGGGCAACAAGAACATGCTCAACCACTGCGACACTCCCAGCCTGATGATGAAGAATGGGCTGGCACGCCTTCCTGCCCGGTGCGAGCGGGCAGGAGGGCGTGCCTGCGATGACCCATCATCACACCTCGGCGGGAAGCGGTTCGAACTCGCGGACGGCGTCGATGGACAGGCCGTGCGGGGTGTTCGCCTCCCGCTCGATCATGATCTCCACGAGCACCGGCCGGGACGTGCGTGCGGCCTCCTTGGTCGCCCACTCCAGCGAGGACCTGATCTCGGCCGGGTCGAAGACGCGGACGCCCGCGCAGCCGTACGCCTCCATGATCTTGACGTTGTCGGTGCCGTACTCGTCGTAGTGGATGTCCACCTGGTAGTTCATCTCGTACGGGAGCGACGCCTGCCTGATCAGGCCGAGGTACTCGTTGTTGAGCATGACGAGCACGAACGGCACGTCGTACTGCGCCGCGACGGCCAGTTCCTCGACCAGGTACTGGAAGCCGTAGTCGCCGACCACGCCGACCACCTGCGCGTCGGGCGCGGCCTTCTTGACGCCGATCGCCGCGGGGATCTCCCACCCGAGCGGGCCCGCCTGGCCGCACACCTGGTAGCGGCGCGGCTTGAAGGCCTTCTGGTGCTGGCCGCCCCAGATCTGGTAGAGCCCGATGGCGGTGACGAAGTAGGTGTCCTCGTCGAAGAAGTCGTTGATCTCCTTGTAGACGCGGGGCGCCTTGACGGGGATGTCGTCGAAGTCCTCGCGCCGGGTGAGCGTCCTGCGCAGGTCGCGCACGCGCTCGACCCACGCGCCGGGGGCGCGGGTGATGCCGCGCGCCTTCACCAGGTCGATCATCGCCCGCAGGAACAGCCCGGTGTCGGAGACGATGCCGAGGTCGGGCTCGAAGACCTTGCCGAGCTGGGTGGGCTCGATGTCGACGTGGATGAACGTGCGCTCGCCGCGGTAGACGTCGAGCGCGCCGGTGTGGCGGTCGCCGAAGCGGGCGCCGAGGGCGAGCACGAGGTCGGACTCCAGGAAGGAGGCGTTGCCGTACCGCTGGGAGGTCTGGATGCCGGTCATCCCGCTGTGGAGCGGGTGGTCGTCGGGGATGGAGCCCTTGCCCATGAGGGTGACCTGCACGGGGACCTGCAGCAGTTCGGCCAGCTCCACCAGCTCGGCCGAGGCGCCGGCGCCGATGACGCCGCCGCCGGACAGCAGCAGCGGGCGCTCGGCGGCCAGCAGCAGGTCCAGCGCCCGTTCCACGCGCGGCAGGTGGGGCTCGACGGCGGCGACGGGAAGGGGGGCGTCGATGGCGGGGTCGTACTCGATGACCTGGCGGGCCACGTCGACGGGGATGTCGATCAGCACCGGGCCCGGCCGGCCCGAGCGGGCGACGCGGAAGGCCTCGCGGAAGATCCACGGGGCCTGCCCGGCCTCCTTGATCTGCACCGCCCACTTGGTGACGGGCATGGCGACCGCGACGATGTCCACCGCCTGGAAGGCCTCCTGGTGCAGCTTGGTGGAGACGGCCTGCCCGGTGACGCAGACGATCGGGATGGAGTCGGCCAGCGCGGTGTAGAGGCCGGTGATCATGTTGGTGCCGGCCGGGCCCGAGGTGCCGATGGCCACGCCGACGCGGCCGTTGGTGCGGGCCCAGCCGTCGGCCATGTGGGTGGCGCCCTCCTCGTGCCGGACGACGAGGTGTTCGATGCCGCCGACCTCCTCCATCGCCTTGTACAGCGGCAGGATCGCCGCGCCCGGGCAGCCGAAGGCGACGTCGACGCCCTCGGACTTGAGGACCTCCACGACCGCGTTCATCGCGGGCATCTTCATCTGCTGAGCCTTTCGATCACCAGGAGCAGGGCGGAATGGTCGAGCGAGCCGTGGCCCTGCGCGCGGGCGGCCGCGACGAGCTGCGCGGTGAGCGCGGACATGGGCAGGGCGACCTCGGCGGTGCGAGCGGCGTCGAGGATGATGCCCATGTCCTTGTGGTGCAGGTCGATGCGGAAGCCCGGCTGGAAGCTGCGGGCCAGCATCGACTCGCGCTTGAGGTCGAGGATGCGGCTGGCGGCCAGCCCGCCCGCGAGCACGTCGAGACCCGCGGCGGCGTCCACGCCCGCGGCCTCCATCAGCACGATGGCCTCGGCGACCAGCGCGTAGGTTCCGCCGACGACGAGCTGGTTGGCGGCCTTGACGAACTGGCCCGCGCCGGGCCCGCCGACGAGCCGGTAGGTCCTGCCCACGGCCTCGAAGATCGGCTTGGCGGCCTCGAAGTCGCTCTCGGCGCCGCCGACCATGATGGACAGGACGCCGTCGACGGCGCCCTTCTCACCGCCGGAGACCGGGGCGTCGAGCGTGCGCTTCCACCGGGCGGCCAGCGAGCGGGAGGTCTGCGGCGTGATGGTGGAGAAGTCGATGTAGAGCGCGTCCTGCGGGGCGTGCGCGGCGATCTCCGGGAAGACCGCCTCGACCTGCGGGTCGGCGGGGAGCATCGTGATGACGACCTCCGCGTCGCGCACGGCCTCGCCGACGTCGGCCGCGGTCGGGAACGGCCGTGCGACCACGTCGTAGCCGATGACGTCGTGCCCCGCCTTGACCAGGTGCCCGGCCATGGGCAGGCCCATGATGCCGAGCCCGATGAAAGCGATCCTCACGTGACGAGCTCCTGTTCGTGTGTCGGTGCCGACCAGGTCGAGATCCACCCGAAGTCGAGGTCGGGGTCCTTGTACTCCAGGCCGACCCAGCCGTCGTAGCCGTCGAGCAGCTCGGCCAGCGGCAGGGTGCCGGTGCCGGGACGGCCGCGGCCGGGGGCGTCGGCGATCTGGACGTGCCCGGTCAGCGGGTGCGCGAGCGCGGCCCGCAGGTCCTCCCCCATCCGGGCCAGGTGGTAGAGGTCGCAGAGGAAGCGCACGTTCGGCTGCCCCACCGCCTCGATCACGTCGGTCGCGGCCTTGACGGAGACGAGCGGGTAGGTCGGCGACTCGTAGGCGTTGAGCGCCTCGACCAGCACGACCGCGTCGATCGCCGTGGCCTTGCCGGCGGCCAGGGCCAGATTCTCCAGCGCCAGGTCGGGGTCGGCGTTGTTGCCGTACAGGGCGTTGAGCGCCTGGCAGCCGAGCCGTCCGGCGATGCCGACGGCCACGTCGAGGTTGTCCCTGAACCTCTTCACGTCGCCGGGGCGACCGGCGAGCCCGCGCCCGCCCTCGGGGATGTCGTCGGCGAAGTTCAGGCCGACGAGCCGCACGCCCGCGTTCCTGATCGCGTCGATGAAGGCGTCCACCTGCCTGTCGTCGGGGACGGCCGTGTCGAAGGGCCACCAGAACTCGACCGCGTCGAAGCCGGCGGCCTTGGCGGCGGCAGGGCGTTCGAGCAGCGGGAGCTGGGTGAACAGGATCGAGCAGTTGACGTCGAACCTCACGAAACCCACCTTCCTTGCGAGGTGATGTCGATGAGCGGAACGTGCGAGGTGATCGGCTTGCGCAGCACCATCGCCAGGGACGAGCGGCCGTCGGCCAGCTCGATCACCCCGAGCTCCAGCTCGGGCGGCTCGGCCGGCAGCAGGCGGTCGCGCAGGACGTCCATGTCCACGTCGTACAGCTCGCCCGCGATGGCGGCGCCGCCGTGCGCGACGGGCACCAGCGCGGGGCAGCGCCCGCCGACCGAGTAGAACCGGTACTTGGGCGCCGTGTCGATCTGGGCGACGAGCGGCGCGCCGTCGAGGAGGTGGTGCAGCGGTCCGCCTCGCATCGCGCCGCCGTTGAGGAACATCAGGGCCATCGCAGGCTCCTCTCGTGGGGAGAGGCCCGTAGTTCTGCCGTACGGCAGCGCGGTACCTGGTGTGCCAACCAGTAGACACACCCGCCCTCCACCGGGTCTACCGGCAGGACGTCCGAAGCTGCGGGGCCGGGAGCGGGGTGGGATTGTGCGTTGGTCCAACCCCATATGCTCCGATCATGCGCATGACGACGGCACAGCGCCGTGCCCGGCTGAGCGTCAGGCACCTGCTCGCCGAGCGGGGCCGCAGCGTCGAGGAGGCGGCCGGGGCGGTGGTGGCGCTGCACGGCACCGATCCCGCGACGGTGTTCCTGTCGGCGGCGGCGCGCACCGGCACGCCGGGACCTGGGCCGATGGAGCGGGCCCTGTACGAGGACAGGACGCTGGTCAGGATGACGGGCATGCGGCGCACGATCTTCGTGGTGCGGCGCGAGCTGGCTCCTGTCATCCACCACTCCAGCGCGCTGGCGGTCGCCGTGAAGGAGCGCAGGCAACTCCTCCAGCATGTCGAGCGGGGCGGCGGCTTCGACGGCGCGTGGATCGCACGGGTCGAGGGCGCGGTGCTGGCGGCGCTGCGCGAGCACGGCGAGGCGACCGCGGCCCGGCTGGGCGAGCTTGTGCCGGAGCTGCGCGAGCAGATCGTCTACGCGCCGGGCAAGCCGTACGAGGCCAGGCAGGGTGTGGGCACCAGGCTGCTGTTCCTGTTGGCGGCCGAGGGCCTGATCGTCAGGCAGGGGCGGCCCGCCGGCTCCTGGGTCAGCGGGCAGCACCGGTGGGCCCTGGCGCCCGAGATGCCGGTCCTGACCGTGCGGGAGGCGCAGGCCGAGCTGGTGCGCCGGTGGCTGTGGTCCTACGGCCCCGGCACCGAGGCGGATCTGAAGTGGTGGACCGGCTGGTCGCTCGGCGACGTGCGCAAGGCTCTGCACGCGGTCGGCGCGGTCCCGGTCGAGCTCGACGACGGTGCGACGGGCCACCTGCTGCCGGACGACCTGGAGGCGGGCGATCCGGAGCCGTGGGCGGCGTTGCTGCCGGCCCTCGACCCGACGCCGATGGGCTGGCAGCACCGCGACTGGTACCTCCCGCGGGAGCACAGGGCCGAGCTGTTCGACCGGTCGGGCAACGTCGGCCCGACCGTGTGGTGGAACGGCGCGGTCGTCGGCGGCTGGGGACAGCGCGGCGACGGCGAGGTGGTGTGGCGGCTGCTGGAGGACGTCGGCTCCGACGCGCGGGCCGCCGTCGAGCGGGCCGCCGCCGCTGTCACGACGTGGCTGGACGGCGTGACGGTGACGCCGCGCTTCAGAACTCCGCTGGAACGCGCGCTGCGCGAAGACCCCTCCGGTCGTCGCTGAACCGGTGGATCGGCCCGCCGGTCCGCGACAGCGGCAGGCCGCTGCCGCCGCGGCGGGCGGCGACGATCTCCGCCACGATCGACACCGCGGTCTCCTCCGGCGTGCGCGCGCCCAGGTCGAGGCCGATGGGCGAGCGCAGCCTGCCGAGCTCCTGCTCGGTCAGCCCCTGCTCGCGCAGCCGCCGCAGCCGGTCGGCGTGCGTACGGCGGGAGCCCATCGCCCCCACGTAGGCCGCGTTCGTCCGCAGCGCCACCTCCAGCAGCGGCACGTCGAACTTGGCGTCGTGGGTGAGGACGGCGACGACCGTGCGGGAGTCCACCTCGGTGCCGGCCAGGTAGCGGTGCGGCCAGTCCACGACCACCTCGTGGGCGTCGGGGAAGCGCCGCCTGGTGGCGAAGACCGGGCGGGCGTCGCAGACGGTGACGTGGTAGCCGAGCAGGCGGCCCGCCCTGGTGAGCGCGGCGGCGAAGTCGATCGCGCCGAAGATCAGCATCCGCGGCGGCGGCGTGTGCGACTCGACGAACACCTCCACCCGCCGCTCGCCGCAGCCCACCTCGCGCACGCCGGTCAGGCCCGCGTCGAGCATCGCCCTGGTCTCGGCCACGACGACCGCGTCGCGCTCGTCGTCGCCCGTGCCGCCCTCGTGCCGGTCGGGCCACACGACGACGGCGCCGGCCGTCCCGTCGAGGGTCCTGGCCAGCGCGACCCGCTCGCCCTGCCGTACCCGCTCGAGGAGGCGGGGGCTGGGCCAGACGAGCACCTCGATGATGCCGCCGCAGGTCAGGCCCACGGCGAAGGCGTCGTCGTCGCTGTAGCCGAAGGTCTGGCGGACGGGGACGCCGTCGGCGGCGACCCGCAGGCACAGCTCGTAGACGGCGCCTTCCACGCAGCCGCCGGAGACGCTCCCGACGGCCTCGCCGTCGGCCGACACCGCCAGCGCCGCGCCCGCGGGGCGGGGGGCGCTGCCGGTGGTCGAGACGACGGAGGCGACGGCGAACGGCCTGCCGGTGGCCGCCCAGGCCCGCAGCTGCTCCAGGAGTTCGAACATCAGCCGATCAGGCCCTCGATGAAGCCGATGCCGAAGTACCCGACGAAGATCGCGCTGATCACCCAGAGCAGCCAGTGGATCTCGTCGAAGCGGCCGCGCGCGGCCTTGATCACGGTGTAGGCGATGACGCCCGCTCCCACGCCGTTGGTGATGGAGTAGGTGAACGGCATCAGCGCGATCGTCAGGAACGCGGGGATCGCCAGGTCGAGGGAGTCCCACTCGATCTTGCGGGCCGCGGTCATCATAAGCGCGCCGACCAGCACCAGCGCGGGCGCGGCCGCCTGCGCGGGCACCACGGCGGCCAGCGGGGTGAGGAACATCGCCGCGCCGAACAGGGCTCCGGTGACGAGGCTGGCGAGGCCGGTGCGAGCGCCCTCCCCCACCCCGGCGGCCGACTCGACGACGACGGTGTTCGCCGAGGCCCCTGTGCCGCCGCCGATGACCGCGCCGAGGCCGTCGACGGTGAGGATCCGGCCGATGCCCTGGATGCGGCCCTGCGAGTCGGCCATGCCGGCCTCCTCGCCGACACCGAGGATCGTGCCCATCGCGTCGAAGAAGCCGGACAGGACCAGCGTGAACAGCACGACGGTCGCGGTCAGGACGCCCGCCGAGCCGAAGCCGCCGAACAGGTCGACGCCGAACAGCAGCCCGAAGTCGGGGGTGGCGATGATCTGCGACGGCATCTCGGGCGTCACGACGCCCCACTTCAGGCCGGGTACCACCGCGTTGACCACGACGGCGAGGACCGTCGCCGCGATGATGCCGATGAGCAGCGCGCCCGGCACCCTCCTGACGAACAGGGCGATGGTCAGCAGCAGGCCGGCGCAGAAGACCACGATCGGCCAGCCGGCCAGGTGGCCGCCGACGCCGAGGGTCACCGGCGTGCCCTCTCCCCTGCCGACGAATCCCGCGTCCACCAGCCCGATCAGCGCGATGAGCATGCCGATGCCGACGCCGATGGCGTGCTTGATGGGTGTGGGGATGGCGTCCATGATGAGCTGCCTGACCCCGGTGAGGGCCAGGATCACGATGACCACGCCCTCCAGGACCACCAGGCCCATCGCCTGGGCCCAGGTCATGTGCGGTGCCGCCTGGAAGGCCACGACCGGTGCCACTCCGAGGCCCGAGGCGAGGGCGAAGGGAGCGTTGCCCACCAGGCCCATGAGGATCGTGGTGAGTGCCGCCGACAGCGTGACGGCGGTGGTGAGCTGCGGAATGGTCATCTGGGCGCCGGTGACGTCCTTGGCGCCGCTCAGGATGATCGGGATGAGCAGGATGATGTAGGCGACGGCCACGAACGTCGTGATGCCGCCGCGCACCTCCCTGCCCACCGTGGTGCCCCTGTTCGCCAGGTCGAAGAAGTCTCCTGCGACAGGCTTCGGCTTCAGCTGGGTCATGGTCGGGCCCTCCTCGGGGCATGGTCGACCTGCGGCGGGACATGACGGGTCCGCCGCTGGGGGTGTGGTTGTGGGACCGCCCCGCGGGCGGCCCCCGTTGATCAACTCACTGCTGCTCCGAGCGTGATGTGCTCGGGGCGGACCGGCACCCGGTTGAGTGCGAGACCCGTGGCGTCGCGGATGGCCGCGACGATCGCGGGCGTGGAGGAGAGCGTGGGTGGCTCTCCGGCCCCGCGCAGCCCGTACGGCGCGCGCGGGTCGGCGTTCTCGAGGATCTCCAGCCGCATCGGCGGCATGTCCTGGATGGTCGGGATGAGGTAGTCGGTGAAGGAGGGGTTGCGCACCTTGCCGTCGCGCACCACGATCTCCTCCATCACCGCCAGACCGAGGCCCTGGGCGCTGCCGCCGTGGATCTGGCCTTCCAGCGAGAGCCTGTTGATGACGCGCCCGACGTCCTGGACGGCCGCCAGCTCGACGACCTTGACCAGGCCGAGCTCGACGTCGACGTCCACGACCGCGCGGTGGACGCACAGCGCGAGCTGGGTGTGCGAGTCGCCCTGCCCGGTCACCTCGTCCATGCCGGTGGTCGGCTCGTGGTGGTACTCGCGGATCTCCTCGATGGGCTCGTCGCCCAGGACCTCCTCGACGGTGGCGATCACTCCGGCGCTCGCGGAGACGACCTTGCCGCCGGACAGCGACAGGTCGTCGTGGTCCAGCCGCTCGAACAGCCGCTCGCGGACGGCCTCGCAGGCCGCCTTGACCGCGCCGCCCGTCATGTACGTCTGGCGGGAGGCCGAACTCGACCCCGCGTCGCCCACCTGGTTGTCGGCGGGGTGGATGACGACCCGCTCGATGCCCAGCTCGGTGCGAGCGATCTGGGCCTCGACGGTGACCAGTCCCTGTCCGACCTCGGCGGCCGCGGTGTGCACCAGCGCGGTGGCCACTCCCCCGACGACCTCCAGGCGGACCCTGGCGGTGGAGTAGTCGTCGTATCCCTCGGAGAAGCAGATGTTCTTCAGGCCGACGCCGTAGCCGACGCCGCGGACGACGCCCTCCCCGTGGGTGGTCTGCGACGCGCCGCCCGGCAGGTTCCTGATGTCGGCGGCGTCGAGCGCGGCGGGCATCGGCAGGGTGCGGGCCTGCTCCAGCATCTCGGCCATCGGCAGCGGCGCCCACAGCACCTGTCCGGTGGCCAGCCTGGTGCCCTGGGAGGCGGCGTTGCGCTGCCGGACGGTGACCGGGTCGAGCCCGCAGGCGGCGGCCAGCCGGTCCATCATCGACTCGTAGGCGAAGCACGCCTGCACCGCGCCGAAGCCGCGCATCGCGCCGCACGGCGGGTTGTTGGTGTAGACGCCGTACGCGTCGATCCTGATGTTGGGGATGTCGTAGGGCCCGACGCCGAGGGAGGCGGCGTTGCCGACCACGTTGAGCGTGGCCGAGGTGTAGGCGCCGCCGTCGAGCAGGATCTCCACGTCGGCGTAGAGGATCCGGCCGTCCTTGGTGGCCCCGTACTCGTAGCGCATCTCGGCCGGGTGCCGGTGCACGTGGCCGAAGAACGACTCGTGCCGGTTGTAGACCATCTTGACCGGCCGTCCGGTGCGCAGGGCCAGCATCGCGGCGTGGATCTGCATCGACAGGTCCTCGCGCCCGCCGAAGGCCCCGCCCACGCCCGACAGCGTCATCCTGATCCTGGACTCGGGCAGCCCGAGACAGGGTCCGATCTGCTTGAGGTCGTTGTGCATCCACTGGGTGGCCACGTACAGGTCGATCCCGCCGTCCTCGGCCGGTACGGCCAGCCCCGACTCGGGCCCGAGGAAGGCCTGGTCCTGGATGCCGACCTCGAACGTGCCGGTGACCACGACCTCGGCCGCGGCCTTCGCCGCCTCGACGTCGCCCATCCGCACCGGCTGGTGCCTGGCGGGGTTGGGCCGCTCCTGAACCCGCGGGTAGGCCGGGTCGAAGGCGGCCCTGCGCGCGTCGACGAGCGGCTCCAGGACCTCCCACTCGATGGCGATCTTCTCCAGCGCCCTGCGGGCGATCTCGGGATGGTCGGCGGCCACCAGCGCGATCGGCTCACCCTGGTGGCGTACCTCGCCGATGGCCAGGACCGGCTGGTCCCAGGTGTGGTCGAGGCCGAAGTGCTTGCGTCCGGGCACGTCCTCGTGCGTGAGCACGGCGTGCACGCCCGGGTGGGCCAGTGCCGCGGACGTGTCGATGGAGACGATGCGGGCGCGGGGGTGCGGGCTGCGCAGCGTCGCGCCCCACAGCATCCCGTCGATCCACAGGTCGGAGGAGTAGGCGAACTCGCCCTTGACCTTGAGGGTGCCGTCGAGCCGCAGCGGGCTGTCGCCCACCCGGCCCTGTCCCGGCGCGGTGATCTCGTGCGGCGCTCTCAGCGGTGTGCTCTGTCGGGAGCCGGTCACGCGTGAACCTCCTTGGCGGCGCTGAATCCCTGCTCGGACGCCAGGCGCAGCAGCCTGCGGTGGGCGTCGGCCCCGGCCCTGCCCGCCACGTCCTGCGGCACCGTGCGCAGCTCGTCGTCCTCGACGACCGTCTGGCCGCCGACCAGCAGCCTGGCCAGGGGCGGCTGCCTGGGGCCGAAGACGAGCCTGCACACGGGGTCGGTGACGGCCGAGTCGAACGCGCCGTCCACGCGCCACAGCGCGATGTCGGCGAGCTTGCCCGCCTCCAGCGAGCCCAGCTCGTCCTGCCGGCCGAGGTTACGGGCGCCGCCGAGCGTGGCCATCTCCAGCGCCTGCCTGGCGGTCAGCGCGGTGGGACCGTAGCGGGCGCGCTGGAACAGCAGCGCCTGGCGCATCTCACCGGCCATCGTGGTCAGCTCGGAGGAGGCGTTGCCGTCGACGCCGAGGCCCACGGTGGCGCCGCGGGCCAGCATCTCCGACACCCGCGCGATCCCCGCGCCGAGCCGTCCGTTGGACGAGGGGCAGTGCGCCGAGCCAGTCCCGGTCCTGGCGAACTTGTCGATGTCGCCGTCGCTGAGGTGGACGGTGTGCGCGAACCACACGTCCGGCCCGAGCCAGCCGAGCTTCTCCATGTAGTCGACCGGCCGCATCCCGAACTGCTCCAGGCAGTGCTCGTCCTCGTCGAGGGTCTCGGCCAGGTGGGTGTGCAGGCGCACGTTCGCCGCCCGGGCCAGCGAGGCGGCCTCGGTCATCAGCTCCGCGCTGACGGAGAACGGCGAGCAGGGGGCCACCGCGATCCGCAGCCTGGAGGAGAAGGAGGGGTCGTGGTAGGTGTCGATCGCCTCCTGCGTGGCGGTGAGGATGTCGTCGAGCCGCTCGACCACGACGTCCGGCGGCAGGCCGCCCTGCGACTGTCCCCGGTCCATCGACCCGCGCGCGGGGTGGAACCTGATGCCGACCGCGCGGGCCGCCTCGATCTCGGCGCCGAACAGGTCGCCGCGCCCCTTGGGGAAGACGTAGTGGTGGTCGGAGGAGGTCGTGCAGCCCGACAGGGCCAGCCAGCCCAGCCCCGCCGTGGCCGCGCCGTGCACCACCTCGGCGTCCATCGCGGCCCACACCTCGTAGAGCGCCACCAGCCACTCGAACAGCGTCGCGTCCTGGGCCAGCCCCTGCGAGGCCCACTGGTAGAGGTGGTGGTGGGTGTTGACCAGGCCGGGCGTGGCCAGGCAGCCGGTGCCGTCGATCCGCTCGGCGTCGCCGTCCTCGGCCGGCCTTCCGCGGCCGACCTCGGCGATCGTGTCCCCTTCGATCCTGATGTACCCGGACTCGATCTCGGGGCCGACGACGGGCGCGATGCGGACGTTCTCGATGATCACGGCTGCGCCGCCTTCCTGGCGGCGGCCAGCCGTACGGCGTCGAGGATCTTCTCGTAGCCCGTGCACCTGCACAGGTTGCCGGCCAGCGCCTCGCGGATCTCCGCGTCGGTCGGCCGGTCGTTGCGCTGGATGAGGTCGTGCGCCTGCACGATCAGGCCGGGCGTGCAGAAACCGCACTGGACGGCGCCGCACTCGACGAAGGCCTCCTGGACGGGGTCGAGGCGGTCGCCGTCGGCCAGCCCCTCGACGGTGCGGACCTCGCGGCCCTCGACCTGGCCGGCCGCGACCAGGCATGAGCAGACCGGCGTGCCGTCCAGGTAGACCGTGCACGAACCGCACTCGCCCTGCTCGCAGGCGTTCTTGGAGCCCGGCAGGCCCACCCGCTCGCGCAGCACGTAGAGCAGGCTCTCGCCCTCCCACACGTCGTCGACGGCCTCGGTGCGGCCGTTGACGGTGAAGTTCACGCGCATCACGCGGCCCTCGCTTTCCGATAGTCGTTCCAGGCCCACGTCAGGGTCCTGCGGGCCATGACCGCGATCGCGTGCCTGCGGTAGTCGGCCGTGCCGCGCACGTCGTCGATCGGCGACGCCGCCGCGGCGCACAGCTCGCCGAACCGCTTGAGCACGGCCGGGTCGAGGCGGGCGTCCCAGTCGAGCTCGGCGGCCATGAACTCCTCGGCCTCCAGCGCGCGGCGCGGCGTCGGGGCGGCCGAGCCGATCCCGGTGCCGACCCGGCGCCGCGACGGGTGCAGCGCCACCGCGAACGAGCACACCGCGATCACCATGGCGTTGCGGGTGCCGACCTTGGAGAAGTACTGCGGTCCTTCGGCGGGCCGCATGTGGAAGGCCCTGATCAGCTCGTCGGGCCGCAGCGCGCTGCGCTTGACGCCCAGGTAGAACTCGGACGCCGGGATCATCCTGACCCCGCCGTCGCGCGACTCCACCTCGATGACGGTGTCCCCCGCCAGCAGCGGAGGGTGGCTGTCACCGGCGGGCGAGGCCGCGCCCAGGTTGCCGCCGACCGACCCGCGGTTGCGGATCTGCGGCGAGCCGACCGTCCGCGCCGCCTGGGCGAGCCCGGGCAGCGCGCCGGGCAGCTCCTCGATGATCCGCGTGTACGGCACGCCCGCGCCCACCCGGTACATCCCATCGACCAGCTCGACCGTCTGGAGCTCGCCGACCTGGTTGAGGTCGAGCAGCGCGGCGGGCCGGTGCACGTCGAAGTTGATCTCCACCATCACGTCGGTGCCGCCCTGGACGGGCACCGCCTCCGGCTGGTCGGCCTTGGCGGCCAGCGCCTCCGCCCACGTGGTGGGCCGCAGAAAGTCCATGTCTCACTCCCAGGCGAACGCCGCGTCCGGCGCGTCGTCTCGCAGCACGCTGCCCTCGATCAGCCCGTAGGGCCGGTCGGCGGCATGGAAGACCTCGTTGTCGTTGTCCAGCCCGAACGGCGCCAGGTCCACCAGGAAGTGGTGCTTGTTGGGCATGGTGAAGCGCACCTCGCACACCTCGGACCTGGCCTCCAGCACGCGCCGCCCCATCGCGTACAGCGTCTGCTGCAGCGACAGGCTGTAGGTCTCGGCGAAGGCGTCCAGCAGGCACTGGCGCACCTCGGCGTAGGACTTGCCGAAGTCGGCGCCGGGCGCGGCGTGCCGCCACCGGGCCGCCACCGCGGTGGCCAGGATCCTGTCGGTGGTCGGCTGGAGGGTGGTGTACTCGTCGACGATGTAGCCGTGGAACTCCGAGCCGGTGGAGTTCAGCACGACCAGGTCGCGCAGGCCCGAGACCACGCTGGTGCGGCCGTCGCGGTCGTGGTGGACGACGCAGGTGCGCACCTCCCTGCCGCCGCGCACGAAGGAGTGGCCGCCGCCGATGCGCTCCCAGGCGTACTCCTCGATCTCCACCCTCGCGTGGTGGATGGTCGGCTGGGTGTCGACGAAGTGCCTGGCCAGCAGCAGCGCGAAGTCCTCGATCTGGTCGACGCCGTACTTCCTGGCGAAGGCGTAGGCGGTGTTCTTCTGCGTGTCGGTGGGCAGCACGGCGGCGTTGTCGCCGGTCAGGTGGACCGCCGCCATGTCGCCCGACAGGGAGCTGCTGACGTTGATGTCCTTGAGATGGTGGACCTCTCCGTCGCGGACGACGCGGACGAGCCTGGTCTCGGCCTTGCCGTACCGGTTGGGTCCGAGGATGACTGACATCTAGCTCCCTCTGTAGGTGGAGTAGGCGAACGGGCTGAGCAGGAGGGGGACGTGGTAGTGCTCGGCCGGGTCGGCGATCGTGAAGGTGATGACGACCTCGGGGTAGAAGGTGTCCTGGAGGTAGGAGCCGGTGTCGAAGACCACGCGGTGCACGCCCGCTCCGGGGTTCCAGCCCTTGATCCGGCCGTCGTCGTCCGTACGGCCCTGCGCCACCACCTGCCCCTGGTGCTCCAGCCGTACGTGGACGCCCGCGGCGGGTCGTCCCGTGACCGCGTCGAGCACGTGCGTCGAGAAGCTCATATCCGCGCCACCCTCAGCTTGGTGATCTTGGCCAGCTCGTCCCGCACGACCTCGCGCTCGGTGGCGGGGTCGTGCGCCAGGCGCGCCTTCAGCCGGGCGAGCATCTCCTGCCCGGACAGGCCGGTGGCGCACACCAGGTAGACGTGGCCGAACCTGTCCTCGTAGGCGCGGTTGCCCTCGGCCAGCGCCTCGCGCAGGTGGTCCTCGACTCCCGACTGCTCCTGCCTGCTCCAGGCGGACTCGCGGCCGGCGCCCTGGACCCGCTCCCCGATCCTCGGGTGGGCGGCGAGCGCCTCCTCGACGTCCGGCCAGTCCAGGGCACGGACGGCGGCGTCGGCGGCGGCGGTCAGCTCGGCCAGGTCCGCGTAGGGACGCCGGGCCGCCACCTCGCGGGCGAAGGCGCGGGAGGCGCAGCAGGTCAGCAGCTCCTCCTCCGCCTCGCCGGCGCTGAGGGCGTTGAGGTTGGACATGTCACGAGTACACACAGCGCTGATGTCCCCGGTCCAGCAGCAAGAACTCCGAAGTGCGCGGGGGGTTGGCCAGGTCTTTTCGTGTCATGCTCCAATGCACGTCCCGTTCACCCATCGGTTACCCTCCGAGTACATGCGGCTCAACGCGTTGCTCGGCATGACCGAGCTGGGCCTGTCCGTCGTGGCAGGTCACGACGATCTGGAGCGGCCCATCAGGTGGGTCGTCACCACCGACCTGCTCGATCCGGGCCGCTATCTCAGCGGCGGCGAGCTGGTCCTCACCGGGCTGATCTGGCGGCGCGCGCCCGCCGACAGCGAAACCTTCGTCAGGGCGCTGGCCAGGGCCGGCGCCTCGGGGCTCGGCGCCTGCGAGGCGCGCAGCGGCGATCTGCCCGCCGACCTGGTCGACGCCTGCCGCCGGCATCGGATGCCGCTCTTCCACGTGCCGCAGGCGCTGTCGTTCGCCGAGGTGACCGAGCACATCGTGCGGCACCTGTCCACGGCCAGGGCCTCCGACGTGACCGCGGTCCTCGACCGGCACCGCCAGCTCGTCTCGGGGGCGGGGCTCGACCCCGTCCTGGAGATGATCGGGCGTGACCTCGGCATGCGGTGCTGGGTCCTCACCTCGTCGGGGCGCCTGGTGTCGGGCTCGAGCCCGCTGGACCGCGACACGGCCGCCGCCATGGCCAGGACCTTCCTGACCGTCAAGCGGCTGCCCTGCTCGCGGAACGGGTACTCGATCTTCCCCGTGGACGAGCAGACCACCTCCAGGGTGGCCGACTGGTTCGTCGCCGTCGAGGGCTGCTTCACCGACTGGCCGGAGGAGCGTCAGGCGCTGGCGGGCGAGCTGGCCGCCGTCGCCGCTCTGGAGCGGGTCAGGCTGGACGACCGGCTCAGCCCGGAGGGGCGCATCGCCCAGGAACTGGTGCGCCTGGTGGTCACCGAGGGCAGGCCCAGCGACATCCTGCCCCGGCTGGAGGTCACCGGCCTGGCGGGGGCGCCGGGCTACGTCGCCCTGGCCGCCGCCGCGCACGGCGCGCTGCGCCCCGCCGAGCTGCGCGCCGTCGTCAAGGAGATCCTCTACGCGGCCACGCCCGGCGGCACCGGCCCGCCGCCGGGCGACCGACTGACTCCGCTGGCGATCGGCGTCGTCGGCGAGGAGGCGCTCGCGCTCGTGCCCTGCGACGATCCCGGCCTCACCGAGCGGGTCCGCGCCGCCGTGCGCGAGCTGGCCCCTGGGCTGGCCGGGGCCCGCCTGACGGTGGGCGTCAGCGGCACGGCCCCTGTCGAGGGGTTGCGCGGCGCGGTCGAGGAGGCCAGGTACGCCCGCCGGATGGCCGAGGGCAAGCCCGGGCCCGACGCCGTCGTGGGCCAGGACGAGCTGGCGACGCACGTCCTGCTGCTGGCGTCGGTGCCGGACGAGGTCCGCCACATGTTCAGGGTGCGCCTGCTCGACCCGTTGCGCTCCTACGACCAGGTGCACAAGGCCGACCTGGTCGGCACGCTGGAGGCCTTCCTGCAGTGCTCGGGTTCGTGGACCAGGTGCTCGGAGTTGCTGCACGTCCACGTCAACACCCTGCGCTACCGCATCCAGCGCATCCAGGACCTGACCGGAAGGGACCTGTCGCGCCTCGAGGACCGGGTGGACTTCTTCCTCGCCCTCCGCCTGCAGTAGGTGATATATGTAAAGAAACCTTACAATTCGGGAGGGCCCGTTGCCGCACCGCCGACTCGCCGCGCTCATGACGGCCTCCGCCCTCGCCGCCGGGTGCGCGGCCGACGCGCAGGACCCGACGAGCCCGGCCCTGGTCCCGCTGCCCGTCTCCGTGCGGGCGAGCGAGGGCGGCTTCACCCTGGACGCCGGCGCGCGGATCGGGGTGCGCGAGGCGAGCGGGGTGCCCGTCGCCGAAGGGCTGGCCCGGCTGCTGCGCAGGGCCACCGGCTACGCGCTGCCCGTCGTACGGCAGGAGGCGGAGATCACCCTGGAGGTGACGAGCCGGCCCCCGGCGGGCGGTCTCGGCCAGGAGGGCTACACCCTCGACGTCACCCCCGAGCGGGTACGGCTGGCCGCCGCCACCCCCGAGGGCCTGTTCCGCGGCGTGCAGACGCTCCGCCAGCTCCTGCCCCCGAAGGTCGAGAGCGCCGGCCCGCAGCCGGGGCCGTGGACGATCGACGGCGTCCGCGTCGAGGACCGGCCGCGCTTCCCCTACCGCGGCGTCATGCTCGACGTCGCCCGCCACTTCTTCACCGTCGAGCAGGTCAAGCGCTACATCGACCTGGCCGTCGCCTACAAGGTCAACCACCTGCACCTGCACCTCACCGACGACCAGGGCTGGCGCATCGAGATCAAGAGCTGGCCCCGCCTGGCGGCCGACGGCTTCTACACCCAGGACGACTACCGCGAGATCGTGCGCTACGCCGCCGAGCGGTTCGTCACCGTCGTGCCCGAGATCGACACGCCCGGGCACACCAACGCGGCCCTGGCCGCCTACGCCGAGCTCAACTGCGACGGCAGGGCGCGGGAGCCGTACAGGGGGAGGGAGGTGGGCTTCAGCTCGCTGTGCACGAGCAAGGAGGTCACCTACCGCTTCCTCGACGACGTCGTGCGCGAGGTGGCCGCGCTGACGCCGGGGCCGTACCTGAACCTGGGCGGCGACGAGGCGCACAGCACCGACCCCGAGGACTACGAGAAGTTCGTCACGCGCGCCCACCAGATCGTCGACAAGTACGGCAAGCGCCTGACCGGCTGGGCGGAGATGACCTCGGGCGAGGTGGCCCAGCACTGGAACCCCCGCGAGCCCGACCGCGCCGTGGCTGCCGTGACCAGGGGGGCCAAGCTGATCATGTCGCCCGCCGACCGCTCCTACCTGGACATGAAATACACCGCCGGTACCGACTACGGCCTGGACTGGGCTGGACTGGTCGAGGTCGGCGACAGCTACGCGTGGGATCCGGCCACCCTCGTCGAGGGCGTGACCGAGAAGGACATCCTGGGCGTCGAGGCCCCGCTGTGGACGGAGACGCTGGAGACGCCCGACGCGCTGGAGTACATGGCCTACCCGCGCCTGCCCGGCATCGCCGAGATCGGCTGGTCGCCCGCCGCCGCCCGCTCCTGGGAGGACTACCGGGGACGGCTGGCCGCCCAGGCGCCCCGCTGGCAGGCACAGTCGGTGACCTTCTACCGCTCCCCCGAGGTGCCCTGGCACTGACTCCCACCTGGGATGTCACCGCGTGCGCCTAGACTGGCCCCATCATGAGCGCTACATCTCTCATCGGCGGACACGTCTCCGTCACCGGCGGCCTGGCCACGGGCGGCCTGAAGTACATGGCCGAGATCGGCGCCGAGATGGTCCAGGTGTTCGTCACCAACCCGCGCGGCTGGGCCCTGGCGGCGGGCAGACCCGAGCAGGACGCCAAGCTGGCCGAGTCCGGCGTCCTGTCCTTCATCCACACGCCCTACCTGGTCAACTTCGGCTCGCCGAGCCCCGAGACGCTGGCCAACTCGATCGCCGTCACCCGCCACACGCTGCGGCGCGGGGTCGAGACCGGCTCCAGGGGCGTGGTCGTCCACACGGGCTCGGCGGTCAGCCAGTCCCGCGACGACGCGCTGCGCCAGTTGCGCGAGCACCTGCTGCCGCTGCTGGAGGAGATCCCCGACGACGGCCCCGACCTGCTGCTGGAGCCGATGGCGGGCCAGGGCGCGATGCTGTGCGCCACCGTCCAGGACCTGGAGCCCTACCTGGCGGCGCTCGACTGGCATCCCAAGGCCGGCGTCTGCCTCGACACCTGCCACGCCTTCGCGGCGGGCCACGACCTGGCCGCCGCCGACGGGGTCACGCAGACCTTCGACGCCCTCCACCGGATCGCGCCGGGACGGCTGAAGCTGATCCACGCCAACGACTCCAAGGACGTGTGCGGGTCGAAGAAGGACCGCCACGAGAACATCGGCGCGGGCCACATCGGCGCGCAGCCGTTCGCCGACCTGATGCGGCACCCTGCGGTGGCGGGCGTGCCGATCTGCATCGAGACGCCGGGCAAGGCCGACAAGCACCGCGACGACATCGAGCTGCTGAAGAAGCTGCGCGACTCCTGAGCTCCGCCGGGCCCGTGGAGACGTAAAGGGGCGCGCCGCTCGCGCGATCCGGCCGCCCCCGTATGGCCGGATCGCGGTTCAGCACGCGGCCACAGCGGGCGCCCCTTCACGTCTACGGCGTGCGGGCCCTACCCCCCGGTAAAGGGCCCGACCACCGTTCGGTGACCGGCAGGTCACCGGAGGGATCCGCGCATCAGGCCCGTATGAGCCGGGTGGCTCGTCCCTCTGATGCGGCGGAGTGGCTCTCCGATGCGGAAACACTACGGTCGCGATCTTGCAGCTGAAACCCCGTTGGGCGACAGCTCGGTAAACGGTCAGTAGTCATCGATGTACGGAGAGTATTGCCGCGACGAGCGGTCGTTCCCGGACGACGAGTGGTCGTCGGCGGGGCCCGCGATCGGTTCGGGCAGGTGCATCCTGGCCATCATCCGATCCACCCCCATAGGTACCCGACCTGGTGTGACCAGGGAAATCACCACCATCGCGACGAAGGCGAGCGGCACGGTGAACGCCATGTGATACACGGACACCGCCCCCAGTTTCACGCCTGCCAGGTCGCCGGCGGCGAGGGCCGCGGTGAGCCCGCCGCCCACCACCAGCCCGGCTGCGGCGCCCGCGGCGGTCAGCCGCCGCCACCAGATGCCGAGCACCAGCAACGGGCAGAAGGTCGCCGCCGACAGGCAGAACCCGAACAGCACGCCGATCACGGAGGTGCCGGGGGTGGTGAGCGAGGTGAGGGTCAGCGCCGCCAGCGCCACGGCGGCCGTGGCGAAGCGGAAGGCGCCCACGCCCGCTCTCGTCACGCAGGCCGACACGGCGCCGCTCACGGCGGCCAGCACGCCGCAGGAGGTGGCCAGGAAGGCGGCGAAGGCCCCGGCCGCCAGCAGCCCGGTCAGCACGTCTCCGGCCGTCCCCGGCAGCAGCGCCCCGGGCAGCAGCAGCACGACCTCCTCCTCGCGGGCGCCGGGCACGTGCACCCGGCCGAGGATGCCGTACAGCGGCGGCACCAGGAAGAAGACGCCGAGCAGCACCTGGGTGGCCACGATCGAGCGCCGCGCGGCGCGCGCGTCGCCGTTGGCGTAGACGCGCACGATGATGTGCGGCAGCCCCATGGTGCCGAGCGCGCACACCAGCAGCACGGCCAGCACACCCGGCAGCGAGGGCTCGCCCGCCCCCGCCAGCGCCTCCCCGTACGGCGCCGCCAACCCCTCGAACCCCTCCAACCCCGCCGTCGCCCGCGCCCCGCCCCGCCCCCCGCACCGCCAGGCGCACCACAGCACCAGCGCGACCCCGGTGAAGACGACCAGCTTGAGCCAGTACTGCACCGCCTGCACGCTGGTCACGCTGCCCATGCCCCCGGCCAGCGTGACGACGACCGAGACGAGCGTGACCGAGACCCAGCCCGTCCACGTCGGCATCCCGGTCAGCACGCGCAGCACCACCCCCGCCGAGTGGAGCTGGGCGACGAGGTAGAGCAGGCCGATCGCCAGCACATGCCAGGTGGCGAACCTGCGCAGGGCGACCGACCCGAGCCGCCACTGGGCGAAGTCGGGCAGCGTGAAGGTGCCCGAGCGGCGCAGCGGCGCCACCACCAGGGCGATGACGACGACGTAGCCCGCCGCCGCGCCCACCGGGTACCACAGCGCCGACGCGCCGTGCAGGGCGATCAGGCCGGCCAGCCCCAGGCAGGCCGCGGCCGAGGTGAACTCCGCGCTGATCGCCGCCCCGTTCCACCACGGCCGGACGGTCCGCGCCGCCACGTAGAACTCCGCGGCGCTGGTGTAGCGCCGCGGCCGCACCACGCCGACGACCACCGAGATGACCACCACGAACGCGATGCCGACCGCCGACGCGGCGACGCTGCCGCCGCTCACCTGTCGCGTTCCGCGCGTTCCGCCCGTCTGAGCTGGAGCACGGCCAGCACCACCCACAGCGGCTGGACGGCCATCGTCACCACCAGCCAGTCGCCCCGCGCCGTCAGCAGCGGCAGGGCGACCAGCGCGGCGAGCACCGCCGCGACCGTGGCCAGCGCGATCCTGGCCTGCCTGCCCATGAGCGCCCTGACCCGCGCGTCACTGACGGCACCGTCAGAGGCGAGCGGCACGGGGGCCCGCGGCACGACGGCACGCCGCCGGGGACCGCGCCGAAGAGCGGGCCGCCTGACCACGAGCACCCGCCTGCCGCTCACGTGAACGCCTTGTACTGCCGCACCAGCTGCTCCCTGACCTGCCTGGTGTGGCGGCGGCTGACGGGCAGCGTCTCCCTGCCGACGGTCAGCGTCACCCGGCCGCCGTCGAACCGCAGCTCGCTGACATGGCGGGCGGACACCAGCGTGCTGCGGTGCACCCTGATGAAGCCCGCGCCCGCCCACCGGCGCTCCAGCGCGGCCAGCGACATGCGCACCAGGTAGCCGCCGTCCGGCGTGTGCAGGCGCACGTAGTCGCCCTTGGCCTCGGCGTACCACACCGCCTGCTGCGGCACGAACCTGGTGACCCCGCCGAGCTCGACCGGGATGACGTCGTCACAGCCGTGGTCGGCGGCGGGGGCGGCGGCCGCCTCGAGCCTGCGCACCGTCTCGGCGAGGCGTTCGGCGCGCACCGGCTTGAGGAGGTAGTCGACCGCCTCGAGCTCGAAGGCCTGCACCGCGCAGTCGTCGTGGGCGGTCACGAACACCAGCCGGGGCGGACTGGGGAAACCGCCGATCAGCCGGGCCAGGTCGAGCCCGTCGAGCCCCGGCATGCGGATGTCGAGGAAGACGCCGTCGAGCCGCTCTCCCGCCCCGATCATCTGCACCATGTCCTGCAGCGCCGTGACACCGTCCGAGGCCGTCGCGACATGCTCGACCCTGGCGTCCTGACGGAGCAGGTAGGCCAGCTCCGCCAAGGCGGGGACCTCGTCGTCGACGGCCAGCACGCGTAGCATGACCTTTACGCTGCCTCAAGAACGCGCACGTCACAAGTGACACGCCAGCTTTGCGTAAAGATTTGACTACAAAGAGCTATGGTGGCTCTTGGGCACGCGGAGCCTCACCTTGGTGCCGGCGCCGACGCCGGTCTCCACGACCAGGCCGTAGTCCTCGCCGTAGATCTGCCGCATCCTGACGTCCACGTTCGCCAGGCCGATGCCGCCGCCCCCGCGGTGCGGGTCGTCGTCCAGCAGCCGGCGGGCGGTCTCGGGTTCCATGCCCGTGCCGTCGTCCTCGACCGTGATGTGCGCCTCGGGGCCGGCGTCGCGGACCACGATCCTGACCTCGCCGACGCCGTCGCGGCCGCCCATGCCGTGCTTGATGGCGTTCTCCACCAGCGGCTGCAGGCACAGGAACGGCACCGGCACCGGCAGCACCTCGGGCGCGACCTGCACGCTGAAGCGCAGCCGGTCGCCGAAGCGGGCCCGCTCCAGCAGCAGGTAGCGGTCCACGCAGGTCAGCTCGTCGGCCAGGGTGGTGAAGTCGCGGGCCCTGCGCAGCGCGTAGCGGGAGAAGTCGGCGAAGTCGAGGATGAGCTCGCGGGCCCGGCACGGGTCGGTCCTGACGAACGAGGCGATCGTGGTCAGCGCGTTGTAGACGAAGTGCGGGGAGATCTGGGCGCGCAGCGCGCGCAGCTCCGCCTCCATCGCCCGCCGCCTGGAGGAGTCGAGCTCGGCCAGCTCCAGCTGCCCCGACACCCACCTGCCCACTTCGGTGACCGTGCGCACCAGCGCCGCGCTCACCTGCCGGTCGTAGGCGGCCAGCGCGCCCACCACCGTGCCCTCGACCGTCAGCGGGACCACGACCGCGCCGTTCGGTTCGCCCGCGAACACGTGCGGCCGCCCGGAGGCCAGCGAGGCGCGCGCGTGCGCCAGCACCTCCTCGGGGCAGGCCCCGTCGCAGGCGAGCGCCGCGTCCGTGGAGGTGATCGCGACGGCCGAGGTGCCGAGCAGCGCCCGCAGATGCCGTACGGCCCTGCGCGCCGACTCCCGTGTCAGCCCCGTCCGCAGCGCGGGTGCCGCCAGCGCCGCCACGTGCAGCGTGGTGAAGGTGGCCGCACCCTTCCAGCGGCCCTCGGGGAGCACGGGACGCCTTCTGGCCAGGGCGAACCCCGCGACGAACGCGAAGGCGGCCAGAACCGCGCAAGCCGTGGTCGACATGCGCGTAACGGTAGCCAACAACGCACTGTGTCCGGGCGGGAACGGAGCGAGAGCTAGGGCGGCGGGCCCTCCCCCGGCTCCTCCTGGTAGGAGTAGCGCTGCTCCTTCCACGGGTCGGCCACGTTGTGGTAGCCGCGTTCCTCCCAGAAGCCGCGCCTGTCCTCGACCAGGTACTCCACCGCGCGCACCCACTTGACGCTCTTCCACGCGTACAGGTGCGGGACGACGATGCGCAGCGGGAAGCCTCGCTCGGGCGCCAGCGGCTTCTCGTCCAGCTCCGTGGCGAAGAGCGTGCCGGGTGCGGTCAGGTCGGACATCCTGAGGTTGGCGCTGTAGCCGTACTCCGCCCAGATCATCACGTGGCGGACGCCGGCGGCCGGCGGCGCGGCCGCGATGATCGTCTGCGGGGTGACGCCCGACCACTCGTTGCCCATGAGTGAGAACTTGGTCACGCAGTGGAAGTCGGCCAGAACCGACGTCCGGGGCAGTCGCCCGAAGTCCGTCCAGGTGAAGCGGTGCTCCTCGCCCGACGCCGTCGCGCCGAAGACCCGGAAGTCCCAGGTGTCCGGCTTGAAACGGGGCACCCGGCCGTAGTGGATGACGGGTCGGCCGCGTGGGATGTACTGGCCTGGGGGCAGGCGCGACTCCTCCACGATCACTCCCTCACCGACTGTGTTCCAGGCCATCCTCCCATCCCGGGTGCGGCGTCGCGGACGCGGTGCCTGGCTTGTCAGGTCTCCGGCATGCGCTACTATTGCCGGACTATGCGGATCACCTTCCTGTTTTGGTATGGCGACGGACCCGATCGGACCGTTCGCCATCTGGTGATGCGCTAGCACACAGGCGAACGAAGGCCCCGGGTCCATGAGGACCCGGGGCCTTCGTCATTTTCGAGGAGAGAACATGGTCATCGTGATGGGCTCCGAGGCGACGCAGGGCGACGTCGAGGCGGTGGTCGGCCTCGTGCAGGCGGCAGGCGTGGAGGCGTTCGTCAGCAGGGGGGTGCAGCGCACGATCATCGGGCTGGTAGGCGACGTCACGCAGCTCAGCGCCGTCAACCTACGCGGCATGAGCGGGGTGCGCGACGTCATGCGGGTGTCGACGCCGTACAAGCTGGTGAGCAGGGAGAACCACCCGGACAGGTCCACCGTGCACGTCGGCGGGGTGCCGATCGGCCCCGACACCGTGACGCTCATCGCGGGGCCCTGCGCGGTGGAGACGCCGCAGCAGACGCTCGAGGCCGCCCAGATGGCCAAGGCCGCGGGCGCGACACTGCTGCGGGGCGGCGCCTACAAGCCGCGCACCTCCCCGTACGCCTTCCAGGGGCTCGGGGAGAAGGGGTTGCGCATCCTCGCCGACGTGCGCGAGGAGACGGGGCTGCCGGTCGTGACCGAGGTCGTGGACGCCCACGACGTCGACCTCGTCGCCTCCTACGCCGACATGCTGCAGGTCGGCACGCGCAACGCGCAGAACTTCGCGCTGCTGCAGGCGGTCGGCGCGGCGGGCAAGCCGGTCATGCTGAAGCGCGGCATGAACGCCACCATCGAGGAGTGGCTCATGGCCGCCGAGTACATCGCCCAGCGCGGCAACCTCGACATCGTGCTGTGCGAGCGCGGCATCCGCACCTTCGAGACCGCCACCCGCAACACCCTGGACGTCTCCGCCGTCCCGGTCGCCCAGCGGCTCTCGCACCTGCCGGTCATCATCGACCCGTCCCACTCGGGCGGCCGCCGCGACCTGGTGCTGCCGCTGACCCGCGCGGCGATCGCGGTCGGCGCCGACGGCGTCATCGTGGACGTGCACCCGCACCCCGAGCAGGCGCTGTGCGACGGCCCGCAGGCCCTGGTCGACGGTGACCTGCGCGAGCTGGCCACGACCATGCGGACCTTCCCCGCCCTGCTGGGCAAGGGCCTGACCGGCGACACGGTCGCGGTCTGACCAGGCAGGGGGCTCAGGGCTGGTACGGCCGGCGCGCCACGAACCGCCTGCCGTACTCATGAGTAACTAAGTATTTCTCCGCATGTGTCGGGCACTCGTGGCGTCTCATCATCGAGCCATGAGCAAACCGATCCAGCCCTCCCAGACCACCGCCTACTACGTGCAGGCGGTCCTGTCCTTCGGCGTGTCGCTCGCCGCCGTGGCGATCGGCGTGGCCTACCTGCCGGTCTCCGGATGGATCAGGGCTTTCCTGACCGTCGGCGTCCTTTACGTGATCACGTCGGCGTTCACGCTGGCCAAGGTGGTACGCGACCGGCAGGAGCTGAGCGCGATGACCAACCGGGTCGACCAGGCGCGCCTCGACAAGCTCCTCGCCGAGCACGATCCCTTCAAGGTCGACACCCCCTGAGCGCGACGGCCCCCCTGATGGGACGGACCTCTGACGGGACGGACCCCTTGACGGGACGGCTCACAGGCTCGCGTCGCGGTGGGTGAGACGCCCGTCGAGGACGGTGAGCAGCACGGGCAGGTCGGGCAGGCCGGTGGCGGCGGTGGTGAGCGGGTCGCCGGCGAGGACGGTGAGGTCGGCGCGGTGGCCGAGCCCGATCCGGCCTGCCTGGCGCTCCTCGCCCGCCGCGTAGGCGGCGTTGACCGTCATGCCCCGCAGCGCCTCCAGAGCGGTGAGCGCCTGGCCGGGGCCGTGCGGGGGCTGGGTGAGGTCGCGGCTGGGCCGGCGGTGGCGGGCACCCGCGCTCGACCAGCTCGCAGGCGGCGTCCTCCAGGAGCAGGCCGGTGGGCCGGCCCTCGTCGCCGGTGTCACCCTCATCGCCTCCGGCCCGCTGTCGTACACCACCAGCGCCGACTTCTCCCGCTACCTGCCCCGCGCCTCGTCACCGAAGGCGATCGTGGGATGGACCGCCCTGGGCAGCTTCCTGCCCAGCGTCATCGTCTGTTCCCTGGGCGCGTTCGCCGCGACCGCGGTCGACATGACCGACCCGTAGACCGCGCTGGAGAAGATCCTGCCCGGCTGGTTCACGCCCGCCTTCCTGCTTGCGCTGGTCCTCGGCACGATCGCCATCAACGCCCTGACCGCCTACAGCGCCGGCATGGCCCTGCAGGCCGTCGGCGTCCGCGTCCGCCGCTCCCTCAGCGTGATCGTCGACGGAGCCGTCGCCGTCGCCCTGACCCTGTACGCGCTGCTCGTCTCCGACTTCCTCGGCACCGTCAGCGACGTCCTGCAGCTGACCCGTGGGCATGGTCGTCGCCGCGGCGCTCTACGCGCTCCTCATGCGGCGACCGATCCGCGACGGCCTCGGGCCGGGCCGGGAGGAGACCCCGCCCGCTCACCGGGCCTGATAATCCCCCCGCTCCTCTGGCATGGGACTGCCGGGCATGGGACGCCGTGGCCCGTCAGAGGGTGTATTCCTGGATCGAGTCGGCGAGCTGCACCACGAGCTCCTCCGCGTCGAGGCGCTTCTCGATCAGCTTGAGGTCCTCGATCTTGGCACGGGTCTCGGCGCGCTTGGGCGCCAGCAGGCTGCAGCAGTCCTCGTCGGGCAGCTCGGAGATCTCCAGCGTGCCGATCCGCCGGGCCTCGGCCATGATCTCGGTCTTGTCCCAGCCGATCAGCGGTCGCAGGATCGGCAAGTCGACCGCGTTGTCCTGGGCGGTGATGTTCTGCAGCGTCTGGGAGGAGACCTGGCCGAGCGCGTCGCCGGTGACGAGCGCGCCCGCCCTGATGCGGTGGGCGACCTCCTCGGCCGTCTTCAGCATGAGCCGGCGCTGGGCGATCACGGCCAGCCGGTCCTGCCCTGAGGTCCTGATCGACTGCTGTGCCTTGCCGAACGGCACGACCCACAGCCGCGACTTGCCCTGGAAGCGGTCGAGCCTGCGCACCAGCGCGTACGCCTTGTAGATCGACTCGGAGGTGGTGAAGGGGATGCCGGAGAAGTGCAGGAAGTCGACGTGGAGCCCGCGGCGCATCATGCGGTAGGCGGCCACGGGCGAGTCGATGCCGCCGGACATCAGCACCAGGGCCCTGCCGCTGCTGCCCACCGGCAGGCCGCCCTGCCCGGGCAGCCCGTCGGTGAAGACGAAGACCTCGTCGCGGTCGACCTCGATGTAGACGGTCAGCTCGGGGTTCTTCAGGTCGACGGGCAGGCCGTAGGTGTCGTTGATGGTGCCGCCGACCAGCCGGTCGAGCTCGTTGGAGCGCAGCGGGAAGCGCTTGTCGCGGCGGCGCGAGCGCACCGCGAACTTGGCGCCCCGCCTGACCTCCTCGCGGTCCCTGATCAGCTCCAGCGCGGCCTTGACGACCGTGTCGGGGTCCTTGGCGACCCGCCACGCGCGGTGGATCCACACCAGGCCCGGCACGTCGGTCACGCGCTGGGCCACCTGGTCGGCGACCTCGACGCCGGTGCCCTCGGGCAGGAAGATCGCGATGACGCCGTGGCGCTGGCGCACGTCGGTCTTGAGGTCGAAGTCCTTCAGGGCGGCGCGGATGTTGCCGACGAGCCTGCGCTCGAACAGCTCGCGGTTCTTGCCTTTCAGGACGATCTCCCCCAGCTTGAGCAGCACGCACGGCTCGCCCAGGGCGGACATCGTCATGGCGGGAACCTCCGGGAGGAATGTGGGAACGCGGCCCCATCTGCAACGCCGCGACCTTACGAGTTTAGTCCGCCGCGCGGCGGCGAGACCCGCCCGGCGTGCGGTCGTCCGTCAGAGGTCCTCGTCAAGCCCCTGCTCGATCGCGTAACGGACCAGCTCGACGCGGTTGTGGAGCTGGAGCTTGTTGAGCGTGTTCTGGACGTGGTTCTGCACCGTGCGATGGCTGAGCACGAGCCGGTCGGCGATCTGCCTGTAGGACAGCCCCTTGGCCACCAGGCGCAGCACCTCGGTCTCCCGGTCGGTCAGCCGGGGACCCTCCGGCCGCGTGCGCGACTCGGCGGCCAGCCGGCGGTACTCCCCCAGCACCAGCCCCGCGAGCCCGGGCGTGAAGACCGCGTCGCCCACGGCGGTCCGCGCCACCGCGTCGAGGAACTCCTCCCGGCCGGCCGACTTGACCAGGTAGCCGCAGGCGCCGGCTTTCACCGCCTCCAGCACGTCCTCCTGCTCGGCGCTCGCCGACAGCACCAGGATCTTCACCCCGGGCAGCCCTCTGGCCACCTGCGCCCCCGACAGATCGGGCAACTGCAGGTCGAGGACGACCACGTCGGGCCTGACCGCCTCGGCCACCCGGAGCGCCTGCCGTCCCTCGCCCACGGCGGCGACCACCTCGTACCCCGCCTCGGCCAGGTCCCTGGCCACCGCGTCGCGCCACATGGGATGGTCGTCGACCACCATCACCCGCACCATGCCGTCACTCTAAGGGCCGCCACCTTCAGGACCGCCGGCGAAGCGGCGCGGGCACGGTGATCTCCACCTCGGTGCCCTCGCCGGGCGTGGACAGGATCGACACCCTGCCGCCCAGATCGGCCACCCGGCCCTTGATCGACTGGGCGACGCCGAGCCTCCCGTCGGCGCGCGCCTGCTCCAGCCGTCCTGCGGCGATGCCGGGGCCCTCGTCGCGCACGCTGACCGTCACCTCGCCGTCGCCCTCCTCGGCGAACACCCAGGCCCGCGCCCGCTCGCCGCAGTGGGCGCGCACGTTGTCCAGCGCCGCCCGTACGGCGGCCGCCGTCTCCTCGGCCACGCCGGTGGGCAGGACCAGCGGCGTGGCCGGCGTGGAGATCGTCACCTGGGCCGAGCCGAACCTCATGAGCAGCGCCCGCAGATCCGCCGCCCCCGTCGGCGCGGTCCGCACCGCGACCAGCTCGCGCAGCGCGGCCTCCTGCTCCCCGGCCAGCCTGCCCAGCTCGGCCGCCTCGCCGCCGAGCTCCTGACCACGGCGCTTGACCAGCGCCAGCACCTGCAGCACCGAGTCGTGGATGCCGCGGGCCAGCCGTTCGCGTTCGCGCTGGGCGGCCTCCATCTCGACGGCGCGCTGCATGCGTTCCTCGGCCCGTACCGCGAGGCGCGCCACGTGCCCGACGACGACTCCCGCCATGAACAGCAGGACCGCCCCGTTGATCAGGATCGGGGAGCCGGGCCCCGCCATCCGCACCCAGAGGTCGGTGCCCGCCACGATCGCCGCCGCCACCCCGCCCAGGCGGCGCCCGCCGTACACGGCCCAGGCCAGGACGGGGCCGGCGATCCAGAT
This sequence comes from Nonomuraea sp. NPDC003754, assembly GCF_053605785.1. Lineage (NCBI taxonomy): Bacteria > Bacillati > Actinomycetota > Actinomycetes > Streptosporangiales > Streptosporangiaceae > Nonomuraea > Nonomuraea sp. NPDC003754. The sequence goes on from NZ_JBSGJX010000017.1 coordinate 120,852, forward strand.
CGCGGGGACCGGCATGCTGCCGAGCTGCCCCTGGAAGGAACCCTGCACGTACGGCGTGGCCAGCAGGCAGCCCAGCGCCACCAGCATGTCGACGGTCAGCAGCGGCCAGCCGCGCAGGGCCTCGACGGAGTAGCAGACGGTGGCGGCCGCGGTCCACAGCGCCATGATCGCGATGACCGTCCAGCCGGCGACCGGGTGGGCGAAGCCCTCGTGCTGGAGCATCAGCACCGCCGCGTAGATCAGCGACGCGACCCTGAAGACCGCGATCGCCCGCCAGAAGGCATCGCCCATGAGAGGTTCTCACGTTTCCGACAGAGGAGATTGACAGATAGTTGAGCTATCCATGCAAATGGGATAGACGCGCTGCGACAATCCGGAAGATCCCTATGGCAAGGATTGTCACAACATGAATCATTTCACCCAGGGTCCGCTCACGCCGATCCTCGCGTACGTGATGTCGTGTATGGGCTCGATGCTCGGCCTACGGCTCACCGCTCAGGCCAACGCCTCGACCGGCTCCTCGCGTGCGCGATGGCTCATCGGCGCGGCCATCTCCATCGGCGGCACCGGCATCTGGGTCATGCACTTCATCGCCATGATGGGCTTCGACGTCGAGGGCACCGAGATCAGGTACGACGTCCCGCTCACCGTCGCCTCGGCGCTGGTGGCCGTCGTCGTGGTCGGCGCGGGACTGTTCCTGGTCTCCTTCGGCCGCGCCAAGGTGCTCGCCCTGCTCGGCGGCGGCCTGCTGACCGGGCTCGGCGTGGCCGCCATGCACTACATGGGCATGTACGCCATGAACATGTCGGCCCACGTCACCTACGACCCGACGTTCGTGGGCGCCTCCGTCGTCATCGCGGTCGTCGCCGCGACGGTCGCTCTATGGTTCACCCTGCGCGTCAGGCGGGCCCTGGCGATCACCGGCGCCGCGCTGATCATGGGTGTCGCCGTCGCCGGCATGCACTACACGGGCATGTTCGGGATGAGCGTCCAGCTCCACACCGCATCCGGGCACGTGGCCGGCGCGGACGCGCTGTCCTTTCTCGTGCCGTTGATGACGGTGGTCAGCCTCATCACGCTGACCATGCTGCTGATGGTCATCCTGTCTCCGTCGCAGGCGGAGATGCAGGAGGACGCCGAGCTGATGGCCCGCCTCGAGAGGCGCCGCCAGGCGGCCGAGAGCGCCCAGACCCTTCGCGCGCCCGTGCCCGCGGGCCCGCCCGCGCAGGGCCGGTCGCAGCGCGGCCGCCCCCCGCAGGGCCTGCCCCCGCAGGGCCTGCCCGAGCAGGGGCGGCCCGTGCACGGGCGGCAGGAGCGCGGCCGTGCCGCGCAGGGGCTGGGCGAGCAGGGACGGCCGGAGTACGGCAGACCCGAGTACGGCGCCGCCCCACAGGCGGGCGGCCCCCTCCCTAGAAGGACGCAGGCGCCCTACGGCCGGCCCCAGCAGCACCCACGGGGTTGAGACATCCGCACGCGAGGGCCGCGGCGGCCGGGGCGATCCCGGATCCGCCGCGGCCCTCGCGGCGTTTCTCCCGGCCCTCCGGCCTGCGGGGACGGCGAGAGCGACAGCATCCGGCGGGTACGGCTCGCCCCCTTCATCATGGGCCGCGACAATCAGGGGCGAGCCGTACCCGGAGGGAATGGAGCGGTCTCCCGCTCTGCCCTCACGGTACGGCCCGCCACTTGCAATCCGCTTAACCGAAGAAGACCTCGGCCTCCTCGTAGCGCTCGACCGGGACGGTCTTCAGCTCCGAGGTGGCCTCGTCGAGCCCCACGCGCACGATGTCGGTGCCGCGCAGCGCCACCATCGTGCCGAAGTCGCCGGCGTGGACCGCGTCGATGGCCTGCAGCCCGAACCTGGTGGCCAGCACCCTGTCGAAGGCGGTCGGCGTGCCGCCGCGCTGGATGTGGCCGAGCACGGTCGTGCGGGCCTCCTTGCCGGTGCGCTTCTCGATCTCCTTGGCCAGCATCTCGCCGATGCCGCCGAGCCGTACGTGGCCGAAGGCGTCGAGCTCGCTCGCCTGCAGTGTCATCTGGCCCTCGAGGGGGTGGGCGCCCTCGGCGACCACGATGATCGGTGAGTAGCGCGTGCGGAAGCGCGACTCGACGTACTCGCAGACACGGTCGATGTCGAACGGCTTCTCGGGGATGAGGATGACGTTGGCACCGCCTGCCATGCCCGCGTGCAGCGCGATCCAGCCCGCGTGACGGCCCATGACTTCGCAGATCAGCGCCCTGTGGTGGGACTCGGCGGTGGTGTGGAGCCGGTCGATGGCCTCGGTGGCGATGTTGACGGCGGTGTCGAAGCCGAAGGTGTAGTCGGTGCCGGACAGGTCGTTGTCGATGGTCTTGGGCACGCCGACCACCTTGACCTCACGGTCGGACAACTGGCGGGCGACACCGAGGGTGTCCTCGCCGCCGATGGCGATCAAGGCGTCGATCCCGCTCGCGGTGAGGTTGTCCTTGATCCGGTCGACGCCACCCTCGATCTTGATCGGGTTCGTGCGGGACGAACCCAGAATCGTGCCACCCCGCGGCAGGATCCCTCGCACGGCCTGGATGTCGAGCGGCATGGTGTCGCCCTCGAGGGGGCCGCGCCAGCCGTCCCTGAAGCCGACGAACTCGTGCCCGTAAACGCTGACACCCTTGCGAACAACAGCCCTGATCACAGCATTGAGACCGGGGCAGTCGCCGCCTCCGGTGAGCACTCCAATACGCATGGCGGGTTCCTCCCGATGGGGTTCACGGCCAAACTGCTGGGGCGGTGCCTTCGACGTATCGCCGATGCAACGCATTGTGCCCCTTGGTACCGGCAATGGTCTAGACCAAAAGGCGGGTGCCGTGCGCGGTCCGACGCCGGACGCGGGCACGACAGGCGTGACCGCGCCGGCCGACACCGGGGAGGGGCGGATCGGGTCGCGTGGTCACGAGGAGTTCCCTGCCCATCCTGGCCGGATCGAACACGCGCCGGAGGAGATCATCCGGCGGCGCCCGCGGCGCGGCGTACCGCTCCAGGACGGGGTATCGACGGACTCACCGGCGAGCGGCGGACCGAGCGTCAACCAACGGTTGACGACCCTTTATCGTCAACCTATGGTTGACGAATGGAGAACACCGTCAGGCTCGACGACCTGATCTCAGCGATCAAGACCCGCGGCGGCGATCCGCTCGACCAGCTGTCCGACGCGGTCACGCTCGGCGAACACCTCGGCGACGTCGCCGACCACCTCATCGGCCACTTCGTGGACCAGGCGCGGCATTCGGGCGCCTCCTGGACGGAGATCGGCCGCAGCATGGGCGTGAGCAAGCAGGCCGCGCAGAAGCGGTTCGTGTCGAAGGACGGCCCCACCCTGGCCGAGGACCTGCGCAACTACGCCCGCTTCACCGAGCGCGCCCGCCACGTGGTCGTCCAGGCCCAGGCGGAGGCGCGCGACGGCGGGCACGACCAGATCGAGGTGGGCCACCTCGTGCTCGGCCTCCTGCACGAGCCCGAGGGCATCGCCGCCAAGATCATGGTCACGCTCGGGGCGAGCCCCACGGCCGTGCGGGAGGCGGTGACGCCGCCGGCCGGGTCAGGCGCGCCCGACATGATCGCCTTCTCCGCCCAGGCCACCAAGGCGCTCGAACTCACCCTGCGTGAGGCGCTACGGCTCGGCCACAACTACGTGGGCACCGAGCACATCCTCCTGGGCGTCCTGTCGCTGGAGGAGGGCCCCGCGACGGCGGCGCTGACCGGCCTGGGCGTGACCAAGGAGGCGGTGGAGCCGGAGATCAGGCGGCTGCTGAGCGCGATCCTCGCGGCCAGGCCTGACTAGCGGGGCAGCACGCAGGCGGGCGCGACCACCTCGATGCGCCCGCCCGTCGGCCGGGGCAGGCCGCCGTGCAGTGACAGCACGGAGACCGCGTCGTCGGTCTGGTTGGCCACGTACATGGCGGCGCCGTCGATGGCGAAGTGCCGGGGCCAGGCGCCGCCGCTGGACACCTCCGTCACCGGCGCCAGATCGGTCCTGCGCAGGACCGCGATCGTGTCGGGGCCGCGGTTGGCGACATAGACGTAGTCGTCGGCCGCCTCGATGTGCGAGGGATAGTTCGTGCCCGGCGCCTGGCTGGCGGGGGCGGCCGCCAGCTCGTTCCAGTGGCTGTCGTAGCTGCGCACCATGGCGTCGAGCTCGCCGGCCACGTGGCAGCGGTCGCCGTCGAACACCAGGTGGCGGGGGCCCATCCCGGCGGGCAGCTTCACGAACTCCAGCGCGCGGCCGTCGAGCGCGTAGCGGCGGATCTCGTCGGTGCCGAGATCGCACACGTGCAGCACGTCCTGATGGAAGACGATCTGGTGGGCGTGGGGCCGCTCCTGCCGTTCCCACACCGGACCGGAACCGCGGTGGGTGAGCACGACGGGTTCACCGGCGAAGGCGCCGTTCTCGTCGAGCTCGTGCAGGCTCACGACGCCGTCGCCGTAGTTGGCCACCGCCAGCAGCCGCCCGCCCGGATGCACGGCCACATGGCACGGCTGGCCGCCCTCGCTGGAGCGCTCGCCGAGCGGGGCCGGCCGGTCGGCGGCCACCGAGTAGGCGCTCACGGTGCCGCGGTCGTCCTCGCCCACGGCGTACAGCACCGGCATCGCGGGATGGAAGGCAAGGAAGGAGGCCTTGTGGGCCGCGGCGCGCGCGAGCACGGTCAGGTCCTTGCCCGCGACCACGATGTCGGGACCGTATCCACCAATGAACAGGTGCTTCACAACAGACATCCTCTCATGCTTGACTGTGTCAATGAACTCATTGACCGAGGCAAGGATCGCTGAGATCAGGGCCTTCAATCGCTTCTACACCAAGGTGATCGGCGTCCTGCAGCTCGGCATGCTCGATTCGCCCTACTCCCTGACCGAGGTGAGGGTGCTGTTCGAGCTCGCCAGCGCCGAGGGGCCGGCGCTGGAGGCGGGCGAGCTGCGGCGCATGCTCGACCTCGACGCCGGATACCTGAGCAGGATCCTGGCCAGGTTCGAGGCCGACGGCCTGCTCGTCAGGGAGCGGTCCTCGAGCGACGCCCGCAAGCAGGTCGTCCGGCTCACCGAGGCCGGCACGACCACCTTCGCCGGGCTCGACCGGCGCCAGAGCGAGCGGATCAGCCAGTTGCTCGACGGGCTCGGCGAGGAGGAGCAGGCGCGGCTCGTCGCGGCGATGTCGTCGATCAGGAAGACGCTCGGCCGGGAGGCGGCCGCCTCGCGCGTGCCGTACGTCATCAGGCCGCCGCGCACGGGCGACCTCGGATGGGCCGTCTGGCGGCACGCGGCGCTGTACGGCAAGGAGTACGGCTGGGGCCTCGAGTTCGAGAAGGTCGTCGCGCGCATCGTCAGCGAGTACGACCCGGCCAGGGACACGGGCTGGATCGCCGAGATCGACGGGGAGCCGGTCGGCTCGGTGTTCTGCGTGCACAAGGACGACACCACCGCGCAGCTGCGGATGCTGCTGGTGGAGCCCGCGGCGCGCGGGCTCGGCCTGGGGCGGCGGCTGGTGGAGGAGTGCCTGCGGCACGCGCGGGAGTCGGGGTACAAGCGGATCGTGCTGTGGACCAGGGACTCGCTGGTGAGCGCGCGCAGGATCTACCAGGCGGCGGGCTTCAGCCTGGACTCGGAGGAGACGTCGGTCGAGAACGGGGTGGACGTCGTCGAGCAGGTCTGGTCCCTCGACCTCTGAAGCGGGCCCGCACTCCCCGGCCCGCGGATTGCGGTAGATCAGGAGGGGATGCCGCGTCCCCGACGACAGGAGAGACCCTTGATGACACTGGCCGAGCTGCTGTCCGACGTGGCGGCGGGCAGGCTTCCCCCCGCCGACGGCACGGTGACGATCGTGCCGCAACCCAGCCACCGCGACATGGGCGTGATCGCCTTCACCGCGCACAGCGTGGTCTTCGCCGACCTCGACCACGGCTGGCTGCGCGACAGGCTGCCCGACGACGACCTGTCCGCGCCGCTGAACCCGCCGTTCCTGCGGGCGCTGGAGCTGGAGACCGGCAGGACGGTCGACAACCTCGACGCGCTCCTGCTCGCCCGGCCGCTGGCAGGGCCGCCGCCCGCCGGGCTCACCGAGATCACCGACGACGGCCATCCCCGCGTGGCGCGCGCCATGCGGCACCGCGACGCCGTACGCGTGTGGGCCGGCGAGGAGGGCGTGCTGGTGATCGGCAGGGGCGTGGCGGGGCGGTGGGAGGTCGCGGTGGAGGTCGATCCCGCCCACCGGGGGCGCGGCGTGGGCAGGAAGCTGGCCGCGGCGGCCCGCGCGCTGTGCGACGAGCCGCTGTGGGCGCAGGTCGCCCCTGGCAACGCGGCCAGCCTGCGCGCCTTCCTGGCGGCGGGGTTCACGCCCGTGGGCGCCGAGGCGCTGCTGGTCGCCGACGAAACTCGGTAAACTGCTCGCATGTCCGACCGTCCGGTACGCCGCCAGGCGCGGGGCCTCAAGCGCATGGCCGAGATCCTCGACGCGGCGGAGCTGGTCATCGCCGAGGTGGGCTACCCCGACCTCACGACGAACCAGGTGGCGGCGCGGGCGGGCATGTCGCCCGGCTCGCTGTACCAGTTCTTCCGCAACAAGGACGAGATCCTCGACGGCCTGGTGGCCCGCTACACCGACGAGCGCGGCGAGTACTGGGCCGAGCGGCTGGCCGCCGTCACCCCCGAGGTGCCGCTGGAGGCCCTGGTGGCGGCGTTCGTCGACGAGAGCGTGGCCTTCAAGAGCCGCTCGCCCGCCTACTGGGCCCTGCTGTACGGCTCGGCCACGGGCGACCGGCTGGCGGCCGCCTCGCAACGGCTGCACGCGGCGATCGCCGAGCAGGTCGCCGCGCTGCTCCTGCGCCGCTCCCCCGGCCTCGACCCCGACCGGGCCCTGCTGATGGGCACGATGGCGGTCTCCATGGTCAAGGCCGTGATCCCGCACCACTCGCCCGCGCTGACCGAGGAGCTGAAGGCGGCGCTGACCGGCTACTTGAGCAACGCCTGAGCGAAAGGCCCCGTCACCTCGAAGGTGTGGCCGTCGAGCCCGCCCGCGTCGCCCTTCCTGCCCCGCTGCGAGGAGAAGTAGAGCCGCCTGCCGTCGGGGGAGAAGGCGGGCCCGGTCAGCTCCGACCGGTCGTGGCCCGCCAGCCGCAGGAACGGGGAAACCTCTCCCGAGCGGCCGACCAGGCTGATCTCCATGTTGCCGCCGTCCTCGGCGACGAACAGCTCGCCCGCCTCCGAACCGGTGATGTTGTCGGCGCCCCGCACCCTCGACAGCGGCTCCAGGCTGCCTTTGACGGCGTCGTAGGCCCACACCTTGCCGTCGCCCTTGGTGGTGAAGTAGCAGACGCCGCCCATGTAGTGGCAGCCCTCACCGCCGTCGAAGTGCCTGGCGTCGTCGACCTGGTGGCGGGTGGCCCTGGTGAGCGCGGCCGGCGAGGGGACACGCCGCCAGGCGCCCGACGTGGTCAGCACCTCCAGCGTGCCCTCCGTCAGGTCGCCCCAGTCGCGCGGCCTGAACCGGTAGAAGCACCCGTCAGGCTCGTCCTCGGTCAGGTAGACGACCTGCCGGTCGGGGTCGCAGGCGGCGGCCTCGTGCTTGAAGCGGCCCATGGCCAGGCGGGGGCGGGCGGCGCGGGAGCCGTACGGGTCGCACTCGAAGACGCGGCCCCTGGTGACCTCCTCGCACGACAGCCAGGTGTTCCACGGGGTGGCGCCGCCGGCGCAGTTGAGGTCGGTGCCCGACAGGATGCGGTAGGCGTCGCGGACGGCGCCGTCAGGCCCGAACCGCAGCGCCGACGCGCCGCCGAGCAGCGGGATCTCGGAGTTGGACACGTAGATCCAGCCGTCGCCGTCGGGGAAGCAGGCACCGCCGTCCGGGGCGGCGTGCCACCTCAGGCCCGCCACCTTGCGCCCCGAACGGGCCACCACCCGGCCCGTGAAGCCCTTGGGGAGCGCCAGTCCGTCGGCGTTGGGCTTGCCGAGCGGCCCGTAGGGGCCGGCGGCGGCGTGGGCCTCCGGCGAGCCGAGCCACAGGGAGCCGACCACGACGGCGCCCGTGCGGAGCAGAGTTCTGCGCAACATGTGGGGCCCTCCCTGTCGGTTGCCACGCTAGGCCCAAGCCCTTGCCCAGTCGATCGGAATGACATGAATGGAAAGGGATCGCGCGGTCAAACTCTGCGCAAACCCTGCGCCACCGCCGATCCTGGGTCCCAGCATCCTGGACATGACACCCATGCGGCCGGCACCCCGGATCAAGGCCCGCAGGGCCCTGGTCTTCCTGGACGGTGAGCCCTCCCGCAGGTTCGCGCACGCCCTCCGGCAGTGCGCGTTCGGCGTGCGCACCTGCGGCCCTGAAACCCCCTTCCCCGACCTGGCGGCCTTCCTCCAGTCGGCCGAGCCCGGCGAGCTGCTGCTGGTCCGCTGGCCCGCCGGATCGGCGTGGGTGCCGAGCGCGTTCACGGGACTGATCGCCGAGTTCTCGCGGCGGCTCGGCGACTCCTGCGCGGCGGCGCTGCTGCTGGTGGTCGACTTCGGCTGGGTGCTGCACACCGGCACCGAGCAGCCCGGCCACGCGCGGCTCAACGTGCCGGGCGACCCGCCCGTGGCCGCCGCCGCCCTGACGGCCGCGCTCGGCCGCGGCACCGAGCGGCCCGGCCCCGCCCCCTCCCTCACCGGGCTGCTGGCCGACGGCCTGCTGTCCCGGCGCGACGCGGTCACGGTCGCCGACCTGTACGGCATGGCGCGGCAAGCCTACGAGGAACGCGGCTCCGACCTGCGCGCGATCATGTTCGGCCACGGCGACATCGAGGACGTGACCGTCAGCGCGGGCCGTACCCCGGGAGAGGTGGCGCTGGCGCACACGGCGGCCATGCTGAGAGCGGCGGGCGAGCGGGAGGTGCCCGAATCGGCGGCCGAGATCGTCGCCCGCGTCCACGACCTGCACCTGAGCGAGGCCGCGCGGCGGCTGCTGCCCGTGGCCTCGCTGCTCGGGCCCGCCGAGCAGCTGACGGCCGACCACGCCGCCCTGCTGGACGCCCGCGAAGGCCTGGACGAGCTGGTCCGCTGGGGTCTGGCCCCGGTTCCGCACCAGGCGGTACGCGAGTTCGGCGGATCGCTGCTGACGCTCGAGGAGGCCGACCGGCTGGCGTGGAACCTGCGGCGGCTGCGCGCGGGCCGGACCGCCGTACGGCCGAGAGCCCGCCTGACCCCGGACCGGTGGACGCTCGACGACCGGCTCGGGCACCGCGTCTACGCCGAGGCGATGGCCGCCTTCATCCGCCACCCCGACACCCAGCCGCCGCTGACGATCGGCGTGAAAGGGCCGTGGGGCGTCGGCAAGACCTCACTCATGCGGATGGTGCAGGAACTGCTCGACCCGGGAGCCAGCGGCGAGAACCCGGTCGGGCTGCGCGTTCCGCGCCGCGAGCGCGGCCAGGTGACCAACGCCGAGATTCTCGATCGGGTACGGCGGGCGGTCGCCCCGCGCGCCGGCCGGGCCGTACCGGAGGCCGGGGGCGACTGGCGGCCGACAGTCTGGTTCAACCCGTGGATGTACCAGGACGGCGAGCAGGTGTGGGCCGGTCTCGCCCACGAGATCATCACGCAGGTCACCCGGCGCCTGCCGCCCGCCGAGCGGGAACGGTTCTGGCTGGAGCTGAACCTCACCCGGGTCGACAGGGAGTCCGTCCGCCGCCAGGCCTACCGGCTGGCCCTCACCAGGCTCGCGCCCGTCGGGATCGCGCTGGCCGGCACGCTGCTGCTGTCCGGCGCGGCGCTGGCGGCCGAACAGCTGCTGCCGTGGCTGAAGGGCGCGGCCGCCGCGATCGGCTCGTCGGGCGCCCTGGCCTCGATGATCACCGGGACGCTGCGGATGGCCAGGTTCTTCGGCGAGGCGGCGAGCGGCAGCTTCAGCGACCTGATGCGCCCGGCCGACCCGCTCGGTCTCGCCGGCGAGCACGGCTACCGCGGCAAGGCGGGCTTCCTGCACCTGGTGCAGACCGACATGCGCAACGTGCTGGACCTGGTGGCCACCCCCGAACGCCCGCTGGTGGTGTTCGTCGACGACCTCGACCGCTGCTCCGCCGGCACGGTCGCGCACGTCATCGAGGCGATCAACCTGTTCCTGGCGGGCGAGTTCCCCAACTGCGTCTTCGTGCTGGCGATGGAGCCCGACGTGGTGGCCGCGCACGTCGAGAACGCCTACCGGGGGCTGCGGCTGCCCGAAGGCGTCGGCTGGCGGTTCCTGGAGAAGATCGTGCAGCTGCCGCTGAGCGTGCCGCAGCTCGACGAGGACCGCCTGCCCCACTACCTGCGCGGCCTGCTCGGCCTGCAGGCCGACGACGCGCCGCCGTCCGCCGAACCCGTACGGGAGGAGGAGATCGACAAGGTGGAGGCCGCCATCAGGCGCCTGTCGCCCACGTCGGCGACCCTGGAGCACAGCGTCCGCCACGCGCAGCACGCCCTCGGCGCCCGCCCCGAAGAGGTACGGCGGGCCGCCGACCGCGTCTTCGGCGACCTCTACAGCGACGAGAACGCCTTCCACGCCATCGGGGGCACCCTCCCGTGGCTCGACCTGCGCAACCCGCGCGAGGTGAAGCGGTACCTCAACGTGTTCCGCTTCTACTCGTTCGTCAGCTACCGGCGGCAGCTCGCCGGGGCGCCCCGCACGCCCGACGCGGCGGTGGCCAAGCTGGCCGCCCTCACGGTCGGGTGGCCGCACCTGCTGTCGGCGCTGACCAGGGAGGCGCACCCGGGGGCGACCGTGCTCGACCGGCTGGAAGGGGCGGCGCTGCGGGGCGACGGCGACGCGTGGCTGCGGGCGCTGGTGGAGGCCGAGGTGGCCACCCACGGGACGGAGGAGGGGCTGCGCCTGCTCCTGGCCACCCGCCCCCCGATCGCCACGCTGGCCGCCTTCTTCCTGTAGCCCTCCGCCCTTCCTGCCGCCCTGCGCCCGGCTTCCCGCGGTCCCTCCGCCCGGGGCCGTCGCCCGGCGCGGCGCAGGGCCGTGCGCATGGGCGTGCCGTGCGGGTGCCGTGTCCGGCGCAGGGCCGTGACGTCAGCGCTGGGCCTGGAACATCCAGTGCTGCTTCTCGACGTCCTGCGTGACGGCGATCAGCAGGTCCTGCGTCACGGGGTCCGGCTCGTCGGTGGCGGCGACCCGCTCCCGCATCCGCCTGATGACGCCTTCGAGGATGTCGGTGAAGGTCGCGACGACCTTGCCGTCCTCGATCCAGCCGTGTTCCGGCTGCGGCAGCTTCGTCGACGCCGCGATCGTGGCCGAGCGCCCGTCGGGGTTGATCCCCAGCGCGACGGCACGCTCCGCGACGGTGTCGGCGTGCTCACGCGCGACCGTCACCAGCTCGTCCAGCTGCAGGTGCAGCGGACGGAAGTGGGGACCGATCACGTTCCAGTGGGCCTGCTTGCCCACCAGAGACAGATCGATCAGGTCGACCAGCGCCCCCTGCAGAGCCTCCGCGACAACCTTGCGCGCGTCGCCCGACAGCGGTCCGGTGATCGTAGCCATGAGGTTTCCTCTCGTCGCTCGACAATCTGGTCTCCCCCGTAACAACCCCGGCCACCAGCCGAATCTTCCCCATCTTGACACTGCAACGATGACAGTGTCATTGTTGCATCATGAGCGAGACCTGGACGATCAGCGAGCTGGCGGAGCGCGCCGCCGAGCATCTGCGCGCCTCGGGCCAGCAGGTCAACGGCCGGGTGCGCGAGGTGCCGAGCGAGCGGCTGATCCGGTGGTATGCCACGATCGGGCTCCTCGACCCGCCGCTCACCAGGCGCGGCAGGGTGGCTCTCTATGGGCGGCGGCACCTGCTGCAACTGGTGGCGATCAAGCGGATGCAGGCCGACGGATCGTCCATCGCCGAGATCCAGGTCGCTCTCGCGGGCGCCACCGACACGATGCTCGCCCGGGCCGCCCATCTCACCCCGCCCACCGAGACCTCTCCCCCGCACCCCCCGCGCGACCCCGCCGAGCCGTCTGCCCAGGAGCGCACAGTCGCTCCCCCGCCGGTTCCGGCCGCGCCTTCTCAGCCCTCCCCCACCGCATCGTCCGCCCAGGAGCGCACAGCCACGTCCCCGCCGGTCTCAGCCGCGCCTGCCCAGGCCGCCCCCGCCGCGCCGGGGCCGACTCCCCCGCAGCCTCATGCCACACCTTCGGCGTCCGCTCCACCGAACGCCTCCCGACCGCCCGCGACCGCTGCGCTCCGTCCCGAAGCCGCCCCCGGCCCGGCGCCATACCAGGCGCCACCCCGCGACCCTTCACGGGTCCCCGATCCGATCCACGACCTCGCTCCCCACCGGGACCACGCCCCTGCCGCCGGCGCCGGGCCCGAGGCGTCTCTCACCGCCGACCCAGCGCCGCCGTCATGGCCCTCGGCGGTTCCCGGCGGCTCGTCCCCCAGCCCGCCGTCGCCGTCCGCCCCCGCCGCGGGACCCGGATCCGCCTGGCCGCCCGACGGAGGGTCCTGGATGGCTCCGGCCCCGCTCCTCGGCGCGCCGGGCGGCCCCGACACCGTGTGGCCGGGTGAAGGCGCACGGCCGAGGTTCTGGGCGCGCCGGCCCCAGCACGGCCCGCGGTCATGGCCCGTCCACGGCGTACGGCTGGCCGAGGGCGTGACGCTGCTCATCGACGGCGCCGGCCGTACCCCCTCAGAAGCCGACATCGAGGCAGTCCTCGCCGCCGCCGGACCGCTTCTCGCGGTGCTCGAAGAGCGCCGCCTCCACGAAGGGAGCGCGACATGAAGATCATCTCGCTGGACCCGACAGAGTGCCTGCCGCTCCCCGAGGCCGGCATGGGCGCGCTGCGGACCGAGCGCGGCAACCTCCCGCTGGAGAGCGTCGACGTCGTCGCGCGCATCAGCGGGCTGATCGCGGGCGTGGAGGTGGCCCAGGGCTTCCGCAACCCGTTCGACGTGACGTTGGAGGCCACGTACGTCTTCCCGCTGCCGGACAGGGCGGCCGTGACCGCGTTCACGATGGAGGCCGACGGCCGGGTGATCGAGGGGGTGCTCAAGGAGCGCGGCCAGGCCAGAGCCGACTACGACAGGGCGCTCAGCGAGGGCAGGCGGGCCGCGCTCGCCGAGGAGGACAGGCCCGACGTCTTCACGATCACGGTGGGCAACATCCTGCCGGGCGAGAGCGTCACCGTGCGCCTCACGCTGAGCCAGCCGCTGCCGTACGAGGACGGTGCGGCCACCTTCCGCTTCCCCCTCGTGGTCGCGCCCCGCTACATCCCCGGCGCGCCCGTCGACGGCGCCCCCGCGGGCGGCGGCGTGGCCCCCGACACCGACGCCGTTCCCGACGCCTCCCGCGTCACCCCGCCCGTGCTGCTGCCGGGCTTCCCCCATCCGGTACGGCTGTCGCTGCGCGCCGACGTCGATCCGGCGGGCCTCGAGCTGCGCGAGCTGGCCTCGAGCCTGCACGTCGTCCAGCGCGAGGGCACGACCGTCGAGGTACGCCCCGGCGAGCGCCTCGACCGCGACTTCATCCTGCGCCTGGGCTTCGACGCCTCGACGGCGCTGCTGCTCGACGGCGAGGGCACCTTCGACCTGACCGTGCTGCCGCCCGCGCTCCCGGAGCGGCGTACCCCCCGCGACGTGGTGTTGCTGCTCGACCGCTCGGGCAGCATGACCGGCTGGAAGATGGTGGCGGCCCGGCGTGCCGCCGCCCGCATCGTCGACACGCTCACCGGCGACGACAGGTTCGCGGTGCTGACGTTCGACTCGGTGGTGGAGCCGGCGTTCGAGGGGCTGCGGGCGGCCTCCGACCGCAACCGCTACCGCGCGGTCGAACACCTGTCGAGGGTCGACGCCCGCGGCGGCACCGAACTGCTCGCCCCGCTCCGGCGGGCCATCACCCTGCTCGCCCAGCCCCGGGCGGCCGGCACGGATGCCATCGCCCAGGACGGCGTCGCCGCCCCGCCTGGCGGGCCCGTCGGCGAGCCCGCCACCGTGCCGGGCGAGCCGGTCGAGGACGGGCCTCGCGACCGGATCGTCGTGCTGGTCACCGACGGCCAGGTCGGCAACGAGGACCAGATCCTGGAGCAGACGGGAGGCGCCCTGTCGGCCATGCGCGTGCACGTCGTCGGCATCGACAGGGCCGTCAACGCGGGCTTCCTCGGCAGGCTCGCCAGCCTCGGCGCCGGCCGCTGCGAGCTGGTCGAGTCGGAGGACCGCCTCGACGCCGCCATGGACCACATCCACCGCAGGATCGGCGCCCCGCTGGTCACCGACCTGTCGTTGAAGGGCCTCGACGTCGAGGCCGGCACCGTCACCCACCTGGGCGCGATCTTCCCTGGCGTCCCGCTGACCGTGTCGGGACGCTACCGCGACGGCTCCTCCGTCACCGTCCACGGTCTCGCGGGCGGCGCGCCGTGGGAGCAGACCGTTCCCGGCACCGTGGTAGACAATCCCGCCATCCGCGCCGTCTGGGCCCGCGCGCACCTGCGCGACCTGGAGGACCGCTACGCCATGGGCGAGCACGACCTGGAGTCCAGGATCGTGGAGACCTCCCTCATCTACGGCGTGCTGTGCCGCTTCACCGCATACGTCGCCGTCGACACCCGCCAGGTCACCGACGGCGCCCCCGAACACCACGTGATCCAGCCCGTCGAACCGCCCAGCGGGTGGGAGCCACCCATGGCGCCACCCGCCGCGTCCGGCATGATGTTCACCGCGATGGCGGCCGCCGCTCCCGTCACCCCGCCCAGGCCGGCCGCCCCCAGGCGTACCGGCTCGCCGGCCCCCGGGGGCCTGCCCGAGCCCGGCGCTCCGGCCTCCGGCGACTTCTCGGGCGGCTTCTCGGGCGGCTTCGGCACGGCCCACGTCGCGGAGTCCGCGCCTGGACCGGCAGCACCAGCAGGACCGTCAGACACCGGACAGCACGGCAGCCCTGGTGGGCCCGGAGAGCCCGGCGGAGCTGGAGAGCCCGGGGCTGGAGAGCCTGCTGGCTCTGGAGGGTCCGGTGTCTCCGGTTTGCCCGGCGGAGGCGGCGACCGTGGTGGACCCGGCGGGTCCGGCGGGGTGCGCTGGTTGCCTGAAGGACCCTCGCGCGAAGCGAGCGAGGACGCGGCACGCGTCATGCGTGGCAGGCCGTCCCGCGGGCTCAGCGCCAGGCTCGGCCGCGGGAAGGCCACCCCGCCGCGTCCGGCGGCCGGGCAGTCGCTCGACCTGGTCAGACCGCAACTGGTGGCCGAACTCGAGCGGCTGAAGACGGTCCACGTCGACCGCCGGCTCTACCTGGCCGATCTAGGCAGCAGGCTGGCCGCCCTCGCCGCCCATCTCGGCGGTCATGCCGAGCTGTCGGCACTGGCCACCGAACTCGAAGCGGCCGAACACCCCGGCGCCGACACGGACGCGCTGTGGGCACGCGCGGTGGAGGTCCTCACTCTGCTGGTGGGCGAGTCCTCCACCGACTCCGCCACCCGCCGCTCCCGCCCGTTCTGGAAACGAGGAGGCTGAGGACAGGTCCGGCGTTCGGAGACAGGATGGAGGGTCCGACAGCCCATGGCCGCGTGGATTCACCGCCGCGCGGCCTCCATCCAGCAGCCCAGTGACCCGGCGGCGGAGGACGCTGCCCTGTCGTCAGCGTGCCCGCCCCTGGGTCCCGCCGTCATCTCTCACCCTCCGGGGCTCACCCGTGGCCCGTCACCCCGTCCTCCGCGGGCGGTGTCGCGGGCCGCGGCCCGCCGTCATCTCTCACCCTCCGGGGCTCACCCGTGGCCCGCCATCCGGTCCTCGGCGTGCGGTGTCGCGGGCCGCGGCCGCCACGTTCCTCGGCATCCGGCCGAAGATCAGCCCGTGGAAGGGGAGGATCGTCCACCAGTAGAGGTGCCCGAGCAGACCGTGGGGATGGAAGACGGCTCGCTGGTGGTAGACGGTGCGCCCGTTCTCGAGGCGCTGGCTCAGCTCGAGCCAGGCCAGCCCGGGCAGCCGCATCTCGGCGCGCAGCCGTAGCAGGTGTCCGTGTTCGATCTCCTCGACCCGCCAGAAGTCGATGGAGTCGCCGACCCGGAGTCGCAGCGGGTCGCGGCGGCCTCGGCGCAGGCCCACCCCGCCGACCAGCCGGTCGAGGACGCCGCGGATCTTCCATGCGACGGGGAGGGAGTACCAGCCGTTCTCGCCGCCGATGCCCTCGATGACCCCCCACAGCTCTTCGGGGGCGGCGCTGACGACCGCGCTGCGCTGGTCGATGTAGAGGCTGCCGCCCGCCCAGTCCGGGTCGGTGGGGAGAGGGTCGCTCGGCGCGCCCGGTACGGCCGCCGAGGACCATCGGGTCGCCACGTCGACTTCCTTGATCTTCTGGAGCGCGAGCGATACGGCCCGGTCGAAGCGGATCAGGCCGTCCGGCGGGTCGCCGACGTACCGGGCGATGTCGTGCTCGCGGCACACGGCCTGGGTGCGCAGCGACTCCACCAGGGGGCGGGCGATCGAGGCGGGGACCGGCGTGACGAGCCCCACCCACAGGCTCGACAGCCTGGGTGTCAGCAGCGGCACGGGGATGATCAGTCGCGGGGGCAGGCCGGCCACGGCCGCGTAGCGGTTCATCATCTCGGCGTAGGTCAGCACGTCGGGCCCGCCGATGTCGAAGTCCCTGTTGACCTCCTCGTCGATCGCCGCCCACGCCACGAGGTAGCGCAGCACGTCCCGGACGGCGATGGGCTGGGTACGGCTGCGCACCCAGCGCGGCGTCGTCATCACCGGCAGCCGCTCGGTCAGGTACCGCAGCATCTCGAAGGAGGCCGACCCGGACCCGATGATCACCGCGGCGCGGAGGACCACGGTCGGCACCCCGGACGACAGGAAGATCTCGCCGACCTCGGCGCGGGAGCCCATGTGTGTCGAGACGGCCCGGCCCTCGCCCGGCTCCGGTGTGAGGCCGCCGAGGTAGACGATCCGCCGGACCCCGGCACGCCGTGCCGCGGCGGCGAACGTGCGCGCCGCCTCCCGGTCGGCGGCGGCGAAGTCCCGGCCGCCGCTCATGGAGTGGATGAGGTAGTAGGCGACGTCGATGCCGCGCAGGGCGTCGGCGGTCCGGTCAAGGTCGCGCGCGTCGGTCTCGGCGATCTCGGTTCGTCCTGCCCAGGGCAGGTCGCGCAGCCGTCCCGCCGAGCGCACCATGCAGCGCACGTCGTGCCCGGCGGCGAGCAGTTCGGGTACGAGCCGTCCGCCGATGTACCCGCTCGCCCCGGTCACCAGACATCGAGCCATACAGCACGCTTGCCCGGCAGAACGGCGGGCTCGTCACGCTTTGACCTTTCTTGACAGCTCAATGGAATTGTCATGCTTTGCCGTTTCTTGGGCCGCCTGTCGCCTCCGGGCCGCAGGAAAGCCCGAATACCGGGCTGACGACACAATCCCAGACAAGGAAGCACCATGAGACGCATCTTCCTTTTTCCGGCGGCCCTGACCCTGGCCGCCACCATGGCGGTCAGCACGATGGCCACCGCCATGTCCGGGGCGGCCGAGGAGCCGTTCGGTCCCGCGTGCTCGGCCGTCCCCGACTCGGGCACCGGCAGCTTCAGCGCGATGGCCGAGCAGCCCGTGGCGACGGCGGCGTCCACCACCCCCGCGCTGTCCACGCTGACCGCCGCCGTGGCGAAGGCCGGGCTCGTGGACACGCTCAACTCCGCCAAGGACATCACCCTGTTCGCGCCGACGAACGCCGCCTTCGCCGCGATCCCGCAACAGACGCGGGATCGGGTACTGGCCGACAAGGAGATGCTCACCAAGGTCCTCGCCTATCACGTGGTCAAGGGTGAGCAGACGCCCACCGACCTGACCGACGCCACACTCACCACTCTCGAGGGCGGCCGGCTGACCACCTCGGGCTCGGGAGAGAGCTATCGGGTGAATGACGCCAAGGTGGTCTGCGGCGACGTTCGCACGGCCAACGCGACCGTGTACGTCATCGACAGGGTCCTCATGCCCGACTAACCGACACGGCGGCTCTCGCGGGCGGGGCCTCCACCGTCCGCCAGACCGGGCGAGGGCCCACCGTCCGCCAGAGCGGGCGGGGGTTCTCACCGTCGCGAGTTCGGAAGGCCCGGCACCTCCCGGGGGTCGGGGTGCATCACCCACCCTTGCGTCGAGTACCGCAGGCAAGCGAGGCGCCGTCCGATGACGGTCACGGAAGGGAGGGAAGCACACGGGAAGCGGGCGGAGGCGCACGAGGAGCGAGTGGAGGCGCACGCGGTAGTGGGGGGCGGCCGGCCCCCATGGCGAGCGGGCCGGGCGGGAGTCTTCCTGCCGCCGGGGCAGGAATTTCTCGGGGCCGAATGCGGGCGCGAGCCTCCACGGGTGTGCTCGCACCGACCACATCCGGACGAACGAGCGCGGGAGGCGCCCGTCCTACGGGAAGAACGCCCAGGCAGCAGCGCATAAGGTGATGGTGTGAGCACACTTGTCCTGGATGGCGGTCTTGCCACCCACCTCGAAGCCCTGGGTGCCGACCTGAGCGACGACCTGTGGTCGGCCCGGCTGTTGGTGGAGGACCCCGCCCTGATCCGCCGCGTCCACGCCGACTACTTCGCCGCCGGCGCGCAGGTGGCCACGACCGCCAGCTACCAGGCCTCCGTCCCCGGCTTCGTCAAGCGGGGGATGTCCGAGCGCGAGGCCGCCGACCTGATCGCCCTGTCCGTCGAGCTCGCCGTCCAGGCCAGGGACGAGGCGGGCGGCGGTCTGGTCGCGGCGAGCGTCGGCCCCTACGGCGCGTACCTGGCCAACGGCGCGGAATACACCGGTGACTACGACCTCGACGAGGACGGCCTGGTCGCCTGGCACCGTCCGAGGTGGGAGATCCTGGCGGGTTCGGGCGCTGACCTGCTGGCCTGTGAGACCATCCCGTCGTTCGCGGAGGCCAAGGCGATCGGCCGCCTCCTCAAGGAGACGCCCGAGGCGAAGGCCTGGCTCGCCTTCTCCTGCCGCGACGACAAGCATCTCAACGACGGCACCCCGATCAGGCTCGCCGCGGCCCTGTTCGCCGACAGCCCGCAGGTGGTGGCGGTCGGCGTGAACTGCACCTCGCCGGCCCACATCCCGGGCCTGATCCGGCAGCTGGCCGGGTTCACGATCGTCGTCTACCCGAACTCGGGCGAGACGTGGGACGCGGACAACCGGCGCTGGCTGGGGACCGCCGACCCGGCCGAGTTCGGCGAGGCCGCCAGGGAGTGGAAGGAGCTGGGCGCCGCTCTCATCGGGGGCTGCTGCCGTACGACGCCTGAGCACGTGCGGCGGGTGCGCGAAGCCACCGCAGGGTGAGCAGCGCCCCGGCGAGGACGACGGCCGCGATCACGAGGTAGCCCGCCGACATGCCATGGGTGGCCAGGGCGGTGCCCATGAGCGTGGGCCCGACGGCGTAGACCAGGTACGGCGTGCCGGCGCCCACGAACGACAGCGTCACCAGCCCGGCCACGACCAGCGCGAGCCCGGACGGCACCGCGACGCGCGGGTCGAAGCGCGCCGACAGCCGGGACAGCACGATCATCGGGATGGTGAGGGGCAGGATCGCCAGGCCGGTGAGCAGCGGCGACAGGCCCATGACGTCCTGCAGGTAGCGGGCGTTGACGAAGAACAGCGCGAACAGCCCGAAGAAGAGCACGGCGACGCCGAGCGTGCCCGCGCGCAGTCCCGGCCTGGCGAACAGGCGGGGGTCGAGCAGCGGCCCCGCCGTACGGAACTGGTGGGCGACGAATCCGGCGAGGAGCGCGGCGGCGACGGCGAAAGCGCCGAGCACGGCGGCGCTGAGCCAGCCGTGCGAGGGTCCTTCGATGACGCCGAACAGCAGCGCGACGGATCCGGCGATCAGCAGCGCGGCGCCGGGCAGGTCGAGGTCGGCGTGGTGGCGGGGCAGCCGGGGCGCGAGCCTGGCGGTGAGCAGGGCGAGCAGCCCGGCGATCGGGACGGGGATGAGGAACAGCGCCTGCCACGGCAGGCGCAGGCCTGGCATCCGCGCCACGACGCCGACGCGGCGCACGCGTGGCTGCGCGCCACCGTCAGGCGGGTGGTCGAGGACAGCGGGCGGCGCCAGGTGGCCGAGGAGGGTTAGGCGCGTGCCGCCCTGGCGGCGCGCTCCATCTCGACCTTGGCGCTGGCGGCGTACTTGTCGACGTACTCCTGGCCCGACAGCTCCATCAGCGCGTACATGATCTCGTCGGTGACCGCGCGAAGCACCAGGCGGTCGTCCTCCATGCCGTAGTAGCGGGAGAAGTCGAGCGGCTTGCCGAAGCGCACGCCCGGCCTGATGCCGAGCTTGGGCAGCGGCCGTCCCGGCGGCATCATCTCGAAGGTGTTGACCATGGCCCAGGGGATGACCGGGGCCCGCGACTCCAGCGCCAGCCTGGCCACGCCGGTCTTGCCCTTGTAGAGGCGGCCGTCGGGCGAGCGGGTGCCCTCGGGGTAGATGCCGAGCACGCTGCCTTCGGCGAGGATCCGCTTGCCGGTGCGCAGCGCCGCCTCGCTGGCCTTGCCGCCCGAACGGTCGATCGGCACGGTGCCGACGCCGCTGAAGAACAGCCGGGTGAAGAAGCCCTTGACGCCGCGGCCGGTGAAGTAGTCGGATTTGCCGAGCGAGATCACCTTGCGCGGCAGGTGGAGGGCGCCGAAGAAATGGTCGGCGAAGGACAGGTGGTTGCCCGCGAGGATGACGGGCCCCTGACGCGGCACGTTGTCGAGGCCCTCGGCCCACGGCCGGAAGATCAGATGCAGGAACGGCGCCAAGATGGCCTTGACCACCCAATAGAACACCTGGCCACCTCTCCCTCGGAACAGTCGGTAATCATCTTCGCATCTCGGTGGCCAAGCTCCTACACCACCACTCGCGCAACTCCCCCATATCATGCGACGATCGGGCAAATCGGGGATCAATTACCGACGAAATTGTGCAGGGATGATTTCCCGGCGAGGAGCGGTTATGCCGGTCATGCCAGGCGCGGAGCCGTACCACCACGAGGCCGGACAGGTGGGTGTCCTGCTGTGTCACGGCTTCACCGGCACACCACAGTCGTTGCGGCCCTGGGGCGAGTACCTGGCGGCGCACGGCCTCACCGTGGCCCTGCCGCGGCTGCCCGGGCACGGGACCACCTGGCAGGAGATGAGCCACACCCGCTGGGAGGACTGGTTCGCCGAGCTGGAGAAGGCCTTCGAGGACCTGCAGGGCAGGTGCGCGGAGGTGTTCGTGGCCGGGCTCTCGCTGGGCGGCTGCATGGCGTTAAGGCTGGCGGAGGTGCACGGCCCTGGCGTCAAGGGCGTGATCGTGGTCAACCCGTCGATCGCCAACGACGTGCCGCTGCTGCGTCTCGCGCCGCTGCTGAAGTGGTTCATCGCGTCGGTTCCCGGAGTGGCGGGCGACATCAAGAAGCCGGGAGCGGCCGAGCTGGCCTACACGCGCACACCGGTCAAGGCGGCGGCGTCGCTGCCGTGGCTGTGGTCGCTCGTGCAGGCCGACCTGGCGACGCTCGAGGCGCCGGTGCTGGTCTTCCACAGCCCCGAGGACCACGTGGTCAAACCGACGAGCGTGGCGATCCTGCGCGAGCGGGTCGCCGGAGTGACGGTGGAGGAGCTCCCCGATAGCTACCATGTTGCGACCCTCGACAACGATGCCGACAAGATCTTTGCCGGGAGCCTGGACTTCATCAGGACACATGCCTCGGTACCCTTGCAGAGAGACTGATCGCCACCGGGGGACAAGTGCGATCTTCGTGAAGGATGTGACGTGACGCCGCAGAGTGACGAGGACGAGGTCTGGCGTCAGATCGTCGCGTCCTACAACGAGCCGGACTCGGCCGAGCAGCCGTGGCCCGACAGCGAGAACCTGTCCCCCGCCGATCACGAGCCCGAGCCCACCCGCAGGGTGATCAAGGCCTCCGAGCCGGACGACGACCAGACGCCCCTGGAGGAGGACGACGACGAGGGCCACTTCGTGCCCGAGCCGCCCCCTCCGCTGCCCAAGATCGACCTGGCCACCAAGCTCGCGTGGGTGGCCCTGTTCGGCGGCCCCGCCTACCTGCTGGTGGCGGCCATGAGCGGCTGGGACATGCAGGGGTGGGCGCTGTTCACCGCGGTGGCCGCCTTCATCGGCGGCTTCGTGGCGCTCGTGGTGCGCATGGGTGACGGCCCGCCCAACGACTCCGGCTGGGACGACGGCGCGGTCGTCTGACCGCCGGGAGCACGCGCCGCGGCGGTCGCGGTCAGCGGTCCGCCGAGCGCGCGAAGGACTCCACGATGTCGGTGTAGCGTTCGGCCGCGTCGACGACGTGGCCGACGGCCCAGACCGCGCCCTTGCCCGGCAGGTAGGTCACCGCCTGCAGCCTGACGCTGCCCCTGACCTTCTCGGGGCCGCCGCGGATGACCTCCCACCGCTTCTTCTCCCTGCGCAGCAGGTACGCCTCGTCGTCGTGGTCGGGGTCGTAGCCGGAGACCCAGAAACGGCCCTTGCCGTCCCCGGTGACGCCGTACAGCCTGGCGCGTGACTCCGGCAGGTCGGCGCGGCTCCAGCGCTTGCCGTTCCAGACCAGCGCGAGCGGCTCGGACACGCCCAGCTCACCGTAGACGCCGCCCACCGCCACCGCCCGCTTGGCGCTGTCGACGTAGACGTCGCGCAGGTAGCCGCCGGGGACGGAGGGCAGCGGCATCCGGGTCCACTTGCCCTCGGCGTAGCGCATGATCAGCGGCGCCTTGCCGGTGTCGCCGACGGCGAAGGTGCCGGCGACCGCGTAGAGGGTGCCGTCCTCCTCGCTCTGGTGCAGCGTCCACCTGCCGTCCTGCCCGGTCAGCAGCAGCGCCTTGCCGTCGCGGCTGCCCGCGGCGACGACCCGGCCGGCGCGGGCGTCGATGCCGCCGAACCAGTCGCCCGCCCGCACGCCGGGCACCCTGACCCTGTCGAAGCCGCCGGCGTCACCCCTGCCCAGGTACGGCAGGCCGTCGTGGCCGTCGCCCACCGTCCAGACCTGGCCCGCGGAGACGGCCGACACGCTGCGCAGTTGCCCTGTGCCCGTCGTGTCGCGGATGGGCACCTCGCTCCACGTCTTGCCGTTCCACCGGCTGATGGAGCCGCGGTTCTCCCACACGTCCCAGATCTGCTGCTGGCCGACCGCCCACACCTCGGTCGCGGAGACCGCGTCCACGTCGGTCAGCGTGCTGTCGGCCCGCAGGTGCACGCTCGTCGAGCGCTGCCACGCCTCGATCGGCGTGCTGGCGGGCTCGGCGTGCGCGGCGCCCACGACGGGCAGTCCGGAGACGATGGTTGCCACGCACAGGAACAGCGCACGCCGCCGAAGGCGACGGGTCATGAGCAAATGGTACGGCCAGCGGCGCCGCGTCGCGGCCTAGGTCCGCACAAGCCTGGCGGCCACTGGCAGATGGTCGGTGGCCGCCATGAGGTCGCCGGGATCGGCGTCGACGCCACCGCACCAGGCGACCTCGAGGCCCTGAGCGGCGAAGATCGCGTCGATGCGCTTGCCGGGGCGCCTGGCCGTGAAGGTGAAACCATTACCTCGCGGCGCCCTCGGATAGCAGTCGCTCAGCCTGGCCGCGATGTAGCGCCAGGTGGCCTTGTCGTCCTGCTCGTTGATGTCGCCCGCGAGGACGATCGCGGCGCCGAACCTGGCCGCGACCTGCTCGATCATGGTGACGGCCTCCGTGGCGTGGTGGAGCCTGGCCGCCTCGTCGAGGTCGAGGTGGATCGAGCCGACGGCGAAGCGCGCGCCCTCCACCTCGACGACGGCGATGGCGACGGCTCTGATCTCCAAGCCTAAGAAGATCTTTAACACGTGGCTCTCGGTGTGCAGCAGCCGTACCCCGGGAGCGGTGAGGATGGCCACCCCGCCGAGCCTGCCGCCCGCGGCGACGCGCAACCCCGCCGACTCGGCCAGTTCCGCGCGCCGGCGCCGCCAGCACAGCAGCCGCGGCGCCTCCTGCACGCACAGCACGTCAGGACTCATCGCCTTGATGACCCTGGCAAGCGCGGCGACGTCATCCTTCATGCCGCGCACGTTGTAGGTGCCGACCGTGATGGTCACCCCGTGAATTTACCTCCTGCGGGCCAGATCCGCAGCGCCCACGAGCCCGGCCGACGCGCCGAGCCGGGCGAGCTTGATCTCGGCGACCGGCCGGTGGCCCCTGCCGGTCAGCGCGCGGGCGAACGTCTCGCGTGTCCTGTCGATGAACAGGTCGGCCGCCCGCGACACGCCGCCGCCGACGATGAAGAGCCCGGGGTCGAGCACGGCCGCGAGGTCGGCCATGCCCTGCGCCAGCCAGTCGGCCATGCTGGCGAAGGCGGCCAGCGAGGCCTCGTCACCCTGCCGGGCGGCCTCGGTGATCTCCTCGCCCTCGATCGTGTCGCCTACCATGCCGAGCAGGATCGAGGCCCGCTCCGGCTGGTTGGCGACGATCTCGCGGGTCTCGCGGACGAGCGCGTTGCCGCTGGCGTACTGCTCCCAGCAGCCGAGGTTGCCGCACCCGCAGAGCCTGCCCTCGGGCACCACCTGCATGTGGCCGAGCTCGGCGCCCATGCCCCACCGGCCGCGGTAGAGCTGGCCGTCGATGACGATGCCGCCGCCGATGCCGGTGCCGACGGTGACGCACACGATGTGGCTCTCGCCCCTGCCCGCGCCGAAGCGGGCCTCGCCCCACGCCATGGCGTTGGCGTCGTTCTCCACGACGACGGGCAGGCCGACGAGCTCGGTGATCTTCTTCTGGAGCGGCTCCTCGCGCCAGGCCAGGTTCGGCGCGAAGCGGACGATGGAGCGGGTCTCGTCGACGAAGCCCGCCGCGCCCACGCCGACCGCCTCGATCTCCTTGCCCTTCGACAGCTCCTTGACCACGTCGGCGACTGTCACGGCGAGCAGGTCGGGCCGGTCTGCCGCGGTGGGCCGCAAGGCGTTGTCGATGATGGTGCCGTTCTCGTCCACCACGCCCGCGGCGACCTTCGTCCCGCCGATGTCCACGCCGATCGTCAGCATGTCCGTCCCAACCTTTCCTCCGGAGCTCCTCAGCCCAGGTCGATGTGCTCCACGTCGTCGCGTCGCTCCTCACGGGGCCTGCGGGCGGTGCTCGGACGGCTCAGCGCGTCGACGGCCTGGCGGAAGGCGGCGAACAGCTCGCCACCGGCGGCCATCAGATGCCCTGTCACGTCCGACCCCGACTCCCGCTGCGCGGCGATGGCCCGGCAGAACGGGCACGCGCGGCAGATGTACTCGCCCTCGGGGTGTTCGGCGACCGCCTCACCCCACACGTCCCTGTCCCGGCTGCCGCCGCCGGTGAACGAGTTGATCACCGTCTTGCCGACCTGGCGGGTGGCTCTCCCCTGCAGCGCGTCGAACAGCTTGCGCGCTTCCTCGGCGACCGTGCCGATGGGATCTCTGTCGTTGCTCTCAGTCATCTCGCCCTCCTGCCAGGAACCGTACCCGCAGGCGGCCGTCGCGGAGCACGGCGCCGCCGATCTTCCTGCGCGCCAGCGCGGCGGGCAGCGCCAGGATCCTCCGGTACGGCCCGGCCGTGACGATCAGCTCGTCGCCCTTGCGGGCCAGGTCGATCTCGCTCCTGTCGGCTCCCGGCAGGGCGAGGGACAGCTCGTCGCCGTCGAAGGCGAGCGGCGGCTCGACGCCGGGATCGGCGAACGGATCGCTGCCGGCGTAAACGGACGCGCCCACCTCGGCCAGCGCGTCGGCGCCGACGGGCTCGCCCGGCAGGTAGGGGACGACGTGGACGGGCAGCGGGGCGAACGACTCCTCGGCCTCCGCCAGGAGCTTCGACTGGGCGATCACCCACTGGGTGCGCCACTCGTCGGCGTCCTCGGCGGGGAAGACGCGGTTGGCGATCACCGCGTCGACGCGGTAGCCGTACAGGTTGAGCGAGGTGAGGGTGCGCCTGGCCTCGGCCAGCACCACCGACTCGGGCGTCAGCACGAGGCGGACGGAGGCGGAGGGGCCGGTGAGCAGCCCGCGCACGTCCATGAGGCTGCGGTGCAGGCGCTCGGCCGCGCCGACGACCTCGTCGCCGGGGGTGCTGACGTGGGCGAGACCGCGCACGAACGGCGCGACGACCTTCATCAGCCTGCGTCCGACGGGCAGCAGCCGCGAGACGTGCCAGTCGAGCGCCTCGGGCAGGGACAGCAGGCGCAGCGTCTCGGCGGTCGGCGCGCAGTCGACGACGATGACGTCCCAGCGTCCCGACCGGGCCTGCTCGCGCAGCTCGAGCAGCGCGATGACCTCCTCGGCGCCCGGCAGGACGGTGATCTCCTCGGCGGTGATCTCGTCGAGGCCGAGCTCGGTGAACAGGCCCCTGGCGTAGTCCTGCAGCTCTCCCCAGTGGCGTTCGAGCGACTTCTGGGTGTCGACCTGGTGGAGGTGCAGGCCGGGCTCGATCTCCACCGGCTGGTCGGCCACGGTGACGGCGAGCGCGTCGGCCAGCGAGTGGGCGGTGTCGGTGGAGACGACCAGGGTCTTCAGCCCGCGCCGCGCGGCGAGCGTCGCGGTGGCCGCGGCCACCGTCGTCTTGCCGACGCCGCCCTTACCGGTGAAGAGCAGGACTCTCATCGGCCCTCGACACGCCTCTTCAGACCCTTGAGCGCCGTGTCGACGATGACCTTCTCCGCCTTGCGCTTGATCATGCCGATCATCGGGACCTTCAGGTCGACCGCGAGATCGTAGGTCACCTCGGTGCCACTGCCCCGATCGGCGAGGGTGTAACTCCCCCTCAGCTCGCGCACCATCGTGCCGGACTCGACGACCCGCCAGCTGACGCTGTCGTCGTCGTTCCACTCGTAGCCGAGGGTGTAGGTGTCGCTGATCACCCCCGCGTCGAGCACGAAGCGCACGGTCTGCGGGCGTCCGTCGCCGTCCGTGGTCAGGACCTCGGCCGACTTCACCTGACCCGCCCATTCGGGGTAGGCGGGGAAGTCGGCGACGACGGTCATCACGCTGGAGCGGTCGGCGTCGATGGTGATGCTCGACGTGGTGCGGTCAGCCATGCGACCAAGGTACCGGTCAGGTCACCATTCGAGGACGTAAGGGACGCCGTTTCCACGGAAGTGGCCGACGTTCACGCATTCGGTCCTGCCGATCCTGGTGCGCGCGTAGAGCGGCTGGTGCACGTGCCCGAACAGCGCGTAGCGCGGCTGGGTGCGCCTGATCGCCTCCAGCGTCGCCTCGCTGCCCCTCTCGTAGCGCCTGGCCACCACGTCGTAGAGCAGCTCGGGCACCGCGGGCGGGATGTGGCAGCACAGGACGTCCACCTCGCCGACCGCGGCCACCTTGGCGGCGAACTCCTCGTCGCTGATCTCGTACGGCGTGCGGTAGGGCGTGCGCAGCCCTCCCCCGACGAAGCCGAACGTGAGCCCGCCGATCTCCACGGTCTGCCCGTCGAGCACGGTCAGCCCCGGCCTGAGGTAGTCGCCCCACAGCCGGGGCAGGTCGACGTTGCCGTAGGTCAGGTAGGCCGGCGTCGGCATGGCCGCGAACAGCCGCGCGTACTGGTCCCTGACGATCCGCTCGATGTGATCGCGCGGATCGCCGTCGAGGCTCGCCCACAGCCGTCCTGACAGCTGCCTGGCCTCGTCGAACCGCTTGGCGGTGCGCAGCGCGATGAACTCGGCGGCCATCTCCGCGCCGAACAGCTCGGGGAAGATGCCCTGGGCGTGGTCGGCGTAGTCGATGAAGAGGATCAGGTCGCCCAGGCAGATCAGGGCGTCGGCGCCGTCGCCCGCGCGGGCCAGCGCGTCGACGCTTCCGTGGACATCGCTCACGACATGCACCCGCATACGGGACACCCTAGTGGCGCCCCTTCGCGGCTGGTGCGGCACTGCGCCCAACGGCTGCTAGCGTGATGAACGCCCTTGATAACGCCTATGTGACGAGGCTACCCACGCGTAACTTAACGCGGTAGCGTCCTCGGTCGTCCCAGAAGCGTGCACCCGGAGGAGTGATCCGTGCGCGAGTACAGCGTCCCCGTCCTGGTGGATGTTCCGCTAACCGCCAACTGCACCGACACGGTCTTCAGGCGCGGCGAGCAGGAGCCTGGGGCGGTCGTGATGCGCAGGAAGGCCGGCGAGAGCTGGCCGGCCGTCACCGCGGGCGAGTTCCGTGACGAGGTCGCCGCGCTGGCCAAGGGCCTCATCGCCGCGGGCGTCGAGCCCGGCGACCGCATCGCGCTGATGTCGCGCACCCGGTACGAGTGGACCGTCATCGACTACGCCATCTGGGCGGCCGGCGCGGTCAGCGTGCCCGTGTACGAGACCTCCGCCACCGACCAGGTCGCGTGGATCCTGTCCGACAGCGGCGCCAAGGCCGCCTTCGTCGAGCTCGACGCCCACGAGGAGACGGTCAAGGCGGCCCAGCCGGCGCTGGAGAACATCTGGCGGGTGACGGAGATCGGCGACCTGACCGGTCCCGGCGTCTCCGACGAGGAGCTGGAGGCGCGCCGTACCTCCCGGCGGGGCGGCGACCTGGCGACGATCATCTACACCTCCGGCACCACGGGCAGGCCGAAGGGCTGCCGGCTCACCCACGACAACCTGCTGTTCACCTCGATCAACGTGGCCAGGGGGCCGCTGGAGCCGCTCTTCGACGTGCCGGGCCGGGCGGCGCTGCTGTTCCTGCCGCTGGCGCACGTGTTCGCCAGGGTGATCCAGATCGTGCTCGTCGAGACCGGCACCGTGCTGGCCCACACGCCGAACATGAAGAACGTCGCGCCCGACCTGGCGGCCTTCCAGCCGACGTTCCTGCTCGGCGTGCCCAGGGTGTTCGAGAAGGTCTACAACGGCGCCGAGCAGAAGGCCATCGCGAGCGGCAAGGGCAGGATCTTCGCCCGCGCCGCCGACGTCGCCATCGCCTACAGCAAGGCCCGGTCCGCCGGCGGCGCGCCGCTCG
The DNA here is from genome assembly GCF_053605785.1 of Nonomuraea sp. NPDC003754. NCBI lineage: Bacteria > Bacillati > Actinomycetota > Actinomycetes > Streptosporangiales > Streptosporangiaceae > Nonomuraea > Nonomuraea sp. NPDC003754. The sequence continues at coordinate 149,720 of NZ_JBSGJX010000017.1, forward strand.
GCCTGCGCCTGCGGCACCTGCTGTTCGACAGGCTGGTGTACGGCAAGCTCCGCCAGGCCACGGGCGGCCGGCTGTCGGCGGCCGTCTCCGGCGGCGGCGCGCTCGGCGAGCGGCTCGGTCACTTCTTCACCGGTGTCGGCATCGAGGTCTTCGAGGGGTACGGCCTGACCGAGACGACCGCGCCCGTCTCGGTCAACATGCCCGGCGCCAACAAGATCGGCACTGTGGGCAAGCCGATCCCGGGCGCCAGTGTCAGGATCGACGAGGACGGCGAGATCCTCACCAAGGGCCGCCACGTCTTCCACGGCTACTGGAACAACGACGAGGCCACCGCGGCGGCGGTCGACGCCGACGGCTGGTACCACACCGGCGACGTCGGCGAGCTCGACGGCGACGGGTACCTACGCATCACCGGGCGCAAGAAAGAGATCCTGGTCACGGCCGCGGGCAAGAACATCGCGCCCGCGCCGCTCGAGGACGCCATCAGGTCGCACCCGCTGATCTCCCAGGCGATGGTCGTCGGCGACGGCAGGCCGTTCGCCGCCGCCCTCGTCACGCTCGACCCCGAGGCGCTGGCGCAGCGCGGGCTGCCGGCCGGGCAGGCCGGGCAGGACGCCGCGGTGCTGGCGGAGGTGCAGTCGGCGGTCGACGCGGCCAACAGAAGCGTGTCGCGGGCGGAGCAGATCAAGAAGTTCGTCATCCTGGACGCGGACCTGACCGAGGAGAGCGGGCACCTGACGCCGACGCTCAAGGTCAAGCGGAACCTGGTGATGAAGGACTTCGCCGCCGAGATCGACGGCCTGTACGCCTAGCGACGGGGGCTCATCGCGCCGAGGTGGCCGAGGGGGCGCCGACGGGGGCGTCCCACTCGACGTGGTGGCGTTGCTCGACGCCGAGCGTCCGCTCCGGCTTCAGGAACGTCCGCGTCGCCAGCGGCATCATCAGCCTCATCATCGTGATGGCGAACGGCCCGAGCGCCTTGCTGTTGTTGGTCCTGGCGGCCCGCCTGGCGACCTTCTCGACGCGCTCGCGGCGCAGCCGTTCGTAGGCCGCGAAGGCGCGGGCGGGGTCGGGCAGGTCGCGCAGGCAGCGGGCGAGCTCGACCGCGCTCTCCGCCGCCAGTGACGCGCCCTGTCCCGAGCTGGGCGACGGCGCGTGGACGGAGTCGCCGACCAGCACCATCCTGTCGCTGTGCCAGCGCGGCACGCTCGGCATGATCTCGACCGTGCCCAGCGTGACCAGGTCCTCGGGCCTGGTGTGCCGCAGCAGCTCCGGGCCGGGCACGTCGCCCGCGTAGATCTCGCGCAGCCGGCGCAGCCACTCGTCCGCGGGCACGGCCCGCGCCTGGGCGGTGGTCATCGGCCTGTCGTGGGGGACGTTGGCGAACCAGGCGGTCCTGCCGTCGGGCTGGACCCAGTAGCCGAGGAAGCCGCGCCCGCCGAAGACGAAGTACGCGGCGTCGGGCCGGGCCGGTGGCGCGACGTCGGCCAGGCCGCCGAAGTTCAGCAGGGGGACGTGGCGCGGCTCGGGCGCGGCGGGGTCGATGAGCGTGCGGACGACGGAGCGGATGCCGTCCGCGCCGACGAGGATGTCGGCGCTCGCGCTCGTTCCGTCGGCGAAGTGCGCGGTGACGCCCGTGGCGCTCTCGTCGGCGCCGACCAGGCGCCTGCCGTAGGCGAAGGGGACGCCGGAGGCGACGGCGTGGGCGTGCACCGCCCGGTACAGGTCGCCGCGCCACATCGCCTGGCCGGGCTCGAGGTCGGCCAGGCCACGGAACTCGCCGATGAGCCTGCCCGCGCCGTCGGTGATCACCGTGTCCTTCACGGGCTGCCCGGTGGCCTTGACCGGCGTGTCCGCGCCGACGGCCCGTAAGGCGTCCAGCCCGTTCGGCGCGATGGTGAGCGTGCCGCCGATGCCGTCCGCGGTGCCCGCGTAGGCCTCGTGGACGGTCGCCTCGATGCCCGCGCGGCGCAGTGCCATCGCGGTCACGGGGCCCGCGATGCCGCCGCCGATCACCAGTGCCGTGCTAACCGCTGCCATGATGACTCCCGAAGATCGTGTGCCAGGTGGTGACGTAGTCGGGTTGCTGGAGCGCCTCGACGAGCCGGTCGACGAAGCGGAGCTCGGCCTCGATCACGGCGAGCCGGTAGTCCTCCTCGACGAGGAACACCCACGCGACGCCGCTCTCGGTGGCGGCGCGCACGCTCTCGCGGATCTCGCCGGCCTGCGCCTCGATCGCGGTGGCGCGCCGGCGCAGCAGGCCGGCCGCCTCGGCCGGATCGAGGACGCTCAGCAGGGAGAGCGCGACCCCGAAGTGCGGGTACTCCTCCGCCGGCTGGGCGACCAGCTCACGCAGCCAGTCGTAGAGCTCGCGCCGGCCGGGGTCGGTGAGCGCGTAGAGCGTGCGCTCGGGGCGTTCGGTGTCGCGCACGGTCTCCCGCTCGACGATGAGACCCGCCTTCGCCAGCTGCTTGACCACCATGTAGAGCGAGCCCCTGTTGTACTTGAAGCTGCGGTCCTTGTGGGTCTCCTGCAGCCGCCGCCCGAGTTCGTACGGATGCATCGGCTCCATCAGCAGGAACGCCAGCACCGCCAGGGCGAGCGGGTTGGACACCTTGCGCCGGTTCTCCACGCACATCTCCATAGTTGACATCAACTAGTTGACATCAACTATAGGCGCGGAAGTCGCCTCTGGGAAGCCCTCCGATCGTTAGGAAACCTACGTTGACATTCGTGCTGATTCTGTGGGAATTTGCGGAATATCGGGGGAATCTGAGGGTCGGCCAAGGAGGAACTCACCATGACCCAACGTCTGCCGATCACCCGCCGGAACCTGCTGCTCGGCGCAGCGGCCTTCGGAGTCCCCGCGATCCTCGCGGGATGCGGTGGAAACCCCAGCGATCAGCGCGCCCCCGGCGCGAGCGGTTCGGCGGCGCGCGGCACCGTCACCATCGGCTCCAACGCCTCCGACGAAATCCCCAAGAAGTCACTGGAAACCGTGATCAAGGCCTTCACGCAGGCCGACGTCAGAATCAACACGGTCGACCACAACACCTTCCAGGAGAACATCAACCGCTACCTCAAGGGCACGCCCGACGACGTGTTCACGTGGTTCGCGGGCTACCGCATGCAGTTCTTCGCCGAGCAGGGGCTGGCCACCGACATCTCCGACGTGTGGCAGGAGATCGGCGCCGACTACACCCCCGCCTTCAAGGCGGCCTCGACAGGCTCGGACGGCAAGCAGTACTTCGTCCCGTTCACCTACTACCCGTGGGCGGTCTTCTACCGCAAGAGCCTGTGGGAGGAGAAGGGCTACCAGCCACCCAAGACGCTGGACGAGTTAACCGCGCTGGCCAGGAAGATGAAGGCCGACGGGCTCATCCCCATCGCCTTCGCCGACAAGGACGGCTGGCCCGCGATGGGCACCTTCGACATCCTCAACATGCGGACCAACGGCTACGACTTCCACATCTCCCTGATGGCCGGCAAGGAGACGTGGACCGACCCGAAGGTCAGGCAGGTCTTCGACACCTGGCGGGGCCTGATGGAGTTCCACCAGCCCGCGGCGCTGGGCCGTACCTGGCAGGAGGCCGGGCAGTCGCTCGCCCAGAAGAAGACCGGCATGTACCTGCTGGGCATGTTCGTCGCCCAGCAGTTCCCCGAGGCCGACCGCGACGACATCGACTTCTTCACCTTCCCCGAGATCAACCCGCAGTTCGGCACCGACTCCATCGACGCGCCGATCGACGGCTACATGATCTCGGCCAAGGCCAAGAACGTGGACGGCGCCAAGACGCTGCTCAAGCACTTCGCGCAGGCCACCTCGCAGAACGCGGCCACCAAGCTCGACCCCGGCACACTGGCGGCCAGCTCCAAGGCCGACACCGGCGGCTACAGCGCGCTGCAGAAACGGGGTGCCGAGCTGGTCTCGCAGGCCAAGCACATCGCCCAGTTCCTCGACCGCGACACCCGGCCCGACTTCGCCTCGACCGTGATGATCCCGGCGCTGCAACGGTTCGTCGGCAAACCCGACGACATCGACTCCTTGCTGAAGGACATCGAGGCGCAGAAGCTCAACATCTTCCGTTGATGACCCGCCGATACTCCCCCAGGGACCTCGCTGTCCTGAGCCTGGGGCTCGGGACGGCCGTCCTGGTCAACGTGGCTCTCATCTGGGGACCCACGCTGGCCTCGATCGCGCTGTCGGGCACCGACTGGAACGGCATCTCCGAGCTGCGCTGGATCGGGACGCGCAACTACGGAGACCTGGCGGGCGAGTACCCGCCGTTCTGGTCCGCGGTCCGCAACAACGTGCTGTGGCTGGGCTTCCTCGGCCTGGTCGCCACCCCCTTCGGGCTGTTCTGCGCGGTGCTGCTCGACCGGCGGCTGCGGCTGTCGCGGGCCTACCAGAGCGCGCTCTACCTGCCCGTCGTCCTGTCCCTCGCCGTCGTCGGCTTCATCGCCCAGCTCGTCTACTCCTCCGACTACGGCGTGCTGAACGCGGTGACCGGGCTCACCACCGACTGGCTCGGCGACAGCGACATCAACATCTGGGTCGTCATGGTGGCCGCCGCCTGGCGGCACGTCGGCTACGTGATGATCATCTACCTGGCCGGGCTGAAGGCGGTCGACCCCGCGCTGAAGGAGGCCGCGGCGATCGACGGGGCCAACGAGGCGCAGTCGTTCTTCCGCGTGGTCTTCCCCACCCTGCGGCCGATCAACATCATCGTGCTGGTGATCACGGTCATCGAGGCGCTGCGCGCCTTCGACATCGTCTACGCCATCAACAAGGGCAGGAACGGGCTCGAACTGCTGTCGGTGCTGGTCACCGAGAACATCGTGGGCGAGGCGAGCAGGATCGGGTTCGGCTCGGCGATCGCGGTGATCCTGCTGGTGATCTCGATGGGGTTCATCGTCACCTACCTGACGCAGATGTTCAAGGAGGACCGCAGGTGACGCTGACCGCCTCCCGCCCCACCGCCGTCCAGCCGGCCCGGCCGCCGGCCAGACGCCCCTTCCGGCCGTCGCGCGTGGTGCTGCACGCCTTCCTCGTGGTCGTGTCGCTGGGCTGGCTGCTGCCGCTGCTGCTGGCCGTCTACGCCTCGCTGCGGCCGTACGAGGAGACGGCCGAGCTGGGCTACTTCTCGCTGCCCCGCACGCTCACCCTCGACTACTACACCCAGGCCTGGGCCCAGGCCGAGCTGCCCAAGTACTACCTCAACACGCTCATCGTCGTCGTGCCCGGCGTGATCCTCACCCTGCTGCTGGCCTCCTTCGCCGCCTTCGTGATCGCCCGGCTGCGCATCCCGGGGCGCAAGGTGCTGCTGGTGGTGTTCACGGCGGGCAACCTGCTGCCGCCGCAGGTGCTGATCACGCCGCTGTACACGCTGTACACGCTGGTCCCGCTGCCGTGGTGGCTGTCGGACTCGCTGTCGCTGTACGACTCCTACCTCGGGCTGATCCTCGTCCACGTGGCCTTCCAGTTCGGTTTCTGCGTGTTCGTGCTGGCCAACTTCATGCGGACGATCCCCGAGGAGATCTCCGAGGCGGCGCTGGTGGACGGGGCGAGCGTGTGGCGGCGCTACTGGCAGCTGACGTTGCCGCTGTGCCGTCCCGCGCTGGCGGCGCTGGCCACGCTGGAGTTCACGTGGATGTACAACGACTTCCTGTGGGCGCTGGTGCTGATGTCGTCGGGCGACAAGCTGCCGGTGACGTCGGCGCTGAACAACCTGCGCGGGCAGTTCTTCACCGACTACAACCTGCTGGCGGCCGGGTCGCTGCTGGTGGCGCTGCCGACGCTGATCGTCTTCCAGCTGGCGCACAAGCAGTTCATCTCCGGGCTCACGCTCGGCTCCACGAAGGGCTGACGCGCCTCCTCCCCCCGTCTTTCCCAGGGGGAGGCGCGCCGCCCGCCCGGCCGGGCCGTACGAAAGGAACGACGTGCGCGTCGCAGTCACAGGAGCCCACGGCAAGGTGGGGCGCGCCACCGTGCGCGCCCTCCAGGCGGCCGGACACGAGGTGACGGCGATCGACCTCACCCGTCCCGTCCACGAGCGCGCCGAGCCCGGTGCGCCCGCCTACCAGCAGGCCGACCTCACCGACGCCGGCCAGGCGTTCGCCGCCGTCAGGGGCGTCGAGGCGGTCGTGCACGCCGCCGCCATCCCCGATCCGCTGTCCAACCCGCCGCACGTGGTCTTCCACAACAACCTCATGGCGCTGTTCAACGTGCTGGAGGCGGCGATCGCCTGCGGCGCCGGACGGTTCGTGAACATCTCCAGCGAGACCGTGCCGGGCTTCTTCTTCCCCGACCGGCCCTTCCTGCCCGACTACGTCCCCGTCGACGAGGAGCATCCCGCCCGCCCGCAGGACCCCTACGCGCTGGCCAAGCACTTCGGCGAGCAGCTCATGGACGCCGCGGTGCGCCGCTGCGACCTGCGCTGCGTCCCGATCAGGCCGAGCTGGGTGCAGCACGAGGGCAACTACGAGCGCAATCTCGGCCCCGTCGTCAGGGACGCCGCGGCGGCCGGCGTCAGCCTGGGCGGCTACGTCGACGTCCACGACCTGGCCGACGCGATCGTGCTGGCCGTGGAGTGCTCGCTGCCGGGGCACGAGATCTTCTACATCGCCTCCCCCGACAACGCCGGCGGCCACGACCTGCGCGCGCTGGCCGCCCGGCTGTACGGCGACGCGGTCGAGGTGCGCCCGCACGACCGGGTGGACGCCTCGGCGATCTCGTGCGAGAAGGCGGTCAGGATGCTCGGCTGGAGGCCGAAGCGGTCGTGGCGCGACTACCTCGACGAGGACGGCCGCGCCCACTGACGTCACCCCCTCTTGTGTTGACGTCATGGTGATGCCATGATGACGTCATGGATCTGACGCACTACATCGAGAACCTGCGCCGCGAGTTCGGCGACGCGGCCGACGCCGCGGGGCCAGAGGCGCGGGCGATGGCCGACCGGCTCACCGGGCTGCTCGACTCTTCTCTGCGGCTCACGCTCATCGAGGTGCTCTCCGAGGCCGCCGACGAGCTGACGCGGGAGATCGAGCCCGGCGTCGTCGACGTGCGCATCCGCGGCAGGCAGCCGGAGTTCGTGGTCACCGTGCCGCCCGCCTGGCACGCGGGCACGCCCGCCGCTCCGCAGCCGCCCTTCCCGCCCGCCCCGGGGGCTGCCCCGCTGCCGCCCTTCCCGGCCGCTCCGGGGTTCCCGCCGGAGGCCGCCGAGCCGCCGACGCCGCCCGGCGAAGCCGACCAGGGCACCGCCCGGATGACGCTCCGGCTGCCGGAGGCGCTGAAGGCCCGCATCGAACGGGCCGCCGCCGCCTCGGGCGTCTCGGTCAACGCCTGGCTGGTCAGGGCGCTGTCCGGCGCCGTCGCCGAGCCCGCGCCCGGCACGCCGCCCCCCACGATCGGCCGCCGCATCAGCGGCTGGGTGAGCTGACCGCCGTCCTTCTCTCACACGTTTGGAGTTCCGTCATGCCCGTCTTCTCCACACCCGAGCCCGTCACCGCCCACGTCGACATCCCGGCCGGCCAGATCAGGATCAGCGCGAGCGACCGCGACGACACCCACGTCGAGATACGGCCGGCCGACCCCGGCAGCCCCACCGACATCGAGTACGCGCAGGACGTCGTCGTCGAGCACGCCGACGGGGTGATCACCGTCAAGGCCCCCGACCGGCAGCGGTTCAGGAGGGCGCCCGCACTCCACGTCTCCATCGCGCTGCCCTCACGCTCCAACCTGCGCGCCACGACCGCCTCCGCCGACGTCATCGCCACGGGCGAACTGCGGGAAGTGGCTGTCGACTGCGCCTCCGGTGACGTCACGGTGGCGCACGCGGTCGAACTCGGCGTCAAAAGCGCCTCCGGCGACGTCAGATGTGACGTCATCGAAAGCGACGCGATCGTCGACGCCACCTCAGGCAACGTGCGGCTCGGCACCGTCGGCGGCGGGATCTCCGTCGTCACCGCCTCCGGTGACACCGTCATCGGCCATGCGGGCGGCGACGTCGGCAGCCGCTCGGCCTCCGGCGACCTGGTCGTGGAGAGCGTCGCGCGCGGCAGGGTCGGCGCCGAGAGCGCCTCGGGAGACATCAGGATCGCGATCGCCGAGGGGTCGGCCGCCTGGCTCGAGGTGTCGTCGCTGTCCGGGCGCGTCCGGTCCGAGCTGCGGCAGTCGGAGCAGCCCGCCGAGGGCGTCGACAAGGTCGAGGTGCGGGCACGCACGCTGAGCGGCGACATCGCGATCGTCAGAGCCGCGGGCGCACGATGAACGACCGGATCGACCGGCCGGCGGCAGTGAAAACGGAGGACGCTCGATGAACGACCAGCTGAGCTACCTGTACACCCGGTCGGCGCACCGGGACCGCGTCGCCGCGGCGGAGCGCCTGGCCGCCTTACGACCGTGGCGGGCCGGCCGGGACGGCGGGCTGCGTCACACGCTCGCGCTCGGCCTGCACCGCCTGGCCGACTCCATCGACCCGTCCCGCCAGACCGGCGTCCATCCCGCCCCCTCGGCCTGACCCCCGCCCGGGGCACACGTCACAGGCCCGTGTCACAGGAGGGTGTGGAAACGGGCGGCGACGTGCTCCCAGTCCCACTCGCCCGACACCCACTCCCTGCCCCGCTCCCCCATCTTGCGCGCCCTTCCGGGATCGCCCAGCAGGTCGATCAGCGCGCCCGCCACCTCGTCCACCGACCTGCCGTCCACCACCAACCCCGTCTCGCCGTGCCGTACGGCGTCGGGGGCTCCGCCGGAGGCGCCCGCCACCACCGGCAGGCCGGTCGCCGACGCCTCGAGGAACACGATCCCCAGCCCCTCGACGTCGATCCCGCCCAGCCGGGTCCTGCACGGCATGGCGAACACGTCGCCCACCGCGTAGTACGAGGGCAGCTCGGCGGGGGGCACGACGCCGGTGAACCGTACGGACCCGCCGAGGGGTGCCGCCATGCGGGCCAGCCGCCGGTGGTACGGCCCGCCGCCCACGACGAGCAGCACCGCCGACGGGACCGCCCGCAGCACCAGCGGCCATGCCGTGATCAGCGTGTCCTGTCCCTTGCGCGGCACGAGCCTGGACACGCAGACCGCGACGGGCCTGCCGTCGAGCCCGAGTGACCGGCGCAGCGCCGCCGCCTCCACCGACGGGTGGAAGAGCGCCGGGTCGACGCCCGGCGTGAGCCGGACGAGCTTGGCGGCGGGCACCACCCCGACGAGCCGGGCGTGGGTGTAGGACCCGAGGTAGGTGACCACGTCCGCGTGGGCGCCGATCCGCCGCATGAGGGGGCGGAACAGCGGCGAGGACTCGTGCCCGTGGGTGAGCATGACGATCCTGCGCGCCCCCGCGGCGCGCAGGCGGGGGGCGAGAAGGCCGAGCGGGGCGGCCGCGCCGAAGACGACGGTGTCGACGCCGTGCGCGGTCACCAGCCTGGCCGCCGCGCGCGCCACCGCGGCCGTGGGCAGCATGAGGGAGGTGGGATGCCGGACGACCGGGTACGGCTGGCGCCCGTCGAACTCCTCCCAGCCGCGCCACCGCGAGGCATGGACGATCACGGAGGGGGTGCGCAGGGCCAGCCCGTGGACGAACGACTGGATACCGCCCGGCCTGGGCGGGAAGTCGTTGGTGACGATGAGCACCCTGGTCACGCCGCCACCCCGCCCACATCCGGCCGGCCGGCACGGCGCGTCCGCCGGGAGGCGGGGCGGGGCCGGGGCGCGGCAGGGGCGGAGGTCATGAGAAGCGCCCTGCTCACGGGGCGTTCATGAGCTCCCATGAGCGGGCCATGGAGATGCGCTGCGGCGCGGTCGGATGCGAGGCATAGAGCACATATTCCACAGCATCAGGCGACAAGTCCGAAATGTTGGTAACAGCAAGCCGTTTTTGCATCGCGATGAACGTCCCCGGGTCCCGGGTCAGGTCCAGCGCGTGCAGGTCGGCCCTCGCCTCGACGTGACGGCTGACGAGGTTCTGCGCGGGCCCCGACAACACCGTCACCAGCGACAGGAACCCCATGACGGCCCCCACCGCCAGCGGGTCCGACAACGGCCGGCGCCACAGCGGGGCCACGCAGAACAGCAGCACCGCCCCGAAGGCCGCGCCGAGCCCGCCCACGAGCGTGCCGTGGAGCACGTCGTCGTACGTGGCGTGCCCCAGCTCGTGCGCGATGATCAGCTCCACCTCCTTGTCCGGCGCCTTCAGCAGCGTGTCGTAGACGACGATCCTGCGCGTGGCGCCGAACCCGGAGACGTAGGCGTTGAGCGCGGTGGTCCGGCGGGAGGCGTCGGCGACGAGCACGTCCTCGACCGGCACGTCGGCCCGCCTGGCCAGATCGAGCAGGTCGGTACGCAGCTCTCCCGCGGGCATCGGGGCGAAGTCGTTGAAGATCGGCTCGAACACGACGGGGTAGACGAAGGAGGCGCCCACCGTCAGCACGAACGCGCCGGCCGCCACGGGCACCCACCACCGCCTGAAGCGCCTGGCCAGGCCGACGATCGCGAGCACCATGACCGACAGCAGCGCGACCCGCACGCCGATGGACTTGAGCCGGTCGCCCGTCCAGCTCCACCAGTTCTGGGTGGACAGCCCGAAGGCGCGCAGCTCGGTCTCGAACCACATGCCCAGCGGCCAGCGCAGCACCTCGACGACGGCGGTCAGCACGACGACGCCGAGGACGACCCGCAGCCACCACGGCCCCCTCAGCCCGCGCAGCAGCCGCGCGCCGAGGGGGGTGGCCACGAGCAGGCCGGCGAACACGACGGTCAGGCCGAGCGACAGGTAGGAGGGCACGCTCGTGGCCGCGTCGAAGGCGCGGGAGCGGGCGATCTGGGCGGAGGTGAAGTCCTGTGCGGGGTCGGGCGGCACCGTGGGCGCCCCCGCCATGACGTCCCACGGCGTGGTGAGCACCACGACCACCAGGATGGCCACCCCGAGCACCGTCAACGCGATGCCCGCCTGCCGGTCCAGCCGCCTCATCCGTCTCCCTCCGCGCCTGTCAGCTCGTTGCGGACATACTCCCGCCAGTGCGCGACGAGCGCGCGGACCGACAGGCCCAGCGGCTCGAGCGCCTGGCCGAGCCGCATTCCGGCGGCCCGCTGGTAGAGGTCGGCCAGCGCCCGCTCGCCGTACCTGGCGGCGATCAGGCGGCAGGCCAGCCATGACTCCTGGTAGACCTGCGCGAGCCGGGGCGTGCCCGGCGCGAAGGCGGCGTCGGCGGGCAGCGCGCCGGGCAGCCGTCCCGCGCGTGCCTCGGCCGCCAGTTCCGCCGCCGCCACCCGCGTCGCGAGTCCCGAGCGCAGGTAGCCGACGTAGTCGGCGAACCCTTCCCGCAGCCACACGGGCCGCCCTTCCGTTCCGGCGGCCACGTGGGTCAGCTCGTGGGTGAGGACGACGTCGCGGCCCACGGGTGTGAGGCGCGCGAAGGCGCCGGGCAGGACGATCACCTGTTCCGCCGAGGCCAGCGCGGCCAGCCCGTCGACGGGGCCCGTGCCCGCGAGGGCGGCCGCCTCCGCGGTGGTCCTGGGCACCACGACCCGTGGCCGTACGGCGCGCCGCAGGACCGCCGAGACGGTGAGGGCCGCCGCGTCGGCCCGCGTGGCCAGGTCGCGCAGGAGGGCGGCGGCGGTGTGGTGCCCGACGACGAGCGAGCGCGCGCCGTAGGCGACGACGACGCCTGACTCGCCGAGCGCGCGGGCCTCGGGCGGCAGGCGGCGTCCCGCGGACCCGGCCACCGTGCAGATCGCCGGTCCGGCCAGCGCGGCCGCCAGCAGGGTTCTGCGGGTCACCACGGCTGTGATGCTAGCCCGGACAGGCCGAAGCCCCGTCCGAGGGGGATGGACGGGGCTTAGGCCTGTCCGGCGGCCGGGGGCTACGCGCCGGGGCTTCGGGCGTCCGGCGGCCGGGGGTTACGCGCCGGGGCGGACCGCGCCGGCGAAGGACGCCTTGCGCCAGCCGCCGAGCTTCTCGATCCGCACGGTCTTGCCCGTGCTCGGCGAGTGGACCATCCGGCCCTTGCCGACGTACATGCCGACGTGACCCTTCCCGCGGAAGAACATCAGGTCACCAGGCTTGAGATCGCTCCACCTGACCTTCTTCCTGATGCGCGCGTACTGGCTGTACGTGACGCGGGGGATCTTGATGCCGGCCTTGGCCCAGGAGTACTGGACCAGTCCCGAGCAGTCGAAGGCGCCGGGTCCTGTGCCGCCGAAGCGGTAGGGGTCGCCGATCTGCTTCTTGGCGGTGGCGACGGCCTTGGCCGCCTTCAGCCGCTGTCGAGCCGCCTTGGCCTGCCGTGTCGCCGCGGCCGTTGACGCCGCGCCCGCCTGTACGGCCGGCGCCGTCTTCACGGTCGTCGTCGTCGCCAGGGTGGTGGTCACCGGGGTCACCAGGGTGGTGGTCGCGGGGGCCGCTGTCGCCGGGGTCACTGTCGCCTGCGCCGCGGGTGCGTGGAGGACGATCCCTCCCATCGCCACCACGACGCCGCTGAGGGCAAGGCAGGACAGACGGGTTGTGCTAGAGGGGGTAGACAGAATGTCTCCTTGGGACTTCCACCAATGCCTACCGGGTTAGCTGACGGGTTCGGGCGGGGAAGTCGCCCTTCCGGCCCGCAGGCCGGATTCACCCCAGGAACGTGGGTCCCCGGCTCCGTGCTCCATGCCGCACGGACTCGGCGGGTCGACCGCGCACGCCTGTCTGGGGTTACGGCGCGGCGACCAGCGGATCTTTATGCGTGCACCGGCCGTTGGGGGGCCGGTGAGCGGTTCCGGCGCCATGGCTTGGTCGCCGCGATGCGAGAACGTACCCGGCGCCCCAAGGCCAGGCAAAGGCCGGGCAAAGCTGTCAAGATCACCGACTGGTTCTTGTCAGAAGAGGAGTCGCTGCTCTACACCGGGTTTCGTTATCCGAATGTGACCCTGCTCACAGTTGCTTCTGTGGCGACCTGTCAGATCGCATCCGTTACTTTCCTCACACTCCCGGTATAAGGAGAATTAAGGCTTAATCCCTGCGACATACACTCGGCGCATGCTTGATGGGTGGTCGCTACGCGTCCTGGTGGAGGTCGGACGGCGCGGCTCGTTCTCCGGAGCGGCCGAGGTGCTCTCCATGACGCAGCCCGCCGTCTCGCGGCAGATCGCCATGCTCGAACGCCACACCGGCGTCACGCTCTTCCACCGCCGCCCGAGGGGCGTCCAGCCGACGGAGGCGGGCCGGGCGGCGATCGAGCAGGCCATGGCCGTGCTCGACGGCATGAGCCTGTTCGAGACCAGGCTGCGCGCCTTCGCCACGGCGGACACCGGCCGGGTCAGGGTCACCGCCTTCCCGAGCGCGGCCACCAGGTTCGTGCCCGAGAGCTTCCGCCGCTTCGCCGCCGACCACCCGGGCGTCGAGCTCTCCCTCAAGGTCGGCGGCCCTGACGTCGCGTGCCCCGTCACCGCCGGCCTGGTGGAGGGCGCCACCGACGTCGCCCTGCTGACCTCGTGGGATCCCGTCCCCGACCCGGAGCTGGAAGTGCTCGACCTGTTCGACGACGAGCTGCTGGTCGCCCTGCCGGCCGGGCATCCGCTGGCGGCCGGAGAGCGGGTACGGCTGGCCGACCTCGCCGCCGAGCCCTGGATCGACGGCACGCACCCCGACGGCCTGGCCCCCGTCGCGCAGTTGCGGGCCGCGATGGGACGCGCGCCGAGGATCGCCCACCTGTGCGACGACTGGAACGGCCGCCAGGGCCTGGTGGCGGCGGGCGTGGGCGTGATGCTCCACCCGTCGATCGCGGGCATGGCCGTGCGCTCCGGCATCCGGCTGGTCGAGCCCGCGCCGCGACTGCCCGCCAGGCGGATCAGCGCCGCCGTCCTGCCGGCGCCGGGCCGCCCGCCCGCGGTGAGCGCCTACCTGCGGGTGCTGCGCGAGATGAGCGAGAGCTACGGCCGGATGGCGCCGACCAGCCGCCCGCCGTAGGAGGACAGGCTGGCGACCTTCACCACGTCACCCGTCTGGGGGGCGTGCACGATCTTGCCGCCGCCGGCGTAGATGCTCACGTGCCCGAGCCCTGAGCTGAAGATGAGGTCGCCGGGCTGCAGCTTGTCGAGAGAGACCCTGCGCTTGGCACCCCAGGCCCACTGCTCCCAGGTGGTGCGCGGCAGCGACACGCCGGCGGCCCGCCACGAGGCCTGGGTCAGTCCCGAGCAGTCCCAGCCGCCCGGGCCCGTCCCGCCGTACTGGTACGGCTTGCCGATCTGCGCGTAGGCGAAGCTCAGCACGGCGGCGGCGTTGCCGGAGGCCGAGCCGGTGTACTTGAGGCCGGTGCTGTTGGGGTTGCCCACCCGGTAGGCGCCGAGCCTGCGCAGCAGCTTCTTCTGCTGCTCGACCAGCTCGAGGATCTTGTCCCGCTCCGACTTGACGTCGTCGCGCAGCTTGTCGGCCTCGGTGAGCGCGCCCTGCGCCTCCTCCTTGTCGGCCTTGAGCTGCCGGTTCTCCTCGTCGAAGGCGGCGAGGGTCTGCGCCCGCTCGGCCGTCATCTGGCCCATCAGCGCCATGCTGCCGAGGGTCGCCGTGGGGTCGGCGTCACCCATCAGCGAGGACCAGGTGGTGGCGTCGACGCCCTGGTAGGCGTTGACCGCCATGCCGACGACCTCGGCACGCAGGCCCGCCACCCTGGCCAGCTTGCTCTTGTACCTGGTGTTGAGCCCGTCGTAGGTCTTCTTGGCCTTCTTGTACTTCTCGGTGGCCGTGTTGTACCTGTCGACGACCTTGTCGGCCTTGTCGTTGAGCTTCTCGAGCTTGGCCTTGGCCTGAGAGATCGAGGGGCGGGGATCGGCGAGCGCGCCGTCCAAGGGCAGGAAAAGCGCTCCGAGCGCGAGACCCACAGCCACCGGCACCCGGCCAAACCTCACGACGACACGCCTCCCAGTGATCACGCCTGGGGCGAAATAGTACAGAAGCGGTGCCTAGCAGCTCAAAAAGTCACCCAATTTGTGACCTAGGCTCGGCCAAGACGGCGCAGGAGCAGCGCCGACTGCACGGGGCGCGCCCCCATCCTGCGCACCGACTCGGCCACCTCGCGGTCGGAGGAGACCACCGCGATCGCCCTGCCCTGCGGTTCGGCCCGCACCAGCTGGCGGATCAGATCGTCGGCGATCTCGCCGGGCGCGCTGAACATCACCCGGACCCCGCGCGGCGCGACGACCTGCACGGGCGCGTTGAGCTCCGCGCCGTCGAAGACGACCGTGACCTCGACCCTGGTCTGCGCGACCAGGCCGCCGAGGCCCGTCATCAGCCGGTTGCGCTGGTCGGCGAGGGTGAGCGTGCCGTACCCGGTCTTGGTGACGTTGTAGCCGTCGATGATCAGGTGCACCTGGGGCAGCGCGAGCAACTGGTCGAGCAGCTGCGGATCGTCGTCGGCCAGCGCCCTGGCGGGCACTCCCCGCACGGTGGGCGCGCCGGGGGCGACGGCCGCGACCGAGTCGGCGGGCCTGCTGATCGTCGTGGGCAGGGCGAGCTCCCTGCGCAGCCCGGCGGAGGCGTCCTGGAGCGCGTCCAGCAGCACCCTGATCCTGGTGTCCTCGATGCTGCGGCCCTCACGGGCCGCCCTGCGCGAGGCCTCGAGCTGCCGCTCGACGTCGACCAGGCGCTCGCGCGTCCGCCGGAGCTCGGCCTCCCCCGCGCTGCCGGCCGTGGACGCCGCCACCCTGGCATCCTCGGCGGTCTGGGCCAGCTCGGCGGCCCGCTGCTCGGCGGTCTTGAGCCGCTCCCTGGCGTCGTGGAGCTTGCGGCGCAGGTCGGAGTTCTCGGCCCTGGCCGCCTTGAGCTGCTCGCGCAGCCGTTCGGACTCCTCCTTGGCGGCGGTCTTCTGGGTGGCCAGCTGCTCGCGCAGCCGGGTGACGGTCGCCTCCTGCGCCGATCCCTCGGCGGCGACAGCCGACTGCTCCAGGTCGGCCCTGGCCATCTCCACCATGTCCGCCCAGCCGGGCGGCCTGGTCAGGTACGCAGCGGCCGCGACCAGCACGGGGTCGGCGGCGGGCGGCACGTGCCCCTCGGCCAGCGAGGCGACCAGCTCGGGCCAGCCCTTCTCGATCGACTCGGCGACGGCCTCGCGGAAGGTCTTGTCGTTCTCCAGCTGGGCGGCGATGGGCGCGCCGCCCAGCTTGGCGCGTTTACGGGGGTCGAACTTCGCGATGCCGCGCAGCGGCGCCGGCACGGACGTGGGCGGCATGGCGCCGAGCAGCTGGGCCGCCAGGTCCACCACGTTGAGCCTCACCTGCTCGGGAAGCGGACGAGACAGGCCATCACCGGCTGAGCTCATCCCACTGCCTCTCGACTGACCCTTCGCGATTGTCCTACTCACCAAGGGTAAGGGTGTCACACACATGTCCGTGTCGTGACTCGTATATGGACAAGCGCTTGGTTGGAGACGTACGACAGGGTCGTGACCGAGCAGATGCGCACCTCCACCAGGGACCTCGACGAGCTGCGCGAGCGGCTGAGCGCCTGGCTCGGGCAGGAGGTCTCGCAGCTCTCGCGACCCTCGGCCAACGGGATGTCCAGCGAGACGCTGTTCTTCACCGCGGGCACGACCAGGTGCGTGGCCCGGCTGGCGCCCGCGCGGGAGGCGGTGCCGGTCTTCCCCACCTACGACCTCGGCACGCAGTTCGAGGTGATGCGGCTGGCCAGGGAACGGGCCGGGGTGCTCGCGCCGAGGGCGCTGCGGTTCGAGCCGTCGGCCGGACCGCTCGGCACGCCGTTCTTCGTGATGGAGCGGGAGGAGGGCGAGGTGCCGCCCGACGTCCCGCCGTACACCTTCGAGGGCTGGCTGCTGGAGGCGGCGCCCGACGACCGGCGGCGGCTGCAGGACGCCACGGTCGCCGTGGCCGCCCGGCTGCACGGCACCCGCTTCAGCGACGCCGAACTGGCTCCGCTCGGCCGGCGCGGGCTGCGGGCACACGTCGACGCGCAGCGCGCCTACTACGAGTGGATGCGCGGGCCCTCGCGCATCCCGCTGCTGGAACGGGCCTTCGACTGGCTGGAGGACCACTGGCCCGCCGAGCCCGGCCCCGACGTGCTGACCTGGGGAGACGCCAGGATCGGCAACGTGATGTACCGCGACTTCACCCCCGTGGCGGTGCTCGACTGGGAGATGGCGGCGGTGGGGCCGCGCGAGCTCGACCTGGCCTGGATGATCTTCCTGCACCGGTTCTTCCAGGACCTGGCCGAGGTCTTCGAGCTGCCCGGCCTGCCCGGCTTCATGCGCCGCGCCGACGTCTGCGCCACCTACCGCGACCTGTCCGGCCACACGCCCAGGGACATGGACTTCTACGAGGTGTACGCGGCGCTGCGGCACGGCATCGTCATGGCCCGCGTCTGGCAGCGCCGGATCCACTTCGGCGAGCAGCCCGCTCCCGACGACCCCGACGACATGGTGCTGCACCGCGCCCGGCTGGAGCGGATGCTGTCATGACTCCGCGTCGTGGACCAGCAGCGCGATCTGCACCCTGTTGTTGAGCGCCAGCTTGGTGAGGATACGCGAGACATGGGCCTTGACGGTCGCGACGCTCATGTAGAGCTCGCCGCCGATCTCGGCGTTGGACCGCCCCCGCCCCACCGAGACCGCCACCTCGCGCTCGCGCTCGCTCAGCCGGTCGAGCATCGCCCGCGCCCGGTCCCTGCGGGTGCCCGCGCCGCCGTCGGCCACGTGGGAGATGAGCTGCCTGGTGACCGCGGGCGACAGGATCGGCTCCCCCGCGGCCACCCGGCGGATGGCGGCGACCAGGTCGGCCGGCGGGATGTCCTTCAGCAGGAACCCGGCCGCCCCCGCCCGCAGCGCCCTGAGCACCTGGGCGTCGGCGTGGAAGGTGGTGAGCACGACCACCTCCGGCGGGCTCGCCGTGCCGCGCAGCGCCTCGGTCGCGGACAGCCCGTCGACGCGCGGCATGCGGATGTCCATGAGCACCACGTCGGGCCGGTGCTCGGCGACCAGCCTCGGCACCTGGTCGCCGTCGGCGGCCTCGCCCACCACCTCGATGTCGCCGGTGCCGCCGAGGATCATCGACAGCCCCGCTCGGACCAGCGCGTCGTCGTCGACGATCAGTACCCGGATCTTCATTTCTCCCACGGCAGCCATGCTTCCAGAACGAAATCCCCCTCGGCGGCGCGCCGGTGGGCCAGCCTGCCACCGGCCAGCTCCGCCCGCTCGGCCAGCCCGATCAGCCCCGTGCCGGTGCCGGGGATGCTGGACGGCCAGCTGGTCTTGTTGCGGACCGCGATGGTCAGCCCCTCGCCAGGGCCGCCCGTCACCACCACCCGGACGGGCGCGCCGGGGGCGTGCTTGCGCGCGTTGGTGAGCGCCTCCTGGACGATCCGGTAGGCGTTGCGGCCGAGACTCTCCGGCGCGTGGCCGACCGCCTCCAGCCGGAGCGCCACCTCCATGCCCGCCGCGCGCGACTCCTCGACCAGCCCGCGCAGGTCGTCCAGCGTGGGCTGCGGGCGCTCGGGACGGCCGTCGGCGTCGTCGCCCGGCTGGCGGAGCACGCCGATGACCTCACGCAGGTCCTGCAGCGCCTGGTGGGCGCTCTCCCTGATCGCCCCTGCCGCCTTGGAGATCTGCTCGGGCGGCGCGTCAGGCCGGAACTCCAGGGCACCCGCGTGCAGGCTGAGGATGGAGATGCGGTGGGCGAGCACGTCGTGCATCTCCCGGGCGATGCGCTCGCGTTCGAGCCGCCTGGCCTCCCGGCCGGCCACCTGCGCCTGCTCCCTGAGGGTGTGGACCAGCTGCCGCCTGGACCTGACGACCATGCCCCAGCCGAACACCGCGAACACGAGCAGCACCCCGACGCCCATCATCCACGCGGGACCGAGCTCGTCGGGGCGCCACAGCGCCAGCGGGAAGACGCTGACCAGGTTGAGCGCGAGCACGATGCCGGAGATCTTGAAGGGGCGGTGCACGGCCACCGTGAACAGCGCCACGGCCGAGGCGCCGCCCACCATGACGAAGGTGGCCGACAGCAGCGTCGTCACGACCGCCAGGGTGACCGGCCAGCGACGGCGCAGCCACACCGACGCGCACGCCAGCGCGCCCAGCACCTGCTCACTGACCCGCAACGGCCTGGCCAGGCCGTCCAGGTCGGGCAGCGACAGCACCGCCAGCCCGCAGGCGACCAGGAAGACCAGGATGTCCACGATCCAGTCGCGGGTCGAGCGGCGCACCGGCCGCCCCTCCTCCGGATCGCCGAGCAGGACCGAGGGCAGCAGCCACCGGTACTCCACCTTCATGGTCCCCCACCGTAGGGCCACCATTCGGCGGGGCGACAGCGACCAAAGTCGATACCGGTCTCAACCTGTGGCCGACGCAGCGGCCGCCGCCCGAACCCGAGGCTTGGCGGCATGAAGGCAATCCTCGACGTGGCCGGCGCCGTGCTCCTCATCCAGGGCGTCGGCGGCGTGGTCAACACCGTCCTCGGCTGGTGGGGCTGGGCGCACGACTTCCTGATCGTCAATCGCCTGCCGTTCCTCGACGGCTACGAGGTCTTCGCCGGCATCGGGCTCGGCATCCTCGGCTTCGCGCTGCTGGCCACCGCCGACTCGATGAAGAGGACCGGCTGACCCGTGACCGAGCTCACCCTGCGCCCTCCTCGCAACCTGGCCGACCCGCGCACGGTCGCCTGGTGGACCGTCCAGGCCTTCCTGCTGGCCGTCCCCCTGGCGGCGGCCGTCCTGGCGGCCTACTGGTTCCTCACGCCGCGGCCGGCCGTTCTCGGCGGGCTGGCCGTGGCCGTCGCGCTGGCCTGCCTGCTGTCGGCCGCGACCGTGCCGCGCGCCTACTACCGGGTCCAGCGGTGGGAGATCACCGACGAGGCGGTCTACGTCCGCTCCGGCTGGATCACCCACACCTGGAGGGTGGCGCCGATGTCGCGCATCCAGACCGTGGACACCGCGCGCGGCCCGGTGCAGCGCATGTTCGGGCTGGCCGACGTCACGGTGACGACCGCGTCGGCGGCGGGGGCGATCACGATCGAGGGGCTCGACCACGAGCTGGCCGCCGAGCTCGCCGCCAGGCTCACCGCCGTGACGCAGGCGACGAAGGGGGACGCCACGTGACCGCGCGGCAGCAGCACCAGGACGACGTGGCGTGGAGCGCGCTGCACCGCAGGATCCCGCTGGCCACGGCGGCCGTGTCGCTGACCGTCGCCGCGCCCGCCGCCTTCGGCGTGACGCGCCTCCTGACCGGCGCGGACCAGCCGCGCGAGCTGGTCATCGCGGGCGCCGCCGGCGTGGTGGCTCTGGTGGTGGCCGCCGCCTACGCCTACGGCGTCGCCCGGCTGCGCACCACCCGGTTCAGGCTCACCCGCGACCGGCTCGAGCTGCGGGCGGGCGTGCTGGTCCGCCAGCACCGGTCGATCCCGCGCGACCGGGTGCGCAGCGTCGACGTCAAGGCCGACGTCGTACGGCGGGCGCTCGGCCTGGCCGTCGTCAAGATCGGCACGGGCGAGCACACCACCGGCGAGCACACCGAGCTCACCCTCAACGCGATCGCCACCGCCGAGGCCGAGGCGCTGCGCCGTACCCTCCTGACGGGGGCGGGTGCGGCCGCACCGGCCTCACCGAGCGCCGGTCACCCCGGGCACCCAGAGCGCTTCGGGCACGCCCGGCCCGGCCATCGTGAGCACACCGAGCCCGGACACTCCGGTCACGCTGGGCACCCCGAGCACTCCGGGCACTCCGGGCACCCCGGGCACGCTGGACACGAGGAGAGCGTGCGGGTCGTCGCCGCGCTGCGGTGGGGATGGATCCGCTACGCGCCGCTGTCGATCTGGGTGTTCGTCGGCGGCGCGATCGCGGCCGGCGCGCTGAAGAAGGTGCTCGACGTGGTCGGCATCGACCTGTTCAGCACCGGGGCGGCCACGGCGGCGTGGGAGTGGCTGATCGGCAACCCGTGGATCGCGGTGCCGATCGTGGCGGCAGGCAGCCTGCTGGTCGGGCTGGCCGGCGCGCTGGGGCTGTTCGCCGAGTCGTGGGGCAACTACCGGCTCGAGCAGGAGGCCCGGACGCTGCGGGTGCGCAGGGGGCTGCTCACCACACGGTCGCTCACCATGGAGACACGCAGGCTGCGCGGGGTGGCGGTGGCCGAACCGCTGCTGCTGAGGCTGGGCGGGGGTGCCAAGGTCAGGGCGGTGGCGGTGGGGCTGCGCAAGGCGGAAGGACAGGAGAGCGAGGAGGTCTCCGCGCTGACCCCGCCGGTCCCGCGGGCCGAGGCCTTCCGCGTCGCCTCCCACGTCCTGCACGCCTCACCGGCCGCCACCCCGCCCGGCCCCGCCGTCCAGGACGCACCCGCCACCCGCGGATTCCCCGGCACAGCGGACCACCACGCTGCCGCGGGCCGACACACCGTTTCCAGAACTCCGAACACCCATGGGCCCGACGGCGGACACACCCTTGCCGGCGCGCCGGACGCCCACGGGCTCGCCGGGGCCGCCGGTGGACCTACCGGATCCATCGTTACGGCTCCGGTGGACGCGCGGGCGGCCGTGGCATGGGGCGAGCTGGAGCCGCACCCGAAGGCGGCCAGGAGCCGTCGCACGCGCCAGGCCTTCGGCGCGGTCGCCGTGCTTGCCGCCGCCATGGGCGTCACCGAGTGGCTGACCGGGTGGATCCCGCCGGTCGCCTGGGCGCTGCCCGTCCTCGCCCTTCCCGCCGGACTGGCCCTGGCCGCCGACGCCTACCGAGGGCTCGGGCACCGGCTGGCCGGCGGCCACCTGCTGACCCGGGCCGGCTCGGCGGGCCGTACCACGGTGGCGCTCGACACCGGCGGCATCGTGGGCTGGCGCATCCGCCAGTCGGTCTTCCAGCGCCGGCTGGGCCTCATCACCGTGTCGGCCACGACCGCGGCGGGCGACGGCCACTACGACGTGCTGGACGTGGGCGTCGCCGAGGGGCTCGACCTGGCGGCGCGCGCCGTACCGGGACTGCTGGAGCCGTTCCTGGCCCGGGTCCCGCGCCCCGCCCGGACCAGGACCTGACCGCCCGTCCGGCCCAGGACCTGACCGCCGCGCCGCACAGACGGGCCGCCGCCCTACGCCGACAAACCGCCGCCCCGCGCAGACCGGGACGGCGCGCAGCGCAGACGCCCCGCCGCCCCGCGCAGACGGTCCCGTCGCGCGGGGCGGGCGTGTCAGTCCTTCTGCGGGGTCGCCTGGGCCAGGGCGGCCAGCATCTCCTTCGCCACCGTCATGGCCGCCGCCCGGGCCTCCTTCTCGCCCAGCACCTCGACCTTCGGCGAGTTGGTCGGCTCGTCGGCACCCATCTCGGCCCCCGAGAAGGAGGCCTGGATGACGGTGAAGCCCTTCCTGACCACGACGTCGGCGGCGCCGTTGAAGACGGCGTTCTTCCTGTCGACCCGGTACTGGACGAAGGCGGCGTCACCGAGCCCCTGCGGCTTGTCGACCTTGCCCCAGGTGAAGCCGCCCAGCGAGCTCTCCGCCATGCCCACGGCGCCGGACAGCTCGGTGGAGTAGGCGCTCAGCGCCGCGGTCGGATCTCCGGCGCCCGCCCGGTTGCTGAACACCTGGACCGTGACGAGCGCGCTGCGGATCCCGCGCCGGCCCTGGCCGGCGGGGGCCTTCAGGTTGAGCCAGCGGCACTCGGTCTCCTTCACGCCGACGGCGTCGTTGCCCCTGGCCCGCTCGGTCGCGCCGGGCACCAGCTTGATCATCGCGGGCGCCATCCGCTTGCACGCCTCGGGCATCTGGGCCAGCACGGTGGGCGTCGACGACGGGGTCGGGGCGGGCGAAGGGGACGGCGACGCGCTGGGCGCGACCGTGGCCAGGACGGCCGGATGGGCCTTCTTCCACTCGGCCGCCGCCTTGGCCAGGTGGGTCAGCAAAACGCCGACCTCGCGCAGGGCGTTCTCCTCGCTGACCGACTGGACGCTCTCGTTGGTCAGCAGCTTGGCCTCCTTGCGCTGCTGGCTGGCCTGGTAGTGCACCTCGATGACGAGGTCGTCGACCCGGACGCGGCCCTCGCCGAACGAGTACCACAGCAGCTTGTCGCGCCGCCAGGTGTACTGGCCGAAGGCGCCGTCTCCCACCCCCGCGTACTCCTTGAGGGGCGAGTAGTAGTTCTTCTCCCCCGGCTTCGCGTCCTTGTCCTTGCTGGTCGCCTTGTAGGAGAAGAAGCCGCGCTCGGCCTCGTGCGCCTGCTGCGCCTCCGCCCTGCCCGTCTTGGGCCCGTCGGGCCGGTACTGGGAGACGTTGATCCTGATCTCGCGGCTGCGCCAGAACTCGCCGTAGGAGATGCGGCGGTTGGTCCAGTCGCAGGAGGAGACGACGGCGTAGTCGGAGTCCCTGGAGCGCTTGTCCACCGTCGCGCCGGGCACCAGGCGCTCGGCCTCGGCGGGGGGAAGCATGGCGCAGGCGTCGAGCGTCGGCGCGGCGGCGGGCGCGGTGGCCGACCCCGTGGCCGATGCCGTGACGCCGGCCGAAGGGGAGACCGGTGTGGGCTTGGCGGGCTCGTCGGCGGCGGTGGGCCTGCCGTACAGGAGGAAGGCGCCCGCGCCGCCGGCGATCAGCACGACCGCGGCCCCTCCCGCCACCACCGGCAGCACCCATCCCCGTCGCTTCGGCGGCGGGGACGGTGGCTGCGCCGGCATCGTCGGCACCTGCTGGAACTGCCAGTCCGGTGCGCGGTACGGGTTGGTAGGCGGGGGATCGTCCTGATTCCAAGACATGGGCATGGATGCTAGCCGTCCTGATGGCGGTTGACTCGCACCTGTCAGCCTCGAAGCGAGGATGTGACCTGCCGCGCGGCCGTCTCGGCCACCCGCTGGCCAGCCGCGTCGGCCTGCCTCGCGTCCTGGATGTGGTAGACGACCTCCGCGGTGAGGTTGCTGTCGCGCAGGGCCACGCGGTACCACACCTGGCCGGTACGGCCCTGCCCCACCTGGTGGGTCTGGAAGCTGTCCTGGGCGAAGGCCGCCTCGCCCACCCCCTGGACGTCCCTGATCTTGTAGGTGGTCTTCCGGAACGACGTGCCGTCGGACGCGGCGGCGGCCCCACGGTCGGCGTCGAACACCAGCGCCGCCACCCCCGGCCCGTCGTGGCCGTCCTGCGGCCGGTGCGCGGTCAGCCGCAGGCTGATCGAGCGCTCCTCGCCGGATCCTCGCCACACCTTCCACCTGCAACCGCCGGGCATCGGCGCGTCCCTGCGCATCTCGCCGCCCAGCAGGGCGCGGGCCTGGGCGTCGCTGAGCAGCGCGCAGGCGTCGGGCACGCCGGCGAACCTGCCCTGTCCGGCCTGCCCGGGCCCGGCGACGGCGAGGGCGTAGACCAGCCCGCCCACGGCGGCGGCCCCGGCGACCGCCAGCGCCGCGGGCAGCTTCCACCGGCGGCGCGGCCGGTAGGCGACCGGGGCGGTGTGCGCCGAGCTCGTCAGCCGCTCCCGGACCTCACGCGCGTGCGGGCGCCGTTCGGGCTGCTTGGCCAGCAGGTCGAGGATCAGCCTGCCCAGGTCGCGGCCCGCCCGCTCGGGCGGCGGCGGGTCGTGCAGCAGGACTGCGGCGGCCACCGCGGCCTGCATCTCCCGGTGGAAGGGCGGCTTCCCCTCGACCGCGGTGTAGAGGCTCGCGCCCAGCGAGAACAGGTCGGAGGCCGGGCCCGCGGGCAGGCCGTTGAGCCGTTCGGGCGCCATGTATCCGGGCGACCCGCCACCGCCGACGCCGCCCACGGGCGCGGCCACGCCGAAGTCGGTGAGCATCGCGGTGCCGTCGGCGTCCAGCAGGATGTTGGCCGGCTTGACGTCCTGGTGGAGGATGCCGTGCGCGTGGGCCACCTCCAGCGCCGACAGCATCTGCAGGCCGATGCGCGACACGATGTGCGGAGGCAGCGGCCCGGTCTCCTTGATGATCTTGTCGAGGGAGCGCCCCGTCGCCAGGTCCATGACGATCCACGGCAGGTCCTGGTCGAGCACCACGTCGTGGACCATGACGATCGAGGGGTCACGCAGCCGGCCCGCCGACCTGGCCTCGTGGATGGCCTGCTCGACGAAGGCCGCCCGGCCCGCCGCGTCGAGCTGCTGCGGGATGCGGACCTGCTTGACGGCCACCTCGCGGCCGAGCCGTTCGTCGAGGGCGCGCCACACCGTGCCCGCGCCGCCCTCGCCGAGCCGTTCGGTCAGCCGGTACCGGCCCGAGAGCAGGTAGTGCACGTCGCTAGCCCCCGCTCCGCAGCGCCTGCTCGGTGTGCCGGGCGATGGTCAGCGCGCTCTCCCTGACCTGCTCGTCGGTGGGCCTGCTGGCCAGCGTCGTGTACTCCACCTGCATGACCAGGTTGGCCACGCGGTACATGACGACGGCCGTGTGGACCCTGCCCTGGGCGCTCAGCTCGTAGGTGTAGGCCTCCTCGCCCACGCCCTGCAGCGGCTGCGCCTTGCCGATCTGCGCGGTGAACGGCCCCTTGGCGCCGATCTCCTTCCACGACCACTGCAGTTCCTTGTACTTGCCGATCCACACCCGCTGGCTCTCCATCAGCCGGTGGGCGGACTCGGCGGTCATCGCCCAGGGCTGCGGGGTGTCGGAGTCGCGCTGCGCGGTCAGCGACACGCCCCTGCCGTTGACGGTCCAGTCGCAGGCGACGCCGAGGCTGTCGTCGCCCTCCGCCACGTTCTGCGTGCCCTTGGGCGGCTGGCCGGTGCCCAGCGCCTCGCCGACCTGGGACGGGGTGAGCAGCCCGCACAGGTCCACGGGCAGTGTGAACGCGGTGGGCGTGGCCGTGGCGCCGCCCCTCCACAGGAACAGGACGGCGGCCACCGCGCCCGCGACCACCACGGCGCCCGCGGGCAGGAGCCACCGCAGGCGTCCGCGGCGCGGCCGGCCGAGCCTTCCGGGGACTGTCAGGTCCTGGCGCGTCAGCGACGGAGCCTCCTGCCCCGAGGCGATCTGGCGCAGCGCGTGGACGGTGCTCCACGGATCGGGCCGCGCCGCCGGGTGCCTGGCCATCATCGCGGTCAGCACGGGCGCCAGCGGCCCGGCCAGGTACGGCGGGCGCGGCGGCGCGGTCAGCGTCGCCCTGATCCGCTCCATCGCCGTGCCCTCGTAGGCGGAGACACCCTCGGCCGCGGCGAACAGCGTGGCGCCCAGGGACCACAGGTCGCTCGCCGGTCCGCCCGGCTCGCCTTCCAGGCGTTCGGGCGCGATGAACCCGGGCGAGCCGATCATCAGGCCGGCCTGGGTCAGCGTCGCCTGGCCCTCCTGCCTGGCGATGCCGAAGTCGGTCAGCACGACCCGGCCGCTGTCGGTGAGGAAGACGTTGCCCGGCTTGACGTCGCGGTGCTGCAGGCCGCGCGAGTGGGCGGCGGTCAGCGCCTCCAGCACGTCCGCGCCGATCCTGGCGACCGTCGCGGGCGGCATCGGGCCCTCCTGGGCGATCGCGTCGCCGAGCGTGCGGCCGCGCAGCAACTCCATGATCAGCCACGGCCTGCCGTACTCGACCAGGACGTCGTGGAGCGCGACCACGCCGGGGTGCCGCAGCTGGGCGGTGGCCTGCGCCTCGCGTGCGGCCCTGGCCACGGCCTCGGCCCTGCCCTGCTCGTCGAGCCCTTCGGGCAGGGTGAGCTCCTTGACCGCCACCTCGCGGTCGAGCATCTCGTCTCTGGCCAGCCAGACCTTGCCCATCCCGCCGCTGCCCAGCAGCCTGATCAGGGTGTAGCGGCCGGCGAGTCGTCCCCCGGACATACAGGGGAGAGTAACGAATAATCTCCCATGATGAGGTCCGCCCGGATCGTCGCCCACCGCGAACCCGGGCGCGCAGATCAATCCGTCGATCGCCGGGTCGCCCCGATAACTGTCGGTCCGCCTCTCTATGGTCTTGGAACGTGGACGCGGTTCAAGGCACTCTCGACGAGCTCGGCACCCCGCTGAGCGAGGTCACCTTCGTGGTCTTCGACCTGGAGACGACCGGCGGCTCGGCGCAGGAGCACGCGATCACCGAGATCGGCGCGGTCAAGGTGCGCGCGGGCGAGGTGCTCGGCGAGTTCGCCACGCTCGTCGACCCCGGCGGTCCCATCCCGCCGTTCATCTCCGTGCTGACCGGCATCACCGACGCGATGGTGATGGCCGCCCCGCGCATCGAGTCGGTGCTGCCCAGCTTCCTGGAGTTCATCTCCGGAGCCACGCTGGTCGCCCACAACGCCGCCTTCGACACCGGCTTCATCAAGGCCGCCTGCGCCGCGCAGGGCTACCCGCCGCCCGCCAATCCGGTCGTCGACACCGTCGACCTGGCGCGCAGGGTGCTGACCCGCGACGAGATCCCCAACGCGAAGCTCTCCACGCTCGCCAGGTTCTTCCACAGCCCCGTCGAGCCCTGCCACCGCGCCCTGCAGGACGCCAGGGCGACCGTCGACGTGCTCCACGGCCTGATCGCCCGTGCCGGGTCCTTCCAGGTCCACACGCTCGAAGAGCTCAAGTCGTTCGTCCGCGCCCCCACGCCCGAGCAGCAGCGCAAGCGCCACCTGGCCGAGACCGTGCCCCACGCCCCCGGCGTCTACCTGTTCGAGGACGCCCGCGGCGAGGTCCTCTACATCGGCAAGTCCACCAACCTGCGCAACCGCGTCCGCTCCTACTTCACCGCCAGCGAGACCAGGCCCCGCATCCGCGAGATGATCGGCATCGCCGAGCAGGTCCGCCACATCGTCTGCGCCACCCCGCTGGAGGCCGAGGTCAGGGAGCTGCGCCTGATCGGCGGCGCCAAACCCCGCTACAACCGCAGGTCACGCTTTCCCGAGAAGGTGGTCTGGCTCAAGCTGACCGACGAGCCCTTCCCCCGCCTGTCGATCGTGCGCGAGCTCAAGGACGACGGCGCCGCCTATCTCGGCCCCTTCACCAGCGCCAAGGCCGCCGACGACGCCCGCACCGCGCTCCACGACGCCGTGCCGCTGCGCCAGTGCACCGAGCGCCTCACCCTCAGGACCCGGCGGCCCGCGTGCGTGCTGCACGAGATGGGCCGGTGCGGCGCCCCGTGCGAGGGGCTGGAGACGCCCGCCGACTACGCCGTCCACGTCGCCAGCGCCCGCAGGGCGATGGCCACCGACGTCTCCCTCGTCTTCACCGCGCTCGAGGCCCGCATGGAGCGCCTGTCGGTCGAGCAACGCTACGAGGAGGCCTCCGTCGACCGCGACCGGCTCGCCTCCTACGTCCGCACCGCGGCCCGGATGCAGCGCCTCACCTCCCTGACCCGCATCCCGCAGATGGTCGCTGCCAGCCCCGCCTTCGACGGCGGCTGGGACATCCACGTCATCCGCTACGGCAGGCTCACCGCCGCCGCCCACATGCCGCGCGGCGCCCACCCCACGCCCTTCGTCGAGAAGCTCGTCGCCACCGCGGAGGTCGTCATCCCCGGCCCCGGCCCCATCCACGCCGCCAGCGCCGAGGAGACCGAGTGCATCCTGCGCTGGCTGGAGTCGCCGGGAGTGCGCCTGGTCGAGGTCGACGGCGAATGGGCGCTGCCCGCCCACGGCGCCGCCCGCCACAAGGCCCGCATCGACCTGGCCTACCAGCGCCTCGACCACCGCAGTCGCCGCGAGGGACGACCGTTGCGGTGACCCGATACAGTTGGTGCATGGTCACGGCAATCGTTCACATCAACGCCGAGGTCGACCGGATCCCGGAGATCGCGCAGACGATCGCCGAGATCGACGGCGTCAGCGAGGTCTACTCGATCACCGGCGAATACGACCTGCTGGCCATCGTGCGCGTCGCCGCCTACGAGGAGATCGCCGAGGTCATCCCCGGGCGGCTGAACAAGGTGCCCGGCGTGCTCGACACCTCGACGCACATCGCGTTCCGCACCTACTCCAAGCACGACCTCGACGCCGCCTTCTCCATCGGCCTCACCGAATCCGACTGACCCGCACGCCCCCTTCTCCACCGGTCGACCGACCCGCGCGCCCCCTTCCCATCGGCGGCCCCCATCCGACCGCCCGCACGGCGGTCCCCTTCCTCCTCGGCGGCCCCAGCCCGAATGCCCGCACCGCCCGGCGGCGCCGGGCGCCCCGTGGTACGGCGGCCTCCCCATGGCGCAGCCGGACCTCTCGCTCCCGGCACCCCGGTCTCCCTGGACGTGCCTTGATCCCCGGCGAGCACCGACCGTCGCCCGTCCATTCCGGCGTCCCTGACCTGCGTTGACCACCAGCAGGCGCCGGCCCTTGCGCGCCTCGACTCCTGACGTCCCTGACGTGTGCCGGTCCCCGACGAGCGCCGCTTCTCCCCGCGCTGACCCCGACGAGCGCCGACCCGTCGATCGTGGGCGCGCGTCCCTCCGCGCGCGTGCGTGAGTGCCGAGCGGGTGCCCGGCGTGCTTCGCTTCCAGGCATCCGCCCGGCCCGTACGGCAAGCCGGGCCAGGCGCCACCCTCCGCACGTGGCCGGCCTCTTTCCAGGAATACGCGTCACCGAGCGCACGTGGCCGGCCTGGGAGACGGACAGCGGGCATCGCGGGCGACGTGACGGCGGCCGGCCGGAGTCCCGCTGGAGTGGCGTGATGGACGGGCCCCGGCCACGCGCCTGCGGTGGCCTTGACCCGGCTTGCCGTACGGGAGGGCGGACAACACGCCCGCGGCGAGGACACGGTGGGGGAAGGAAGCCGCCCGCGGTGAGGAGACGCCAGGCGAAGGAAGTCCCCCGCGCTGAAGAAGACGCCAGGCGACGGCGGAAAGGGAAACGCCCCGGCTCGGACGGATGGTGTCCGGGCCGGGGCGTTTCGTGTGGCGAGACTAGTGCGTCAGGCTGCGGTCGTCGCCGGAGGTGATCTCGGCGTGCTCGTCGCCGTGACCGTGTCCGTGACCGTCGTCCAGCGGGATCTTCTCCCCGCCGTACGCCTTCGACATGCTCCCGCGCAGCTTGCCGAGCGGGCCGCGCATCCCCTTGGGCGGGATGCCGTCGGTGTCGGCGTCGACGTCCACCTGCGGGATGGCTTCCTTGCCGCGCATGTGGGCCTCGATGTCGTCCGCCGCAGGCGTGTGGATCTCGATGAACTCACCGTGCGGCAGCCGCTTGATCACACCCGACTCCACGCCGTGCCCGATGATCGCGGCGTCGGAACGCTGCAGGCCGAGGCACATCCGGTAGGTCACGATGTAGGCGATCACCGGAGCCACGAACACCATGACCCGGCCGATGTAGGTCGTCCAGTTCAGGCTGATGTGGAAGTTGGCCGACAGTTCGTCGTTGGCGCCGAGCAGCCACAGCACGCCGTAGAAGGCGATGGCGGCCATGCCGATCGAGGTGCGGTGCGGGTTGTTGCGGGGACGGTCCGCGATGTGGTGCTCGCGGTTGTCGCCGGTGACCCACCGCTCGAGGAACGGGTAGAGGGCCAGCCCGGTCATGATGATGCCCATCGGCACCAGCGCCGGGATGATCACGCTCAGCGGCAGCGTGCCGGCCTCGCTGCTCCCGAACAGGTTGATCTCCCACGGCGGCATCAACCGCAGGGAGCCCTCCAGGAAGCCCATGTAGAAGTCGGGCTGCGAACCGGCCGAGATGTCGGCAGGCGTGTAGGGACCGAACGCCCAGATCGGGTTGATCTGCGCGAAGGTCGCCAGTCCAGCGATCACCGCGAAGGTGAACAGGAAGTACGCGCCGGCCTTGAGCATGAAGGCGGGGTAGAACGGCGCGCCGACCACGTTGTGGTTGTTGCGCGCCTTACCCGGCATCTGCGTGTGCTTCTGCACCCACATGAGCACCATGTGGGCCGAGATGAGGGCCAGCAGGATACCGGGGATGAGCAGGATGTGCAGCGAGTAGAACCGGGAGATGACGTCCTCGCCCGGGTACTCCCCGCCGAACAGGAAGAAGGTGATGTAGGTGCCGACGAGCGGCAGCGAGATCGCCACACCCTCGGTGATGCGCAGACCCGCGCCCGACAGCAGGTCGTCCGGCAGCGAGTAGCCGGTCAGACCCTCGGCCAGCGCGAGCGTCAGCAGCAGGACACCGATCACCCAGTTCAGCTCGCGCGGCTTGCGGTATGCACCCGTGAAGAACACGCGGAGCATGTGCACCATCATGCCGGCCACGAACAGCAGGGCGGCCCAGTGGTGGATCTGCCGCATGAGCAGACCGCCGCGGACCTCGAAGCTGATCTCCAGTGCGGAGGCGTAGGCCTCCGACATCATCACGCCCTTGAGCGGCTCGTAGGGGCCGTCGTAGATGACGTGCATCATGCTGGGCTTGAAGAAGAACGTCAGGAACGTACCGCTCAGCAGCAGGATGACGAACGAGTAGAGCGCGATCTCACCGAGCAGGAACGACCAGTGATCGGGGAAGATCTTGCGCAGGTTGCGCTGGAGGAAGGTGCCCGCGCCGATCCGGTCGTCGATGTAGCTCGACGTGCCGCCGATGGCCTTGGGAACCGTCTTCAGGTCGTCGCTCACGCGTGGCCTCCCTCGGACCTGACCTTCGCCTCGGCGTCGCCGCGCTCCCAGAAGCTGGGACCGACGGGCACCGCGAAGTCGCCCTTGGCGATGAGGTAGCCCTGCTCGTCGACGCCGATGGGCAGCTGGGGCAGCGGCCTGGCGGCCGGGCCGAAGATGACCTTGGCGCCGTCGGCGGCGTCGAACGTCGACTGGTGGCAGGGGCACAGGATGTGGTGGGTGGTCTGCTCGTACAGGGCCGCGGGGCAGCCGACGTGCGTGCAGATCTTGGAGTAGGCCACGATCCCGTCGTGGGTCCAGTTCAGGTTCGTGCCCGACTTGATCTCCTCGGGACGGAACTTGATCAGGATGAGCGTGGCCTTCGCCAGGGCGTTGAGGTCGTGCTCGTAGCCCTCGGGAACCACCGACAGGATGCCGCCGGGCGAGTTGAAGTCGGCGGCGCGGATCGGCTGACCCGTGCCCTCGACGACGAGCTTGAGCGGCTTGCCCTCCTTGCTCTTGGTGCCCCACACGGTGTGGCGGAGCTCCTTCTGGAAGGCCGAGGCGGGCATCTTGGAGTTGTCGAGGTCACGCATCAGCACCAGCGGGATCAGCCCGAGCGGGGCCGAGGCCAGCAGCAGCGTACGGCGCAGCAGCGGCCGCTTGGCCAGGCCGCTCTCCTTGGCGCCCTGCAGGAACGTCTCGGCGACGTAACGCCTGGTGGGGTCGTCGGAGGCCATCGGGTGGCGCTCCTGGACCAGCGTGTACTTCGGCATGACCTGACGGACCCACACCACGATGCCGACCGCGAGGCCGAGCAGGGCCACGGTCAGCGGCGCGCCGAGCGCGAAGTTGGAGACCGCCGTGCTGTCGACGTCGCCTACCTGGAAGACCACGTAGTTGACGATGAACACGAGGGCGGCGATGAAGGTGATCGTGAAGCAGAGCGCCACGATCCTCTCGCCCTTGCGGGCCTTGCCCTCGTCGGGGAAGTAGACGCCGGGAACCTCCACGTCCACCGGCTTCTGCTCCGCGGGGATCAGGGTCTTGCCGTGCGGAGGAGTGCCGATGACGCGCTTGGGGACGCGCTCGTCCGGCTGCTCGATCTCATGTCCGTTGTCTGTCATGACGCCTGTCGCTTCTTAGCGGTGATCCAGATGGCGGCCAGCACGAGGGCGCTGATGCCCACGAGCCACGCCACGAGGCCCTCGGTGACCGGGCCGATGCGGCCGAGTCCGAAGCCTCCGGGGTCCTTCTGCTCGCGCACATCCACGATGTACGCGATCATGTCGCGCTTCTCCTTGGGAGTGATCGTGGAGTCGTTGAAGACCGGCATCGCCTGCGGTCCCGTGGCCATCGCCTCGTAGATCTGGGTGGGCGTCGCCTGGTTCAGGTTCGGCGCGTACTTGCCCTGGGTGAGCGCACCGCCGGCCCCGGTCCAGTTGTGGCACTGGATGCAGTTGGCGCGGAAGAGCTCACCGCCCCTGGCCACGTCACCCTGCGCTGCGTCGACGGCGTTCTTGTCGGGCACGACGGGACCGCCGCCGAGCGACTGCACGAAGGCGCCGAGCTGGCGGGTGGTGTCCTCGTTGACCCAGGCGGGCACCGGCTTGCGCGGTGCCTGGGCACCAGGGTTGGCGGCGGGCATGCGGCCGCTGCTCACCTGGAAGTCGACTGCCGCCGCGCCCACGCCGACGAGCGTGGGTCCGGTGGAAGTGCCCTCGGCGTTGAGGCCATGACAGCTCGAGCAGTGCGCCTGGAACAGGCTCTTGCCTTCAGCGACGTCGTCGGCCTTGCCGGCCGCCAGAGCGGCGTCCGCCGGCCTGCCGGTCGGCGAGATGAGGGTATACACCCCCCCGACCAGCGCCAACGCGAAAAGCAGGACGGCGTATCTCGCGAGCGGATGCCGCCGCCGAGCGGTGATCCTAGTCACAGAGATCCCCGTTTCCTTACTGAATGATGTAGATGGTCGCGAAAAGGCCGATCCAGACCACGTCAACGAAGTGCCAGTAGTAGGACACGACGATCGCGCTGGTCGCCTGCTCATGTGTGAAGCGCTTCGCGGCGTACGTGCGTCCCAGCATGAACAGGAACGCGATCAGTCCACCGGTCACGTGGAGGCCGTGGAAGCCCGTGGTCAGGTAGAACACCGAGGTGTACGGGTTCGCGGAAAGCGTCGCGCCCTCATGAGCGAGCTGCATGTACTCGTAGATCTGGCCGCCGACGAAGACGGCGCCCATGATGAAGCTGACGAAGTACCAGAAGCGGAGCTTGCCGACCTGACCCTTTTCCGCGGCCCACACGCCAAGCTGACACGTCACACTCGACAGGACCAGGATGATCGTGTTGACCGTAGAGAACGGAATGTTCAGCTCTGCCTCGGGCCAGGCCTTGCCCTGGCCGAGACTCACTGACCGGATGGTGAAGTACATCGCGAACAGCGCCGCGAAGAACATGAGCTCAGAGGACAGCCACACGATCGTCCCGACGCTGACCAGGTTCGGTCGCCGGGACGCGTGAGCTGTCGTCGTCGTAATTGCGGATGCTGTCGCCACGGGCAGCATTATTGCGGCTCTGGTGGTCGGGTCGCCGCACGACCCCCCGTTAGGGGGTCCGCCCACACCCCCAGCCTGGGAGAATTAGTGCAAAACGCCCGCCGACCCCGGCGGCCTGGGTTTCCGCCTGAAGGCACCGGTACGATCCCAGGTGACCATACTGCTACCACTGATAGTGAGCTGTGACCGTGAGCACCGACGACACCATGAGGGTCCTCGTCTACAGCGACGACGCCAGGACCCGCGACCAGGTACGGCAGGCCATCGGGCGCCGTCCCGCAGCCGACGTCCCGCTGGTGGAGATCGTGGAGTGCGCCACCCAGCCGAAGGTCCTGCAGTTGCTCGACTCGGGCACGATCGACGTCGCCGTGCTCGACGGTGAGGCCCAGCCCGCCGGTGGCATGGGAGTCAGCAAGCAGGCCAAGGACGAGGTCTACGACTGCCCGCCGATCCTGCTGCTCGTCGCCCGCAAGGACGACCGCTGGCTGGCCAACTGGTCGCGCGCCGACGCCGTCCTGCCGCAGCCGCTGGAGCCGATCGCGGTCGCCGACGCCGTCGCGACCCTGATGCGGCAGCGCTCCTCGACCCGACTCAACGCGAAGTAGGTTCTCCCATGGACGCTCGCACCACCTGGCCCGCACTGCTGTCAGCCCTCCTGGCGGGGGAACACCTGACCGCCGACGAGACGGCGTGGGCGATGCGGGAGATCATGTCGGGCTCGGCCACCCCCGCGCAGATCGCCGGGTTCGCGGTCGCGCTGCGGGCCAAGGGCGAGACCGTCGCCGAGGTGACCGGCCTGGCCAGGACGATGCTCGAGCTGGCCACCCCGTTGCGGGTGGAGGGGCCCGTCGTCGACATCGTGGGCACGGGCGGCGACCGCGCGCACACGGTCAACGTCTCCACGATGGCGGCCATCGTCGCCGCCGCCGCCGGCGCGCGCGTGGTCAAGCACGGCAACCGCGCCGCCTCCTCCTCCTGCGGCGCCGCGGACGTCCTGGAGTACCTCGGCATCAAGCTCGACCTGCCGCCCGAGGCGACCGCGCGGGTGGCGGCCGAGGCGGGCATCGCGTTCTGCTTCGCGCCCGTCTACCACCCGGCGCTGCGCTTCGCCGGTCCGCCGCGCAAGGAGCTGGGCGTCCCGACGATCTTCAACTTCCTGGGCCCCCTGACCAATCCGGCCCGCCCGTCCGCGCAGGCCATCGGCGTCTACGACGCCCGCATGCTGCCCGTCCTGGCCGGCGTCTTCGCCGAGCGCGGCGTCTCGGCCCTGGTGTTCCGCGGCGACGACGGGCTCGACGAGCTGACCATCGCCACCACCTCCACGGTGTGGGTGGTGCGCGACGGCAGCGCGACGCAGACCGTGTTCGACCCTGCGGTGCTGGGGATCCCCCGCGCGGAGGTGGGCGCGCTGCGCGGCGGCGACGTGGCGTTCAACGCCCAGGCGGTGCACGACCTGCTGCGCGGGAAGACCGGCCCGGTGCGTGACGCGGTGCTGCTCAACGCCGCGGCCGCGCTGGTGGCCGCCGACGGTCCCGGCGACGACCTCGACTCCGCGATGATCGACGGCTACGCGCGTGCCGTACAGGCGGTCGACTCGGGGCGCGCCGCGGCGACGCTCGACCGATGGGTCGAGGTCAGCCGCGCCCTCAGCATGGCCTGAGCCCCTTCCCCGGCGCGGTGGTGGCCGCGCCATGCCGCCGAGGAGCCACCCGCGGCGGCCCGCCCTACGCTCGGGGGTGGAGTGAAGATCCACCGCCAAGCGGATGCGCCGCACGGGACCCGTGCCTACGCTCCCGGCCATGCCGCCTCTCCTGTCATGGCTGGCCGCCGTGACCACGGTAGTCCTGTGCCCCGCAGTCGTCCTTCTGCTCCGGCTGCGCGCCCGTTCCGCGGCCGAGCTGGCCGCCGAACGGCGCGCCCGCGCGCAGACCGTACGGCGCGCCCTGATCGTGCAGGAGCTGCACGAGGTCGTGGCGCACCGGGTCAGCGTCATGACCCTCGGCATCGGCGCGGGCCGGATGACCATGGGCAGGGACGCGCGCAGGGCCGCCGACACGCTCAAGGACGCGGAGGAGTCAGGCCGCCAGGCGCTCGGCGAGTTGCAGCGCATGCTCGGCGTCCTGAGCGCCTTCACCGGTGTCCCGCCCTCGCGCACCCCGCAGCCCTGCCTCGATGACCTGCCCGACCTGCTCCAGGAGATGCGCGGGAGGGGCCTGCCGGTGGACCTCGTCCAGGACGGCTCCCCCGCGCCGGCCGCGCCGGGGGTGGAACTGTCCGCCTTCCGGATCGTTCAGGAGGCCCTCAGAGACGCCGAGGGCGCGTCCAGGGCCACGGTGACCCTCCGGTGGCGGCGGCGCCTCCTGGAGGTCCTGGTGAGCGACGACGGGCCTTCCAGGCCCATCGGGCAGGCGGCGCGGGAGCGGGCCGCCCTCGTCGGCGGCTCCCTCACGGTGGAGGGGCACGCCGACGGGCACGCGGTCCGCGCCCGTCTCCCGCTCCACTAGGGCGACGGCGCTACAGCGCCTCGGTGGTCATCGACTTCAGCGAGCTCCACCGCAGCCACTCCTTCCAGTTCTCCTGCCAGTGGCCCCAGCCGTTGGTCGGCTCGAGCGGGCGCGGGGAGCCGGTGATGACGATCGGGTCGCCGATCAGGGTGTTCTTGATGAACCACGCCGCGTTCTCGGGGCTGACGTTCACGCACCCGTGGCTGACGTTGGAGTAGCCCTGCGACCCGACCGACCAGGGCGCGCTGTGCACGTACTCGCCCGAGTTGGAGATCCGCACGGTGTTGTAGACCGTCAGCTGGTAGTAGCCGGCCTGTCCGGGCCCGATCCCCGGTGAGGTCATGACCGTCACCGGTTCCCTCGACATCGCCAGGTGGATGCCGGAGGTGGTGTAGTACTTCCACTCCCCGCCCTGGCCGGCGCTCATCGGCATGTTCCTGACGACCTTGCCGTCGCGCTTCACCACGAGGTGGTGGTTGCCGGTGCTGCCGGAGGTGATCTGCGACCTGCCGACGGTGAAGTCGAGGGTGTAGTCGCGCTTGCCGTAGATGCCGGGGGCGCCGGGCACGTTGGCCAGGCGCGCCTCGAGGCGGACCTTGGTGCGGGCGGGCCAGTAGGTCTTCGGCCGGAAGTCCACGTGCCGGTCGTCGAACCAGTGCCAGGCGCCCTGGACCGGCTTGGACGTCTTGACGACCAGGTTCCGCTCGACGGCCACGCGGTCCGTGACGTCCTTGTCGAACGTGATCATGATCGGCATGCCGACGCCCACCGTCAGGCCGGTGTCGTCCTTGTGCGGCAGCAGCTGCTCGATGCCGAAGGTGCCGTGCGCCTTGACCGTGGTGAAGGTGCTGGTGGTCCTGGTCGTCTGACCGGCGGGGTTGGCCACGAGCGCGCTCACGGTGTAGGTCGTGCCGGGGCGGCTGTACCGCTTGCTGCGCCACTTCGTGCGGTCCGCGCTGAGCTCGCCCTCCAGACCGCCGGACGGTCCGGTGACGGTGACGTCCCTGAGCGTGCCACCGCGGGCCGTGACCAGGACGGTCTGGCCGGTCGGCACGTTGCCCGACCTGTCGGCAGGGACGATCGCCACACTCGCGGGCGGTGGCGCCGCGCTGGGCGAGGCCCCGCCCGTGGTGCTGCCTGCCGAGCACGCTGCGAGTACGGCGAGGGCCAGAACTCCAGCCGATCCTTGAGTCATCCGCCCCACGGGTACTCCCCTCTCCGTCGAAGCCCTAACGCCCCCTTACTACCCGCAGTGATCGTTTCGCCACATTCGGCATGGAGTAAAAAACACCAAAAGCGGGCGCCCTCGGACAGGGCACCCGCTTCTGTGCTGGTCGGATCAGTGGGAGAAGTTACCCCGGTAGTACTGGAAGACGAAGCCGACCATCGCCATGATCACCATGAAGACGCCGATCAGGAACATCCACAGGCCGATCACGAAGCCGACGAACGCGAACGCCGCCGCGAGGCAGACGAACAGCGGCCACCAGCTGCTCGGGCTGAAGAAGCCGATCTCTCCCGCGCCGTCGCTGATCTCGGCCGTCTTGTTGTCCTCCGGCTGGTCGCCGATACGGCGAGCCGTGAACATCAGGTAGTAGCCGATCATGAAGGCGAAGCCGACCGAGATGGCCATGGCCGTGGTGCCGACGGGCTCCTTCGACCAGAACCAGTAGACGACGTCCACGCCCGCGAAGAACAGTCCGCAGAGCAGGAACAGCCAACCCTGAACCTTCATCAGGCCTCAACCTCCTGCGGCTTGGCCGACACGTGCGGGTAGTGCAGGTCGAACGCGGGACGCTCGGACCTGATGCGCGGCAGCGAGGTGAAGTTGTGCCGCGGCGGCGGGCAGGAGGTCGCCCACTCGAGCGAGCCGCCGTAGCCCCACGGGTCGTCGACGGTGACCTTGGGCGCGCTGCGCCAGGTCTTCCAGACGTTGTAGAAGAACGGCAGGGTCGAGGCGCCGAGGATGAAGGCGCCCACCGACGAGATGAGGTTCAGGTCGGTGAAGCCGTCGGTCGGGGCGTAGTCGGCGTAACGGCGGGGGAAGCCCACCATGCCCAGCCAGTGCTGGACGAGGAAGGTGGTGTGGAAGCCGATGAACAGCAACCAGAAGTGCACCTTGCCGAGCTTGTCGTTGAGCATCCGGCCGGTGAACTTCGGCCACCAGAAGTAGAAGCCGGCGAACATCGCGAACACGACGGTGCCGAAGACCACGTAGTGGAAGTGGGCCACGACGAAGTAGCTGTCGCTGATCTGGAAGTCCAGCGGCGGGGAGGCCAGGATGACGCCGGTCAGACCGCCGAGGAGGAAGGTGATCAGGAAGCCCACCGAGAACAGCATCGGCGACTCGAAGCTCAGATGGCCTCGCCACATCGTGCCGATCCAGTTGAAGAACTTCACGCCCGTCGGAACCGCGATGAGGAACGTCATGAACGAGAAGAACGGCAGCAGGACCTGGCCGGTGGCGAACATGTGATGCGCCCACACGGTGATCGACAGACCGGCGATGGCGATGGTCGCGCCCACGAGGCCGATGTAACCGAAGATCGGCTTGCGGCTGAAGACCGGCAGGATCTCGGTCACGATGCCGAAGAACGGCAGCGCGATGATGTAGACCTCGGGGTGGCCGAAGAACCAGAACAGGTGCTGCCACAGCATCGCGCCACCGGTCTCGGAGGCGAAGATGTGGGTGCCGAGCTTGCGGTCGGCCTCGAGCGCGAGCAGCGCGGCGGCCAGCACCGGGAAGGCCATCAGCACGAGCATGCTGGTCAGCAGGATGTTCCAGGTGAACATCGGCATCCGGAACATCGTCATGCCGGGCGCGCGCATGCAGATGATGGTGGTGATGAAGTTCACGGCGCCGAGGATCGTGCCCAGACCGGACAGCGCCAGACCCATGATCCACAGGTCACCGCCGACGCCGGGCGAGCTGATCGCGTTCGACAGCGGGGTGTAGGCGAACCAGCCGAAGCTGGCCGCGCCGTTCGGGGTCAGGAATCCGCTGACCGCGATGATGCTGCCGAACAGGTAGAGCCAGTAGCTGACCATGTTGAGCCGGGGGAACGCCACGTCGGGCGCGCCGATCTGCAGCGGCATCAGCTCGTTGGCGAAGCCGGCGAACAGCGGCGTGGCGAACATCAGCAGCATGATCGTGCCGTGCATGGTGAACAGCTGGTTGAACTGCTCGTTCGTGGTGACCTGCAGCCCCGGCTGGGCGAGCTCGGCGCGCATGATCAGCGCCATCACGCCGCCGATGAGGAAGAACACGAACGACGTGATGAGGTAGAGATGCCCGATGACCTTGTGATCGGTGGAGGACATCCACTTGGCGATGGCCAGGCCCTTGCGGGTCGGCCGCGCCGAGACTGAGGGTGCTTGGATGGCGGTCACTGGGCTCTCCCAGCCTGGGTCGTCATGTACTGGTCGAACTCGGCCTGCGAGACGAGCTTGACCCTGAAGAGCATGCGGCTGTGGTCGACGCCGCACAGTTCGGCGCACCGGCCCGCGTAGACACCAGGCTTGTTCAACGTGGTGATCATGAACTTGTTCTTCTCGCCGGAGATGCCGGGGATCACGTCGCGCTTGAACATGAACGCGGGCACCCAGAACGAGTGGATCACGTCGTCGGCGTCGAGCTTGAACAGCACCTTCTTGTTCACCGGCAGCACCAGCTCCGGCGACTGGGGCGCCTGGTAGTCGCTGACCGGCATGCCGACGACCTTGGCGGTCTTGCCACCGGCGTCGGTGGTGAACCGCCAGCTCCACTGGAACCCTTCCACGTGGACCGTGACGTCAGGCTGGCCCGAGGTGTCCATGAGCGCGTTCTCGTCGCGGGCGGTGAAGAAGAAGAACACCGACACCATGACGAGCGGCACGACCGTGTACAGGATCTCGATCGGCAGGTTGTAGCGAACCTGCGGAGGAAGCTCGGCCGACGCCTTGCGCTTGCGGTGGAAGGCGCACGCCCACAGGATCAGCACGATGACGACGAGCCCCGTGGCCAGCGCCGCGATCCAGGCCCCGTTCCACAGGTTCGTGACGATGTCAGCCTGCTCGGTGGCACCCTCAGGAAGAAGACCACGCGACCAGTCGGCCTCGGGCACGTCATTTGCACAGGCCGTCGCGGAGGCCAGCAGCAACGCCAAACCGGCGGCGCTGGACACTCTGCGCCGGCCCAACGGACGCCGCTCAGTACGGCGGGTCGGACTCACGGATCGCCTACCCCACAGATGAAGCCCAGAAGTCTCTCCTGGGCGCTCGTATTTCCATATGCACAGCTGATTGCAGACACATTAGCGTGGGGGGTGGTCGGCTCCCCGCTCGCCCCCGTTAATGTCTCGATGTGGCTTACTTCGACGCGGCATCGACCGAGCCCCTGCATCCCCAGGCACGCGAGGCGCTGATCGCGACCCTGGACGCGGGCTGGGCCGACCCCGCGCGGTTGTACGGCCAGGCCCGCCGTGCCCACCTGCTTCTCGAACAGGCGCGCACGGAGGTGGCCGAGGCGCTCGGCGCCAGGCCGGACGAGGTCTCCTTCACCTCTTCCGGCACCCAGGCCGTGCATCTCGGCGTCCTGGGCACCCTACACGGCAGGCGGAGGGCCGGACGTCACCTCGTCACCAGCGCGGTGGAGCACTCCAGCGTCCTGCACGCCGCGTCGGTCCACGAGAGCCAGGGCGGCACGGTCACCACCGTCGGCGTCGACCTGGCGGGCCGCGTCGATCTCGACGCCTTCACCGCGGCGGTCTCGGCCGCGGGCACGGCGCTGGCCTGCCTCCAGACGGCCAATCACGAGGTGGGCACGCTGCAGCCGGTCGCCGAGGCCGCGGCGGCGTGCCGGCGGCTGGAGGTGCCGCTTTTGGTCGACGCCGCCCAGACCGCGGGCCGGCTGCCGGTGCCGGAGGGCTGGTCGGTGCTGACCGCGAGCGCGCACAAGTGGGGCGGGCCCGCGGGGGTCGGGGTGCTGGCCGTACGCAAGGGCACCCGGTTCCGCTCGTTCCTGCCGGAGGACGAGCGTGAGCGGCGCCGGGTGCCGGGCTTCGAGAACGTCCCGTCGATCGTCGCGGCGGCGGCGGCGCTGACGGCGATGCGGGAGGAGGCGGCGCTGGAGAACGCCCGCCTGTCGGCCCTCGTCGACACGATCAGGGAGCGGATCCCCACGCTCGTGCCCGACGTGGAGGTGATCGGCGACCCGGTCGGCAGGGCGCCGCACATCGTCACCTTCTCCTGCCTCTACGTCGACGGGGAGGCACTGCTCACCGAGCTGGACAAGGCGGGTTTCGCGGTATCGTCCGGGAGTTCGTGCACGGCTAGTACGCTTCGTCCATCGCACGTTTTGGAGGCGATGGGCGTGCTCACTCATGGAAACGTCCGGGTATCGCTGCCCAGGGGCGCTTCCGCCGCCGAGGTGGACCGGTTCCTGGCCGTCCTCCCTGAGATGGTGCGCCGGATACGTCAAGACGCAGGGGTCGTATGACCGGGCTCGGGGTCGTCGTTCATGGACGCGGCACGGGGGGTCATGAGACCGACGAAGGGGGCCTCGTGACCGTCGCAGCTCAGCCGACCCTGACCATCGACGCGCTCGGCAAGAAGTGCCCGATTCCGATCATCATGCTCGCCGAGCGGATCAACCACGTCCCGCTGAACGCCATCGTCGCCGTCCTGGCCGACGATCCGGCCGCCTACACCGACGTCCCCGCCTGGTGCAGGCTCAAGTCGCACCCCCACGTGGGCACCTACGAGCTGCCCGCGGGCGGCTGGGCGATCCACGTGCGGCGCAACTACTGACCTGCCGGCGTTCCCGGTGCGGGACCCGCTCGCGCGGGATCCTGCGGGCGGGCCTGAGGTCGGTGCCGACGGTGCAGGCCACGGGCACGAACGCGGCCTGCATCACCTCGTCGTACGGCACGCCCGGCACCGCCGCCGGTTCGCGCTCCTGAGGCGCCCGCGCGTCGACATGGTCTGCGCTACAAACGGTATGAGTACAGACGATCTGGCGTCAAACGAAGAGTGCTAGGCTGGACCTCCAGGGTGATGAGAGGTTTCGATGCAGGTCAGGCCGACGTACTTTCCCAAGCTGGCCGGCGAGCGGCTCGACATCGCGCTGTGCCGGGCCTCGGCCTCTGTCGCCCGTGCGGCCGACGCCCACGCGGCCGGGCAGGGCCTCGGTGTGGGCCAGCACCTGGTGCTGAAGATGCTCGACGACGTCGGCCCCTGCTCCCAGCAGGCGCTCAGCGAGGAGCTGCGCATCGACCGCAGCGTGATGGTGACGATCTGCGACGACCTGGAGCGGGCGG
Source organism: Nonomuraea sp. NPDC003754 (assembly GCF_053605785.1). Classification (NCBI taxonomy): domain Bacteria; kingdom Bacillati; phylum Actinomycetota; class Actinomycetes; order Streptosporangiales; family Streptosporangiaceae; genus Nonomuraea; species Nonomuraea sp. NPDC003754. Next base: position 192,444 of record NZ_JBSGJX010000017.1, read on the forward strand.
AGTGCGTCAGGCGCGAGCGCAATCCCCGCGACCGGCGCTCCTACGCGGTCACCATCACCGACGCGGGACGGCACCGGCTGGCCGCGGCGGAGGGGGCCGTTCCCGCGTTCCTCCACGACACCTTCCAGGTGCTCACCCCCGACGAGCGCTCGCAGCTGGCGGCGCTCCTCGGCAAGCTGCTCAACCTCCCCGGCTGACGCCAGCCGCCGGGCCTGTTCCCGCGGCAGCCGGCCCGAGCATGTCGACGACATGGCGGAGATGCCTCCCCAGGGTCACAAAGGGTGCAAATGGGTAGAAACCTCACGGACCACCGTCATCGACTTCAGGGGGGATCACATGACAAGCGGACATCCGCACAACACCGCGCGTGACCTCATGAGCCCGGGCGTGGAGTGCATCGCCGCTCACGAAACCCTCGACCGCGCGGCTCAGATGATGCGCGAGATGAACGTCGGCGCGCTGCCCGTCTGCGGGTCCGACGACCGCCTCAAGGGCATCATCACCGACAGGGACATCGTCGTGAACTGCATCGCGTCGGGACGCGACCCCTCCCGCACGACAGCCGGCGACATGGCGACGGGCCTCGTCTGGGTCCCCGCCGACGCGACGGTGGAAGAGGCGCTGTCCCGCATGGAGGAGCACCAGATCAGAAGGCTGCCGGTGATCGACCAGCACCGCATCGTCGGCATGATCACCGAGGCGGACCTCGCCAAGCACCTGCCCGACGACAAGCTCGCCGAATTCTGCCACCGGGTCTACGCGACCTGACCGCGCCCGCGGCCACGGCGGAGACGAAAGGTAGGCCGGGGACGGCCGGCCTACCTGGCCGCTCAGGAGGCGGGCGCCCCGGCGTGCAAGCCGCAAGGAAGCGACGTGCCGCCGCAGCGGCGTGAAGGACCGACGGCCACCGGTGAACCCGGT
>NZ_JBSGJX010000018.1:0-191192 GCF_053605785.1 Nonomuraea sp. NPDC003754
AGTTGCCCGCGAGCAGCCACCGGACGGGCTCGATCACCAGCGACAGCGTGCCGAAGACGCCGAGGGTGAGGGCCAGCGCGATCCTGGCCCAGTTGTGGCCGCGGCGCAGGCTCGCCGCCAGGGCGACGGCTCCGGCGAACACCGCCAGCCGGAAGGCCAGCCCGCCGGCGAGGGCGGCGAACGGGGTGCCGGCCGACAGCGCCTGTCCGACGGCGAGCGTGGCCTCGAAGGCGCCCGCGCCGACGGCGGCGAACCAGAGGGTGGAGGAGGCCTTGACGGATGCGGGGAGTGTCTGCGTGGTGGGCATGCGTCCAGTGTTCTGGATCACCCGCGGGCGGATCTCCCCCGCGCGCACCCGTTTCGCCGGTAGGGAGCGCCCTACCCGCGGGTGGCCGTCAGCTCGTCGGTGGCCTCCTGGAAGGCGCCGGCCGCCTTGCCGAAGTAGTCGAACAGCGTGGCGCGCTGCTCCTCGGTGTAGCCGCCGAGCAGCTCCGCCAGCCGCTGCCGGGCGCCGCTGAGCGCCGCGTCCAGCCGGGCCGGCCTGCCGGACGCCTCGACGATCACCTTGCGCCGGTCGGCGGGGTCGGCGGCCCGCCTGACGTAGCCGCTCTGCTCCAGGCGGTCGATCAGCCTGGTGGTCGCGCCCGTCGTGAGGCCCGTACGGGCGGCCAGCTCGCCCGAGGTGAGCGGACCTGACAGCTCCAGCGTGTTGAGCGCGTAGAGGTCGGTGGCGTTCAGCCCCGCCGCCTCGGCGCTGGCCAGGCTGTGCAGGACCACCGCGCTGAGGTAGTGGCGGAAGACCACGCTGGGTTCCATCGGGGGATTCCTTGTCTTGTGCAAGAGTTGCACTAAGGAAGATATCACCGCGGGCCGCGGGGGCGCCCCCGCGGCCCCGTTCCCGCCTCAGCGCAGCTCGCGCTTGAGGATCTTGCCGGTGGCGGTCATCGGCAGGTCGTCGCGGAACTCGACGATCCGGGGGTACTTGTAGGCGGCCATGTTCTCCTTGCTCCAGGCCACCAGCTCCGCCTCGGTGGCGGCGGCGCCCGCGGCCCGGATGACGTACGCCTTGACCTCCTCGCCGTGCGACTCGTGCGGGACCCCCACGACCGCGGCCAGCGAGACCGCGGGGTGGGTCATCAGGACCTCCTCGATCTCGCGCGGGTAGACGTTGAACCCGCCACGGATGATCATGTCCTTGGCCCTGTCGACGATGGCGTAGTAGCCGTCCGCGTCGCGGGTGGCGATGTCGCCGGTGCGGAACCAGCCGTCGTTCATGACCTCCGCGGTCGCCTCGGGCCGGTTGTAGTAGCCCTTCATGATGTTGTGGCCGCGGATGGCGATCTCGCCGGGGCCCTCGCCCTCGATCGTCTTCCAGTCGTTGTCGACGAGCCTCATCTCCACCCCCCAGATCGGGGTGCCGATGGTGCCGGGCTTGGTCGGCCGGCCGAGCTGGTTGAAGCTGGCCACCGGGGAGGTCTCCGACAGGCCGTAGCCCTCCAGGATGCCGATGCCGAAGGTCTGCTCGAAGTCGCGCAGCACCTCGACGGGGGAGGAGGCGCCGCCGGCCACGGCGAGCCTGAGCGAGGAGGGCGCCTCGACGCCGTCGGCGTGGATCTTGGTCAGCAGGCCCCAGAACATCGTCGGCACGGCGGCCAGGAAGGTGATGTTCTCCTTGCGGATCAGCTCCAGCGCCGCGCCGGGCTCGAACCGCGGCATGAGCACCAGCGTGCCGCGCCTGCGGAAGCCCGTGTTCAGCACGACGGTCTGCCCGAAGGAGTGGAAGAGCGGCAGCACGGCCAGGTAGGTGTCGCCGCCGGGGGTGCGGGGGAACATCTCGTCGGCGACCATGGCGTTCATGAGCATGTTCTGGTGGCTCAGCTCGGCGCCCTTGGGCTGGCCCGTGGTGCCCGAGGTGTAGAGGATCACCGCGGTGTCCTCCGGGGCGGTCTGCACCGTCTGGAACTCGCCCGGCATGCCGTTCAGCGCCGCCCAGATCGACTCGCCGTACTCCGACTCGGTGGCCAGCGGAGTGGCCGGCAGCACGAAGAAGTGCTCGCAGCCCTCGGCGGCCTCGAAGCCCGCCTTGCCACGCTCGCCCAGCGGCAGCTCGGGGGTGCCCTCGAAGCAGAACAGCGCCTTGGCGTCGCTGTCGTCGAGGTGGTAGGCGATCTCCCTGGCCTGCAGCAGCACGTTCAGCGGCACGACCGTCGCGCCCGCCTTGAGGATGCCGAAGTAGACGAAGGGGAAGTACGGTACGTTCGGACAGGCCAGCGCGACCTTGTCGCCCTTGCCGACGCCGCGCGCCACCAGCAGGTTCGCCACCTGGTTGGCGATCGTCTCCACCATGGAGTACGGCAGGCGCAGATCGCCGAAGACGACGGCGGTGTCGTCAGGGGCGTTGCGAGCGCTGTCCTCGAGGACGATCGACAGGTTGAGCATGGGCAGGCCTTCCTCCCTCGCGCTGACTCCTACGCGCGCCATCTTGGCAGGAACCACATACCGACCGGTAGGTAACAAAGGTTACAGATGCATATGGACGAGCCGGGCCGGGTGACGTACGCGCCACACTGGCGGGACGGTGTGGGCCCTTGACGTAAGTGAACACTTGCGCCAACGATGGACGGCATGGACATCGATCTGTCGCAGATCCCCTTCTGGGGTCTTCCGCAGGCCGAGCGGATGGCCGCCTTCAGACGGCTGCGCGAACTGGACCGGCCGGTGTTCGTCAAGGAGAACCCGGTGCCCTTCATCGGCGCGGGCGAGGGCTACTACGCGCTGGTCCGCCACGCCGACGTGGTCGAGGCCAGCCGTAACGCCGAGGTGTTCAGCAGCGAGCCGTGCTCCAACAGCATCCCCGACATGCCGCGCTGGCTCGCCGTCTACTTCGGCTCGATGATCAACATGGACGACCCCCGCCACGCCAGGCTGCGCAGGATCGTCTCCAGGGCGTTCACGCCGCGCATCCTGGCGAAGATGGAGGACGACCTCGCCGTGGCGGCGACCGAGATCGTGGACCAGGCGGTCGAGGCGGGACCTGGCGACTTCGTCGAGCAGATCGCCGCCAGGCTTCCCGTCCGCGTCATCTGCGACATGATGGGGATTCCGGCGAAATTTCATGACATGGTGCTGCGCCGTACCAACGTGATCCTCGGCAACGCCGACCCCGAGTACACCGGCGTCCGGCCCGACTTCAGCCGCTGGAACGTCGCCAAGGGGCTCGGCAAGCTCCTGCACGCGGGCCACTCCCTCAACCGGCTGGCCGCCGCCCTCGGCGACGAGCGGCGCAAGCGGCCCACCGGCGACCTGGTGAGCCTGCTGGTCAACGGCGACGAACGGCTCACCCCGCAGGAACTCGGCTCGTTCTTCATCCTGCTGGTCGTGGCGGGCAGCGAGACCACCCGCAACGCCATCGCCTACGGGCTCAAGCTGTTCACCGACCATCCCGAGCAGCGCGAGCACCTCATGGCCGACTTCGACGGGCGGATCACCAAGGCGTGCGACGAGATCGTGCGCTACTCCACCCCCGTGATCCAGTTCCGCAGGACCGTCACCCGCGACCACGGGATGTACCGCAAGGGCGACAAGGTGCTGCTCTTCTACAACTCCGCCAACAGGGACGAGGCCGTCTTCACTGACCCCGACGTCTTCGACATCACCCGCGACCCCAACCCGCACGTCGGCTTCGGCGGCCCCGGGCCGCACTACTGCCTCGGCGCCCACCTGGCGCGCAGGGAGATGACCGTGATGTTCCGCGAGCTGTTCACCCGGCTGCCCGGCATCCGTGCCGTGGGCGAGCCCGACTTCCTGCTGTCGAACTTCATCAACGGCGTCAAGCACCTCACGTACGCGTACTGACCGACCGGCAGGGGAGCGACGACATGACCGCCATCGAGATCGGGACCGTCCACGCCAACGGGCTGGAGTTCGCCTACCTGACGTGCGGCGACGGCCCCCTCGCGCTGTGCCTGCACGGTTTCCCCGACACCGCGCACACCTGGCGCCACCTGATGCCCGAACTGGCCGGCCGCGGCTACCGCGCGGTGGCGCCGTTCCTGCGCGGCTACGCGCCCACCGAGATCCCCGCCGACGGCGCCTACGAGGCGGCCGCGCTGGTGGCCGACGTCCTGGCCCTGCACGAGGAACTGGGCGGCGACGAGCGGGCCGTCGTCGTCGGGCACGACTGGGGCGCCTTCCCCGTGTACGGCACGACCGGCCGCTTCCGCAGGTCGGTGGCCATGGCGGTGCCGCCGGTCGGCGCCCTGCTGTCCGGGTTCTTCGACTACGCGCAGCTCAAGCGCTCCTTCTACATCTTCCTGTTCCAGACCGGCCTGGCCGAGAGCGCCGCCGCGACCCCCGGCTTCCTCGACGGGCTCTGGCGCGACTGGTCGCCCGGCTACGACGCCACCCAAGACCTGGAGTTCGTCAGGCGGAGCATCGGCGCGCCGGCCAACCTCGCCGCCGCGATCGGCTACTACCGCGCCATGCTCGGCACCACCCCGCCCTCGGGCCGCTTCCCCGAGCCGCCCGCGCCCGACCGGCCCGTGCTCTACCTGCACGGCGCCCAGGACGGCTGCCTCGGCGAGCACCTGGCCAAGGACGCGCTCACCCACCTGCCGCCGGGCTCGCGGATGGAGAAGGTCGCGGGGGCGGGGCACTTCCTGCACCTCGAACGCCCCCGCGAGGTCAACGACCTGATCCTCGCCTGGCTGGAGGACTGAGCACCGCGATCACCGGGTGCCTGCCCATGAGGCTCACCCGGATCGCCCTGTCCACCTGGAAGCCCGGCGGCCGGACGAGCTCCGGCAGCAGGGCGACGACCCTGCCCGGCCGCTTCAGCACCCGCCGCAGCTCGCTCCAGAACCTGTCGTGGCCGGCGGCGAGCAAGCCGCCCGCGGCCACCTGGCGCTCCCACGGCGGGTTGACCAGCGCCACGTCCACGCTGCCGGCGGGCAGCGGGATCCGGCCCGCGTCAGCGGCCAGCCACCCGATCCCCGCGCCGGCGCCCGCCGCCGCGTTGCCCGCGGCCACCCGCACCGCGGCGGGGCTGAGGTCGGCGCCGAGATAACGGGCCGACGGGGCCGCCGCGCGCGCCTCGATGAGCGTCGTGCCCGCCCCGCAGCACGGATCCAGCACCGTGCGCGCCCGCTCCAGCCCCGCCAGCCTGACCATCGCCGCCGCCACCGGCGGATGCAGCGTGCCCGGCACCGTGCCGATCTTGTACGGCCTGCGGTGCAGCGGCCTGCCGGCGATCCGCAGCCCGATCACCGCCTCGTCGCCCTCCACGCTGACCCGCCAGGACAACGCGCAGGGCGGCGGCGGCCCCTGCCTCCTGGAGTGGTACGGCACGCCGAGGCGAGCGGCCAGCTCGGCGCCCACGGCGTCCTCGATGTCGTAGCGGGTGAACGTGCGCCTGCCCAGGAAGGACGCGGACACCTCCAGCCCTGCCACCTCGGGCGGCGCCTTCACCTCGGCCGAGCCGCCGAACTGCGCCTTCAGCGACACCAGCGCGGCGGCGTCCACCTCGCGGGCGGCCGCGCGCAGGCGGTCCAGCGCGGCCTTGGTGTGCCCCACCCGCCCGGCCACCGTGCCCGCCAGCAGCACGTCGTCAGCCGTTCGCAGCTCGAGCAGACCGGGATCGGGCACGCCCCGCCTGAACCACACCTCGCGGTGCCGGAAGCGCTCCGCACCGCCGATCTCCTCGGCCACCAGCGGCTCAAGGCCGCGTACCGTCCTGGCCACCAGGAGCGTATGCACCTGTCTTCTCCCACGTCGCGACCCGGGGCGGCGGCATGCCGTCCCGCATCACCGGCGGTGGGCCGGTGCTCGCGAGAGCGGCCGCGGCCCGCCGGCGGGTCGTCAACGTCGGAAGAAGAACGTCACGCGCAGAACCTAGCGGGCGCCGCGCACCCGGCTCAACGCGTTTTCACCACCCCTGCCGACCTCGGGACGAGGGTCTTCGAGGAGGAGGACGAGTGCTGGACGGAGGGGAGAGGGAGATCGCGGCTAGCGTCCCAGCACCAGGCTGGCGTTGTGGCCGCCGAAGCCGAAGGCGTTGACGAGCACCGCCCCGCGGGGGAGCGGCGCCGCCGTCCCGCGCACCACGTCGAGCTCGATCGCCGGATCGAGGCTCTCCACGTTGATGGTGGGCGGCACCACACCCTCCACGATCGAGCGGACGGCCGCGACCGTCGCCACGCCGCCCGCGCCCCCGCACAGGTGGCCGATCATCGACTTGATCGCGGTCACCGAAGGGTGCCGGCCGACCGCGCCGGCGATCGCCTCGGCCTCCACGGGGTCGCCCTCGGGGGTGGAGGTGGCGTGCGCGCTGACGTGCCCCACGTCGGCGGGATCGAGCCGCGCCTCCCGCAGCGCCGTGGTGATCGCCCTGGACTGGCCCTCGACGGCGGAGGCGGTGATGTGGACGGCGTTCGACGTGACCGCCGCGCCCGCCAGCGTGGCCAGCACCCTCGCGCCGCGCGCGGCGGCGAACGCGGCCCGCTCCAGCACCACCAGGCCCGCGCCCTCGCCCAGGACGAAGCCGTCCCTGCTCACGTCGAACGGCCTGGAGGCCCGCGTGGGCTCGTCGTTGCGCTTCGACAGCGTCCTGGCCTGGGCGAAGGCGGCCATCGTCAGCGGGTGGACGCACGCCTCGGCGCCGCCGGCGACGACCACGTCCGCCCGGCCCAGCCTGATCAGGTCGAGGCCCATCGCGATCGCCTCCGAGCCCGACGCGCACGCGCTGACCGGAGCGTGGGCGCCGCCGCGCGCGCCCAGCTCGATGCTGACCCAGGCGGCCGGGCCGTTGGCCATGAGCATGGGAATGGTGTGGGGCGAGACCCTGCGCACGCCCTCCTTCTCCAGGATGTCGTCCTGGTCGAGCATGGTCACCGCGCCGCCGGTGCCGGTGCCGATCACCACGGCCAGCCGTACGGGGTCGACCTCGGGACGGCCGGCGTCCGCCCACGCCTCCCGCGCCGCCACCACCGCGACCTGCTCGCACCGGTCGAGGCGGCGGGCCAGCGGCCGGCCGAGCACCTCGGCGGGGTCGTCGGTCAGCCGCGCCGCGATCCGCGCGGGCAGGTCCCACTCCGTCGGGCCGACACCCGAGCGGCCGGCCAGCAGCCCCTCCCACGTCGTCGCCACGTTCCCGCCCAGCGGGGTGGTCGCGCCCAGCCCGGTGATCACCACATCAGATCTCATACCTCCACGCTGCAGGGCGGTGATCGCCCGCGTGGATGCCGTAACAGACGAACGTGGGCTCCAGATCTTGTCGAACGCGCACATAATCTTGACGTAAGTAGTCACTTTCGCCAACCATGGTGCCCATGAGGCTCGTGGACTTCGACCTGTCTGACCAGGCTTTCTGGGCGCTGCCCATGGCCGAGCGCGAGGCGGCGTTCGCCCGGCTGCGCGCGCTCGACGGGCCGGTCTTCTTCGAGGAGATGGAGGTGTCCTTCGCGCCGAAGGGCCCGGGCTACCACGCCCTGGTACGGCACGCCGACATCCTCGAGGCCAGCCGCAACCCCGCGGTCTTCTGTTCGGGCGACGGCGGCGCGACCAACATCCCCGACATGCCGCCCGAGTTCACCGAGTACTTCGGCTCGATGATCAACATGGACGATCCGCGGCACGCCAGGCTGCGCCGTATCGTGTCCAGGGCCTTCACGCCCAAGATGATCAGGCAGTTCGAGGCGGACGTGGAGGCGGCCGCCGCCCGCATCGTCGACGACCTGCTGGCCAAGGGCCCGGGCTGCGACTTCGTCACCGAGGTGGCCGCCAGGCTGCCCCTAAAGATCATCTGCGACATGATGGGCATCCCGGAGAAGGACTACCAGTTCGTCTTCGACCGCTCGAACTTCATCCTCGGCGGCTTCGACCCCGAGTACATCGGCGCCGACATCGGCGACGTCGCCACCCGCCTGCTCAACGCCGGTTTCGAGCTGCAGCAGCTGGTGCAGGACCTGGCCGCCCACCGCGCCGACCACCCCACGTCCGACCTGACCTCCGCGCTGGTCAACGCCAACCTCGACGGCGAGCGGCTGACGCTGCAGGAGCTCGGCTCCTTCTTCATCCTGCTCGTCGTGGCGGGCAACGAGACCACCCGCAACGCCATCTCCTACGGCCTGCGCCTGCTCACCAAGAACCCCGCCCAGCGCGCCCTGCTGCTGTCGGACATGGAGGCCCACCTGCCGGGCACGGTCGAGGAGATCGTCCGGCTCGCCTCGCCGGTCAACTTCATGCGCCGCAAGGTGACGCGCGACGTCGAGATGAACGGGCACCTCTACAAGGCGGGCGAGAAGGCCGTCCTGTTCTACTGGTCGGCCAACAGGGACGCCGCCGTCTTCACCGACCCCCACGCCTTCGACATCACCCGCAGCCCCAACCCGCACGTCGGCTACGGCGGGCCGGGCCCGCACTTCTGCCTGGGCGCCCACCTGGCCCGCAGGGAGATCACGGTGATGTTCCGCGAGCTGCTGCGCCGCGTGCCCGCGATCGAGGGCGGCAAGCCCGACCGGCTCCACTCGGCCTTCATCAACGGCATCAAGCACATGGAGTGCACGTTCTGAGGCCGCCAGGCCCGGCCGTCCCCGCCTCCTGGCTCTCCCCGGCGGGAGGTCAGGAAGCGGCGGTCGGCTTGATCTGCTTGAAGACGCTGTTGATGTCGGGAAGCAGTTCCTTGTGCTCCGACGGCACCGACATGTAGACGATCGCGGGCACGTCCGCGCCCGTGTTGATCGCGGCGGCCACCACGGTCGTCTTCGCCCCGTCGACCGTCACCTCGTAGGCGTTGAGCTGGGCGGGCAGGTCGCCGACCTTCAGCGTCTGGGTGGCGATCTTCCTGGCGATGTTCGGGGTGGCGAAGTACAGCTTGCGCGCCGACACCACCACGGCCTTGATCACCGGCTCCAGGTCGTCGGGGGAGGAGTAGGTGCCGGCCAGCCTGGCGGGCAGCGGGCCCGTCATCACCTGGGCGACGACCGGCTTGCCCGACGCGTCGGTGCCGGCGGGGGCGAACTGGCGGGTGCTGTAGCCGTACGTGGACTTCATGGTGGTGCGCACGTCGGCCTTCCACGGGCCGCCGAGCCTGGGCACGGAGATCCCCGCGGTGGAATCGGCGGTCACGCCCGTGACAGGGGAGGGGGTGCCCTGGAACCTGGGCAGACGTCCCACGGACGGCTTCTTGGTGGGCGGCTTGGCGGTCGAGGCCGTCGGGGACGGCTCGGCGGCGGGCGACGCCGACGTCTCCTTGGCCAGCGGGCCCGCCAGGAAGGCCCACAGCAGCGCGGCGACCAGCGCGATGCCGATCGAGCCGGCCAGCGCGTAGATCCAGACGGGCTTGCCGGGGCCGTCGTCGTCGCTGTCCTCGGCGCCGATGGCCTCCTCGTCGCCGTCGCCGAAGACGGTGTTCCACAGTTCCTGCTGGCGCTCGGGCGGCGGGGTGCGCGAGCCGCTGATCTGCCCCGCGGTGACGAAACGGTTGTCGGGGTCGGACGGGTCACGGCTCAGCTGGGCGCCGGGACGCTGCTCGCCGGGGACGCCCGTCATCGGGCCGGGCGCGGCAGGCCCCGCGGCGTCGGCCGCGTTCATGAGCGGACCGCCTGCCTGCTGGTGACCGCCCGGCTGCGGGTGACCGGCCGGTGCGCCCATCGTCCTGGGGTCGGCCCCGAGCGGGGCGCCCTGATGCGGACCTCCATGGAGAGGATCGCCATGGAGCGGGCCGCCCTGCGCCGGCGCGCCCTGGCGCGGATCGCCGTAAACGGGGCCGCTCTGGACGGGGCCGCCCGGGTGGCCCCCGGGTGCGGGGTTGCCGGCCGGCGGGTTGAGCCGGGGGTGCGAGGGGCTGGTGCCCGCGCCGAGCGGGTCGGCGGGGTCGATGCCGCCGAGCGGGTCGGGCGCGGGCGGCGCCGCGGCGGAGTCCCTGGGCGGCCAGGGCGCCGGGGTGGACAGGTTCGACCAGGCGGGCAGCGGCTCGCGGGCGGGCGGCGCCTGCTCGGGCCACGCGGGGGCCGAGCCGTTCGCGCGAGGCGCCTCCGGCCACGATCCCGACGCGGGCTCGATGCGGGAGGCCTCCGGCCACGCGGTCGGCACGGGCTCGTGACGTGACGTGTCGGACCACGCGCCGGGGCCGCGCTCGTCGCGGGCGTCGGGCCGCGACGCCGGCACGTCGGGCCAGGACGGCGGCAAGGGTGACGCTCCGGAATTCTCCGTTGCCATTGCTGCCGTACCTCCCGAGGTTATGTCCGGATTGGACGCACCCGGCATGATCTCATGCGAAGCCGGTGGTTCCGCAGCAAAACGTGAGAAGCCAGTGGGATCGGTCGGCGGGTCCTGCATGGGCAGGCCGTCGGGGTCCCATCCGGGCTCAGCTGAGCGCGCCACGGTGACGAGAGTAAACTAAAGGGACATAAGAGGTCACACGGGGCGTAGATACTCGAGTGTGGAGCGCGAGGACCGAACTGGGCGCGGCCGGGAAGCGCTGCATACATCACCATCCGGTCTCGCAGGAGCGGAAGCGTCCATTGTGCCCGGGGATCCCGGCCCGGACATGGCTTTCCACGGAAGACGAGCGGTTGTCGGCTGCGCTAGTCTTGACACGTGCGTTCCGCGACCCAGCTGCTTAGCGGGCCGCGACGGCCGTCGAGCTGAACTCCCGCCGTCGCGGCGACCCCTCGTTGCGGGAACGAGGGGTTTTCTTATGGGTCACATCTTTTAACCGAAGGAAAACCGCCGTGAGTGAGTACGATCCGCAGGCGCTGCAGGCCAAGTGGCAGCAGCGATGGGAGGAGCAGGACCCCTTCCGGGCGAGCGAGGACGCCGCCGACACCCGGGAGCGGCGTTACCTGCTGGACATGTTCCCGTACCCGTCTGGCGACCTCCACATGGGCCACGCCGAGGCGTTCGGCCTGGGCGACGTCGTGGCGCGCTACTGGTTCCAGCGCGGCTACAACGTCCTGCACCCCATCGGCTGGGACTCCTTCGGCCTGCCCGCCGAGAACGCGGCGATCAAGCGCAACGCCCACCCCGCGGAGTGGACCTACGCCAACATCGAGACCCAGGCGGCCTCGTTCAAGCGTTACGCAATCTCCTTCGACTGGTCGCGGCGTCTGCACACCAGCGACGCCGAGTACTACAAGTGGACCCAGTGGCTGTTCCTGCGCTTCTTCGAGCGCGGCCTGGCCTACCGCAAGGGCGGCCTGGTCAACTGGTGCCCCAACGACCAGACCGTGCTGGCCAACGAGCAGGTCGTCGCCGGCCGGTGCGAGCGCTGCGGCGCCGAGGTCGTCCGCCGCGAGCTGACCCAGTGGTACTTCAAGATCACTGACTACGCGCAGCGCCTGCTGGACGACATGGAGCAGCTGCAGGGCGGCTGGCCCGACCGCGTGCTGGCCATGCAGAACAACTGGATCGGCCGCTCCACCGGCGCGGACGTGCGCTTCGAGATCGAGGGCCGCGACGAGCCCGTCACGGTCTACACCACCCGCCCCGACACCCTGTACGGCGCGACGTTCTTCGTGGTGGCCGCCGACTCGGCGCTGGCCGACGAGATCTGCGACGACATCCACAGGGAGGCCTTCGAGGTCTACCGGCGCCGGGTCGCCAAGCTGAGCGACATCGAGCGGCTGTCCACCGAGAAGGAGAAGACCGGCGTCTTCCTGGGCCGCTACGCGATCAACCCGGTCAGCGGCGAGCGCATCCCCGTCTGGGCCGCCGACTACGTGCTGTCCGACTACGGCCACGGCGCCATCATGGCCGTGCCCGCGCACGACCAGCGCGACCTCGACTTCGCCCGCACCTTCAACCTGCCGGTCAAGGTGGTCGTCCACACCGGCATGGCCGACCCGGGCGAGACCGGCATCGCGACCCCCGGCGAGGGCCAGCTGGTCAACTCGGGCCCGCTGGACGGCCTGAGCAAGGCCGAGGCGATCGCCAAGATCATCGAGGTGCTGGAGGAGCGCGGCACCGGCACCGCCACGGTCAACTTCCGCCTGCGTGACTGGCTGCTGTCCCGCCAGCGGTTCTGGGGCACCCCGATCCCGATCATCCACTGCCCCGACTGCGGCGAGGTGCCCGTCCCCGACGACCAGCTGCCCGTCACGCTGCCCGACCTCCGGGGCGAGGCGCTGGCGCCGAAGGGCATCTCCCCGCTGGCCGGCGCGACCGAGTGGGTCAACGTCGAGTGCCCGAAGTGCGGTGGCGCCGCCCAGCGCGACACCGACACGATGGACACCTTCGTCGACAGCTCCTGGTACTACCTGCGCTACACCGACCCGACCTACACCGAGGGCCCCTTCGACGTGGAGAAGGTCCGCAAGTGGGGCCCGATCGACCAGTACGTCGGCGGCGTCGAGCACGCGGTGCTGCACCTGCTGTACTCCAGGTTCTTCACCAAGGTCCTGCACGACATGGGCATGGTCGACTTCACCGAGCCCTTCACCCGGCTGCTGAACCAGGGCCAGGTCATCAACCAGGGCAAGGCGATGTCCAAGTCGCTGGGCAACGGCGTCGACCTGGGCCAGCAGATCGACGCGTTCGGTGTCGACGCGGTCCGCCTGACGATGGTGTTCGCGGGTCCGCCGGAGGACGACATCGACTGGGCCGACGTCTCGCCCGCCGCCTCGCAGAAGTTCCTGGCCAGGGCCTTCCGTGTCTTCACCGAGGTGGCGAGCGAGCCGGGCGTCTCCTTCGAGGGCGGCGACCTGGAGCTGCGCAAGTTCACGCACCGCACCGTCGACGAGGTCACCAAGCTGGTCGAGACGCACCGCTTCAACGTGGCGGTGGCCCGCATGATGGAGCTGACCTCGGCCATCCGCAAGGCCATCGACTCCGGTCCCGGCGCGGCCGACCCGGCCGTCCGCGAGGGCGCGCAGGCGCTGTCGGTCATGCTGTCGCTGGTCGCGCCGTACACCGCCGAAGAGGGCTGGGAGCGCATGGGCGGCGGCGGCTCGGTCTTCCACGCGGGCTGGCCGGTGGCCGAGCCGGCGCTGCTGGTGCAGGACTCGGTGACCTGCGTCGTCCAGGTCGCGGGCAAGGTCCGCGACCGGCTGGAGGTCTCGCCCGGCATCTCCGAGGGCGACCTGCTGGCGCTGGCACTGGCCTCCGAGAAGGTGCGGGCGCTGGTGCCGGGCGAGCCGCGCAAGGTCATCGTCCGCGCGCCGAAGCTGGTCAACATCGTTCCGTAGGGATCCTGGCGGTCCCGTACGGCAGGCACGACGGCCACCGGGCTGACCCGGTGGCCGTCCGCCTTTCCGCCCGCTCCTCCCTGCTTTCCGTCCTACCTGCCAGGAGCTGTCAGGTATGCGGCGTACCGTGCGAGACATGCGATACGTGGCCTTCCTGCGCGGCATCAACGTCAACCCCCGCACCCAGGTCGACATGGCCGCCCTGCGCGCGATGCTGGAGGACCTCGGCTACACCGCGGTCCGCACCCATCTGCGCAGCGGCAACGCCGTCTTCACCGCCGAGCCGCAGCCGAGGGAGCGGATCGAGAAGGCGATCGGCGGCGCGTTGGAGCCGCCGGTGGCGGTGATGGTGCGCACGGCCGCCGAGTTGCGGGCCGTGGTCGAGCGCAACCCCCTCGAGGTGCGCGACCCGGCCAGGTTCGCGGTCGTGTTCCTGTCGCGGGCGCCCGACCGCGAGGAACTGGAGAGCATCGACCCCGCCGACTACGCCCCCGAGGTGATGCGGGTCGGCGAGCGGGAACTGTACATCGACTTCCCCGACGGCCTGGCCCGGCCCAAACTGCCGCCGCTGCTGGAGAAGAGGTCGGACAACACCGGCACGATGCGCAACTGGAACACCGTGACGAAGCTGCTGGAGCTGACGGGAACTGACGGATGAGGTTCGCTCGTAGCGCATCCGGCCGGCGCCCGCCGTGAAGATCCAGGTCATTACCCGCCGGTGCCCCGGCCGGTACGGCTCCAGCAGGGAAAATCCGCGGCGGCCGACCAGCCGAGCATTAGTGTGCAACTGTGACAATTGGCGCTTACCTAAGGTATCCCCATCTGCACGGAGACCTGATCACGTTCGTGGCCGACGACGACGTCTGGCTGGCCCCGCTGGACGGAGGAAGGGCCTGGCGATTCACCGCCGAGCGCGCCCCCGTCTCCTACCCCCGGTTCTCCCCTGACGGCACCAGGCTGGCATGGACCAGCACGCGTGAGGGCACGCCCGAGGCGTTCGCCGCGGAGATCGACGGGGCCGCGGGCGAGCGGCTGACCTACTGGGGCCACGCCTCCACCGGTGTGCGCGGCTGGACACTCGACGGCCGCGTCCTGGCGATCAGCGCGACCGGGCAGGCCTCACGCGACCGGACGTGGGCCTACGCCGTACCGCTGGACGGCGGGCAGGCCGAGCGCCTGCCGTACGGATGGGTGAGCGAGGCCGCCCCCAACGCGGGCGGCGGCGTGGTGACGGTCTCGCCGGTGTGGCGCGAGCCGTCCCAGTGGAAGCGCTACCGGGGCGGCACCGCCGCCAAGATCTGGATCGACGCCACCGGGTCGGGCGAGTTCACCAGGCTGTTCGCCGACAGCATCGCGCAGTACTGGTCGGCCATGTGGGTCGGCGGCAGGATCGCCTTCCTGGCCGACCACGAGGGCGTCGGCAACCTCTACTCCGCCCTGCCCGACGGCTCCGACCTGCGCCGGCACACCCAGCACGAGGAGTTCTACGCCCGGCACGCCGCCACCGACGGCACCCGGGTGATCTACAGTCACGCGGGCGACCTGTGGGCGCTCGACTCCCTGGACGGCGAGCCGTACCGGCTGGAGGTCAGGCTGGGCGGGCCCCGGCCCGCGCGGGCCACCCGCCCGGCGCCCAGCAGGGCCGCCGACTTCGCGCCCGACACGACCGGCCGGGCGAGCGCCGTCGAGATCCGCGGCACCGCCCACTGGGTCACCCACCGGGACGGACCCGCCGGCGTGCTGCGCGCCGAACCCGGCGTCAGGGTACGGCTGCCGCGCGTGCTCGGCGAGGACGGCCTGGCCGTCTGGATCAGCGACGCGACCGGAGAGGACGCGCTGGAGATCGGCCGCCCCGGCGGCGAGATCCGCACGCTGGCCTCCGGACAGCTCGGGCGCGTCCTCGACCTGGCCGTCGCACCCGACGGCAAGCACGTCGCGCTGGCCAGTCACGACGGGCGCCTGCTCGTCGTCGACACCACGACCGGCGCGACCAGGGAGCTCGACCGGACGGCCAACGGCGACATCGACGGCATCACCTTCTCGCCCGACTCCGCCTGGCTGGCCTGGTCGCACCCGCACCACGAGCCGCTGCGCCAGATCAAGATGGGCCGCGTCGACGGCACCTCCGTCATCGAGGTGACCTCGCAGCGCTTCAGCGACTACGCCCCGGTCTTCACCAAGGACGGCAAGCACCTGGCGTTCCTGTCGATCAGGACGTTCGACCCCGTCTACGACGCGCACGTGTTCGACCTGTCCTTCCCCGCCGGAGCCAAGCCGTACCTGGTGCCGCTGCAGGCGACCACGGCCTCGCCGTTCGCCCCCTCACTGGAGGGCCGCAGCTTCAACGGCGCCGAGTCCGACACGCCGTCGTCGCCCGACACCCCCGACGGCGGGAAGGACAAGAAGGCCAAACCCGCCACCGAGGTGGACGCCGAGGGGCTGCCCGCCCGCGTCGTCGCCGTCCCCGTCCCCGCCGGGCGCTACTCCAACCTGCGCACCGCCAAGGACGCCCTGCTGTGGCTGCGCCACCCGCTGGCCGGCGAGCTCGGCGACGGCAACGAACGCGAGGAGGTCGTGCTGGAGCGCTACGACCTCAAGAAGCGCGCCAAAGCGGAGATCGCCAAGGACGTCCGTGCCTTCGAGGTCAGCGGCGACGGCACCCGCCTGGTCACCAACGGCAAGAACGGCCTGCAGACCCGCGCGGCGAGCGAGGGCGACGAGGTCGTCGGCGTCGACCTCGACCGCATCACCGTCACCATCGACCCGGTCGCCGAATGGCGGCAGTCCTACCACGAGGCCGGGCGGCTCATGCGCGACCACTACTGGCGCGCGGACATGGACGGCGTCGACTGGGCGGGCACGCTGGCCCGCTACGCCCCGCTCGTCGAGCGGATCGGCGCCTACTCCGAGCTGATCGACCTGCTGTGGGAGGTGCAGGGCGAACTGGCCACCTCCCACGCCTACGCCCGGCCCAACGGCGCCGCCGTCGACCCCAAGCGGCGCCAGGGACTCCTCGGCGCCGACCTCGCCCTCCGCGACGGCGCCTGGGTGGTGGACAGGATCCTGCCCGGAGAGTCCTCCGACCACGCCGCCCGCTCGCCGCTACTGGCCCCCGGCGTCGCCGTACGCGAGGGCGACGCGATCGTCGCCGTCGGCGGCCGGCCCGTCGACCCGGTGCGCGGCCCGCAGGCCCTCCTCGCCGGAACGGCCGAGCAGCCGGTCGAACTGACGATCAGGCCAGCCTCGGGCGGCGACACCCGGCGCGTGGTCGTGACACCGCTGGCCGACGACACCGCGCTCCGCTACCACGACTGGGTCGAGAGCCGGCGCGCCTACGTCCGGCAGGCCTCCGGCAACCGGCTCGGCTACCTGCACGTCCCCGACATGGTCGCCAGCGGCTGGGCGCAGTTCCACCGCGACCTGCGCACCGAGATGCCGCAGGAAGGCCTCGTCGTGGACGTACGCGGCAACAGCGGGGGCCACACCTCCGAACTGGTGCTGGAGAAGCTGTCACGCAAGGTGAGCGGCTGGGCGATCTCGCGCGGGTACGAGCCGATGCGCTACCCCGAGGACTCGCCGCGTGGCCCCGTCGTCGCCGTCACGGACGAGTTCGCGGGATCCGACGGGGACATCGTCAGCGCCGGGATCAAGAACCGGAACATCGGTCCGCTCATCGGCACCCGCACCTGGGGCGGGGTGATCGGCATCGACGGGCGGTACCAGCTGGTCGACGGAACGGTCGTCACCCAGCCCCGGTACGCGTTCTGGCTGGACGGCGAGGGGTGGAACATCGAGAACTACGGCGTCGACCCTGACATCGAGGTGGTGATCACACCGCAGGACCGGGTGGCGGGGCGGGACCCGCAGCTGGAGAAGGCGGTGGAACTGGCGCTGGCGGCACTCGACCAGCAACCGGCGGCCACACCGCCCGACCTTCCCCCAACCCGCAACTGACGGGCCGCTGAGCGGGGTCGCGCGCGGGCCCCGGCAGTGCCGGAGACCGGACGTTCCGTGTGGTCGGCACTGCCGGGGGCCGGACGTTCCGTGCGGTCGGCGCTGCTGGGCCTGACCGTCTACGGTTGGAGCTGTCGGGGCCGCCTCTCGTGCGCGGCTCAGCGGGCACCACGGGAGGCTGATCCCGGCGCCGCTCCAACCGGCATCGCTCCTACCGGCATCGCTCCAACCGGCATCGCTCCAACCGGCATCGCTCCTACCGGCATCGCTCCTACCGGCATCGCTCCAATCGGCGCCGCTCCAACCGGCATCGCCTGCGTCTCGTCGCGCCGCTTCCCTCCCGAGAACGCCCACCCTCGAGAACGCCCACCCTCGAGAACGCCCACCCCCGAGAACGCCCACCCCCGAGAACGCTCAGCGCCCCGGAGGTGCCGGGTGTCGCGGTGCGACCCCGGCTGTCCGAAATCAGAGTGCTCGTGACGAGCCTCGGCCTCAGCTGGGTCCGGCAAGGGATCGCGACGAGTAGGGCGTATCGGGGTCCGGCGACCAGACCCGGGCCAGGCGGTCCAGGATCTCCGCCAGCGTCTCCGTCGACGTCGCGAAGTTGACCCGTACGTAGGTCTCCCCGCCCGGTCCGAAGGCGGCGCCGTCACTCACCAGGATCCGCGCCTCCCTCTCGAGCGCCTCCGCCATCCCCGGCCGTCGCATGTCCAGCCATGCCAGATAGGTCGCCTCCGGCATCGCGTACCCCGGCACCCGCTCGGCGATCAGACGCCGGTTGCGGTCCAGGGCCGCCATGGTGTCGCGCAGCCACCCGTCGCCGTGCCTCCACGCGGCGACCGTGGCCTCGACGCCGAAGATGTTCGCCCCGCCGTACAGGAAGGCGGGCTGCGAATGGAGCGCCTCGCGGACCCGTGCCGAGCCGACGTGGGCCAGCGCGCAGCGGATGCCGCCGAGGTTGAAGGCCTTGGTCGCGGAGGTCAGCGTGACCGTGCGTTCGGGCAGGATCGTGGCGAACGGGATGTGCGTGGCGGGCGAGTAGACCAGGTCGGCGTGGACCTCGTCGGCGATGACCAGCACGTCGTGCCGTTCGGCCTGCTCGGCCACGGTGGTGAGCTCGTCCCTGGTGAAGACCTTTCCTGTGGGGTTGTGCGGGTTGACCAGGACGAGCGCGCGGCAGCCGGCCAGATCCGCCAGGTCGGTGTGCAGCGTGCGGCCCATCTCCTCGATCGTGCCGAGGAAGGGCGGGTACGCCGGAACCTGCATGGCGATCCTGTCACCGGGTTCGGTGGCGAGGTGAAGGACCACCTGGAGCGCCTGGTTGAGATCGGAGAAGGTGCGGACGGCTGCCGGGTCGGCGGGCCAGCCGTACCGGGTGAGCATGCGCTCGGCGAAGGTCTCCGCCAGCGGTCCGGCCTGCGGGTCGGCGGCCCAGGTGGGGTAGCCGAGGTCCCCGCGGGCACGCCGCTGGAGTGCCTCGACGATCGGGGGAGCGGTGGCGAAGTCCATGTCGGCGATCCAGCAGGCGATGACATCGGGACCGGCGCTCGCCCATTTCAGGCCGTCCTTGGCGGGCGGGGGGAAGAAGTCGTCCACCCGATCAGTGTCACCCAGACCCGGGAAATGTCCGATGGGCCGGGATTGCCGGAAATCGAACGCATCGGTGTCGCCGGGTGTCGGAGGGTTCTGTGCGACCAGCTCGCGCCCGAGTCCGGATAGCGGGATGCCTGGAAGAGCCCTCGCACCAACGCATGAAGTGATGGCCAGTCCGTTCTCCGAACTGTGGGCTGGGGTTCGGACGCGCGCCCCTCGATGGGTACGGCTCCACCCGGCCCGTCGGCATCCGGCCGCCGACGTGCACGAATGGGCCGCCGGTCGGGTCGCTGCTCCGTGCGCAACGTGGGTCGCGGGTCGGGTGATGTTCCGCCCGAAGGCGTCGCTCGCGGGTAGGAGCCGGGATCCGCGCGTGGGCGTCGGCATGTGGAGGCGGCGTACATCCAGGCGACAAGCCATTCCGGGCGTCGGCGTGCGGAAGCGACGGACACTCATGCGACACGGCATTCCGGACTGGGCAGGGCTGTGTCGGTCCCACCGGCCAGGGCTACGCCGGCTCGATCGACCCTCGGGAAAGGTGAGGGCCGATCGAGCGGCGAGATGCGGTCAGAGGCGGCGCAGGACTGCGACGACCTTGCCGAGGACGCTGGCCTCGTCGCCGGGGATCGGGTCGTAGTTGGCGTTGTGCGGCACCAGCCAGACGTGGCCGTCCTTGCGCTTGAACGTCTTCACCGTCGCCTCGCCGTCGATCATGGCTGCCACGATGTCACCGCTCTCGGCCACCGGCTGCTGCCGTACGACCACCCAGTCGCCGTCAGCGATCGCTGCCTCGATCATCGAGTCACCCGCGACCTGGAGGAGGAAGAGGGTGCCCTCGCCGACGAGCTGCTTGGGCAGCGCGAAGACGTCTTCCACACTTTCCTCGGCGAGGATGGGGCCACCGGCGGCGATGCGACCGACCAGGGGAACGTAGGCGGCCGTCGGCCTGCTCACCTGCGACTCGACCTCGCTGGCATCGGGGTCGACCCACAGCACGGGCTCACCCGGCAGCCTCACCTCAAGGGCGCGAGGGCGGTGCGGGTCACGCCTCAGGTAGCCCTTGCGCTGCAACGCGGTCAGCTGGTGAGACACGCTGGACGTGCTGGTCAGCTGCACGGCCTCGCCGATCTCACGCATGGACGGCGGATAGCCGCGCTGCTGGACGGAGTCGCGAATCACCTCAAGGATCTTGCGTTGCCTGGGCGTCAGGCCCAGTGAGTCGCGACGGCGGACCGCAAGGTCGCTGACGCCGTTGCCGTCATTCGGCTCGCTCATGCTTTCCTCCTCGCCCGGCGGCCTGCCTCACCGGCCCACCCTTCCGGTCCGTGGTCTTCATGTCGCACACAGCGACCGTACCGCCGATGGAGATCAACTTCAAACAATTGTTCGAGTCTTCCTCGAAATCGTCGGTGACGTGGTGTACAACATCGTACGGGAGTTCGATCGACACCGTGTTCGATTCACTGATCTTTGTTTGACCTTTTCCTTGGGTCGACGGTGGCGGGAGGTCATCAGTGCGGGCGACCACGACGACAGATTCGACCGGCCAAGACGAGCAACTCACCCTGATCGCCGACATCACCAGGGAGGAGCGCGGGCGCCCTGCCGTACCAGGAGACCGGCGCCTCCGCCTGGTCCCTCCACCCCGAGGTACGGCAGGCCAGGACAAGCAGATCGGCGGACGGCCCGCGGGGCCGCGCGAGGTTGGGGGTGGACGGTTTGCCGGGTCGCGAGGGGCATCGGGCGGACAGTCCACGGGACCACGCGGGGCAGGAGGCGGGCGGTTGCGGGTCGTCCGCGACCAGGGGGTGGCGGGGCCGGTCGCGCGGGAGGGGACGCCCGGCCCGGCAGACGACAGCACAGATACGGGGGCGGCGATGAACGGCAGGCGAGAGCGGAAGGCACGCGCAGACGGCCGGTCGGGCGGGACGGGGCGTGGAGACGGCCGGTCGGGTGGGACCGGCCGCGGAAATGCCCGGTCGGGTGGGACGGGGCGCGGCGACGGCCGGTCGGGTGGGACGGGTCGCGGTGACGGCCGGTCGGGTGGGACGGGTCGCGGTGACGTGGCGCGTGGCGGGCGCGAGCCGCAGCGGCTCACGTCAAGGGGCAAGAGCGGCGGCCTGCGTGGCGGGTGGCGGCTTCGGGGCAGGCGGCGACCTGGCGCGATGGACGGCGGTCCCGGGAGGCCCACACCACAAGGGCGCGAGGCTCCCCCTGACGCCGCGCACGCACAGGCCGGTAGGGGTCGGCCGGGCGACACGCCGACCGCGAACCTGCAGACGAAAGAACCGGGACCGGGGGCACGCCCTGTGCGGGAGGCGCTCGCAAGCCCTGGACGAGCAGGGGCGACGCGTTCGAGCCGCGATGGTCAGGGGCAGTCGCTCCGGGGTCGGGCTCGCGTAGGAGAGATGGCCGCAGGTTCGGCTTGGGAGAGGCGGTCGGTTTCCGGCCGGGCTCGGACGGGAGAGACGGCCGCGGCTTCGGCGTGGGAGGGGCAGCCAGTCTCCGGTCGAGCTCGCATAGGAAAGACGGTCGCGGGTTCGGCTCGGGAGGGGCAGGAGCTCTCTGGCCGGGCACGCACGGGCCAGGTGGGCGGGGGCTCGGGTCGCGTGGGGCAGGCGGTCGCGGGTCCGGCTCGCCGGGCGCAGGTCGTCGAGGCGGGGGCGGGGGAAAGGCCTGGAACGGTCCGCGCGCAGGAGCAACGGTCTGGTGCGGGTCGTGGCAGGCGGCCGCGGTCGGGCGCGCGCCGCAGGCGGGGAGCGCTTCGGGTGGTCGCGCCGGAGGAGCGACCGTCGAGGAGGCAGACGGGGGAGCGACAACCAAGAAGGTCGGCGGGGGAGCGACAGGCGAGGAGGTCGGCGGCGGAGCGACAACCACGAAAGTTGGCGGGGGAGCGACAGGCGAGGAAGTCGGTGCGGCTCACGGCGCCCATGAGGCTGACCAGGCGAGGCAGGGTCGCGGTCGTGGGGCTGTTCGCCGTGCTGTCCCTGGGCGGGTTCGTGCTCGGAGCCAAGGCGACCAACTGGGCGATGGCTCAGGAGACGACGAGTGCGGGACACGCGGGCCTGCCGTGGGTGATCGTGGAGAAGGGCGACACGCTGTGGACCATCGCCGCGGCGATCTCTCCGGGCGACGACCCCACCGCCGTCGCCGAGGAGATCAAGCGGCTCAACGGGCTGGAGAGCTCACTCGTCCGTCCGGGCGGCCGGCTGTACCTCCCCGACAAAGCCCCCTGACCGACCGGCGATTCCGGATCGGAGGGACGGCAGGCGCCCGCGTGTGCGGCCAACGCGAACCGCCCCCGTGCCTCCCCGACCACCACCACCGACCACCACCACCGATCGCCGATCGTCGACCAGTGTGCACACGAGTGCGTGACGGCATCGGACGGACGGAGCGCCAAGCCGCCGACGGCATCCCGTCGCGGTCGGGGTGGCCCGACGCCGTCTCATGGGAATGTCGGCGGCAGCCCATCAGGGCGGCGGCGATGGCATCGAAAGAGCCGCTCGCAGCCGTGGTCCGAACGGCGGTTGCCGGCCCGGAGACGGCCCGATCCACGAGCCGGCGGAGCCGACACAAGCGTTGCTGAAGGCGGTGTGCACGGAGGATCTAGCGACTGATCGCCCCATGCGTCCTGCCCTTAAGCGGCTCCCGGCTGATCGATTGTGGACACGCACACGGTAGCGTCCGCATGACGATCATGAAACGAGGACCGCTGTGACTGAATCGTCCAGGAATGCGCCGGACATGTCCCGTGCCGCCCGCTTGGCTCGCCATAGTGCAGTCTCCACCGCCCTGGGGCTGCTCGCCGACCGACGGCTGGCCGAGCTGGTGGAGGCCGCCCCACCCCTCGGAGCCGGTGTCGGCGGTCCCACCGCACTCCTGGAGGTCGAGGGCAGGCCGGTCTTCGTCAAGCGGGTCCCCCTCACCGACCTGGAGAGGCGGCCGGAGAACACCAGGTCCACCGCGAACCTGTTCGGGCTTCCCACGTTCTGCCACTACGGGCTCGGGCTGGGGTCGGGGTCCGGCGTCTGGCGCGAGCTGGCCGCGCACGTCATGACGACCGGGTGGGTGCTCGGCGGCCACTTCGACGGTTTTCCGCTGCTGCACCACTGGCGGGTGCTGCGGGAGCCGGTCCGGATGGCGACGGCCGGAGAGCAAGCGGCGTTGGAGGAGGCCGCAGCGTATTGGGAGTCCTCCCCGGCGGTGCGCGCGCGGCTGGAGGCGCTCGCGCAGGCGTCGGCCGTGGTCGTGCTGTTCCTGGAGTACGTTCCGCAGGACGTCAACCGGTGGCTGGAGGTGCAGGCCGCCCTCGGCGGCGACGCCGTCGAATCGGCGTGCTCCCTCCTGGAACGGGAGCTGGCCGCCGGGGTCTCCTTCATGAACGCGAACGGGTTGCTCCACTTCGACGCGCATTTCGGCAACATCCTCACCGACGGCAGCCGCCTGTACTTCACCGACTTCGGCCTGGCGTCTTCCCCACGCTTCGAGCTCTCCGGCGCCGAGCGCGACTTCCTCCGCCTGAACGCCGGCCACGACGAGTCCTACACGGCCCGGGAACTGGTCAACCGGCTGGTGATCGCTCTGAGCCGCCCGGCTGACCGGGCGGAGCTCCTTGATCTCGTACGGCGGTGCGCCGAGGGTGACAGCCTCCCTGGCGTCCCGGAGCCGATCGGGAAGATCCTCAGACGCCACGCGCCGGTCGCCGCCGTCATGAACGAGTTCTACGGCACGTTGTTCGACGAGACCAGGACGGCACCCTACCCGGCGGCCGACATCCACCGGGCACGCTCCGCCCTGTCCCGCTGACAGCCCGCCCGCGCGCGCCGCGGCGTCAGCCCGCCCGCGCGCGCCGCGGCGTCAGCCCGCCCGCGCGCGCCGCGGCGTCCCCGGGATGTGCCGGGTGAGGCGCGCCGGGATCGCGGACCGACCTGCCGCCGCGCTCATGCGTCATCGTGGCCGGCCACCCGGGACGACACCTGGCTGTTGTGGTCTTCGTGGGGGCGGTTGAGCAGCAGGTCGGCGGCGCGGGCGAGGACCTGGGCCCGGGTGCGGTCGCCGTGGTCGGCGGCGAGGAAGTGCTCCCCGATCGCCACGCAGAAGGCAAGCATGCTGCGGGCCTCCACCTCGTCGGGATCGGAACAGAAGGTGCCGATCATCTCCCGCAGTAGCGCCATGCGCTTGTTGTCCACCCGTCGCAAGCGCTCGGCGACCCCCTCGTCGCGCCGGGCCCAGTCCCGGACCGCGAGGTCGAT
Organism: Nonomuraea sp. NPDC003754; assembly: GCF_053605785.1. Taxonomy (NCBI): domain Bacteria; kingdom Bacillati; phylum Actinomycetota; class Actinomycetes; order Streptosporangiales; family Streptosporangiaceae; genus Nonomuraea; species Nonomuraea sp. NPDC003754. The sequence goes on from NZ_JBSGJX010000018.1 coordinate 23,984, forward strand.
GGGCAGCAGGCGGTCGTCGGAGAAGGTGAGCACGCCCGCGCGCTCGATCTTGGTTTTCGGGTCGCCGCCTTCGCGCTCGACACGGTCGATCACCTCGTCCGTGCTCTCCCGCTCCCAGGCGTCCAGCATCGCCTCCAACAGCGCGTCGCGGTCGGCGAAGGACCCGTAGAACCCGCCCTTCGTGACGCCGAGTCTCTTCGCCAGGGCCTCGACGCGGACGGCGTCCGGGCCGCCGGCGGCCAGCGCCCGCAGCCCCTCCTCGATCCACCTGTCACGCGGCGTGCGAGTTGCGCCCACGATGTGTCTCACCTCACTTCTCCACCATGTATACGCCCCCGTATAACAGGGGCTATTCTCATTTTATACGGTGGCGTATGAATGAATGGAGACACCGAGATGACCGGCGGTCATGTCGCCTTTCACCACCCGCGGCCCGGGCGCGTCGAGAAGTCCGTCGGACGCACGCACCAGGCGCGCGAGACGCTTCTTCGGCCGGCGCCGGGCGCCGCTCGCGACCTGGGCGAACGCATTCCCACCCTGCTGTGGCGGCAAGAGAGGCGGTCACGGCTATGAGGCTCCCCGATACCGCGCACACCCGTCGCCCCTGGCGGATCCACGAGATCTCCGGCGATTTCCGACTTGAGGACGTCTGGGCGATCCGCGCTCCCGGCGCCGGGCTGGATCACTTCCCCACGAAGCTCGCCGTGATCCAGGCGTCGGGCGCCGGACGAGACTCCGGCTCCTTCGGTCGCCGTTCGCGGTGCGCTGGAAACTCGGTGCCCTCTTCGAGGGGGACAAGCTCAAGGCGGACATCGGGGGACAGGTCCCGTCACTACGCGACCGCCTGCCGAGCAACCTCCGCGCGGCCACACCTGGCTCAGGCGCGGGGTTCGCGCCGTTCACCCCGGTGTACGAGCTCGACGACGAATGCGCTCTCGGACTGGCGAACAAAGACCGTCCGCACGGTCACGTACCTGGGCTGGGTGGCGGGCACGAGCTGCGAACGGCGGTCCTCGTGAACCCCGGCGGCCTGGCCGGACGGCTGTACATGGTCGCTATCGCGCCGTTCCGGCACCTCATCGTCCTGCCACACTCGCTCGGCAGGCGGAACGCGCGTGGCGGGACCGTGGCCGGCCGCGTACGGCAGGCGGCGGCGCGGCCACTGTGGAAGGCGCCGTGAAAGGCGTCGCGAAAGTATTCGTGAAAGGCGCCCTGGGAGGCACTGTGAAAGGCACCGTGGTAGGCACCGTGGGAACGCGCGACGTCCCCGAGGCCGTTCTCGCTCTCAGCTCGTTGTCCCGCATCGACTACGTCGACCACTTCACTCTCTTCACGGACGTGGACGCCACACCGGAGCAGTGGGCTCGGGCGATGTTCGGTGACGTTCCCGATGCCGCGGAGCGGCTGATCTGGTGTGGTTTCCTCGGTCTCCGCATCAGCCGAGGGCGATCGCCGGACACTGTGGCCGGATGGCGGATCGCCGAACGCGGCGACGACTGGATCCGGCTCGAGGCCGATTCCTGGTTCGTGACCGGCAACCTTGTCGTCCAGGCAGCCGATGGGCGGGTGTCGCTTGGGACGTTCCTGCGCTATGACCGCCGCCTCGGCCGTGCCGTGTGGCCTCCGCTGTCCGCCGTCCATCGCCGGCTGGCACCCGGGCTGCTCCGGGGCGCCGCGGCGAAGACAGACAGGTACCGGCTGCAGCCATGATCCACTGGGGAGATCCTGGGAGGCCGGCGAGACGCTCCGGACAAGACCGCCGGCACGGGCGGGCGCGTGACGTTGCGGGCCGATGCCGAAGGCGCCTCGCCTGCCAAGCCGTCAGGTTTCGTGTACGAGCCCTCCGTTGACCGCTCGAATCCACAGCCTCTGGTGCCATTCGTTGGCGTCAGCAGCGGGCCGGGCCGTCAGCACCGGATTCGTGCCCGTCTCGATGAGATGCAGAAGCGTCCAGGCGACGCCGTAGCAGTCGTCCGGGCCGAAGCAGGCGGCGAGTGCCTTCGCCTCCTCCGCCGTCACCGGTGCGAGGATCGCCCGGAGCTGCCTGTCGCGCCTGTCGATCTGCTCTTCTTCGGCGTCCCAGTCAGGGAGGGGGCCATCGGCGATGAAGGCCTGCACTTCGGGTCTCATCCTCCAATGATCAACCGCCGCCGTCCCATGCGGGTGTACGGGTCACGCCGGCCCGACCGTGTCAGGGCGCGGCGGGATCGGCCAGCCTGGACAGCTCGACGCGTTGCAGCATCTGATGGACCAGCGTCACGGGACCTCCCTGCTTGATGGTCACGGTGGCTCGCCGTACGGTCAGGTCCCCCGAGCGCACCTCGTCGTGCTCGACCTTGTCTGCCAGCTGCGCCAGCGGCTTGCCCCCGACCTGGGCCTGCAGGGTGAACCTGGAGGTGAACGTCTGCGTCACCTCGGCGATGCGTGGCAGCACGCACACGACGTTGACCGCCTGGTCGCCCGGCCCGGCGGGACGCCGCAGGCCGACGCCGTACAGGCTGACGCCCGCCGGCTGCTGCGGCGCGAAGACGGTGGCCGTCACGACATCGCCGAGGCATTCGGCGACGGCGACGTGCTCGGGCCTGTCGTCGAGGGAGGAGCCGCCGCCACCCAGGGCGGCGGCCACGGGGGCCGCGGCCGCTCCTGCCACCAGCGCGGACCGCGTCACCACGACCTGGTTGAGCTGGGTCACCAGGCCCAACTCGGCGGTCAGCCTGGTTTGCCTGATCTCGTGGTCGGGAGCGAACGTCAGTCCTTCCTGTCCGCCGATCGTGCGCGGCTTGGCGCCGAGCGCGGTCAGCTTCTCGCTGATCGCCGCGGCGTCGAGGCCGCCCTCCATCCTGACCGCGGTGTCGGGCGGACGGCCGACGGACACCGCCCTGTCGGTCGCGAACGCCTTGATCCCCGTTCGTTCGGGCAGGAGATCGATGCGCGAGGCGAGGTCGCCGAAGCCGTACCCCACGGCAGCCAGCCAGCGCCGGTCGTCTCCCAGCCCGTCGGCCGTGACCACGCCCAGCGCGCGCCAGTGGGCCATGTCACCGTAGTCGAGGTAGGTGGCGGCGGGCCCGTCGGCGGCCAGCCGGCCCATGACCTCGCGCAGCCCGCCGCCGGGCAGCGAAGTCTCGCCTGTGGTGCCGCAGCCCGCGACGGCTAGGCAGGTGATCAATAAAAACGTGTTAATCGCGCGCATGGGGTGATCATAATCTCGCCGTCAGGGGCGGCGGGCCGGTGGCTCGGCCCCCATGGTGCAGCAGATCGCGCCCACCAGCGCGGTCCACGCCCGACGCATGGGCCACCCATGCCGGAAGAAGGAACCTTTGCACCCCGCACCCGCCCGCACCCGCCGGCATCTGTTCGCACCCGCTCCGCATCCCCAACCCGCCTCCCACTCTGTCCGCACTCGCCCCGCATCCGCCCTCATCGCTTCGCGCCCGCCTCGTATCCGGCTCGCCTGCACTCACTCAGTTCGCACCGGCCTCGGATGGCCCTCTCATCCCAAGTGCCGCCCTCATCGCTTTGCGCCCGCCTCGCATCCGCGCCACACGTGTTCTGTGCCCGGCCCGCGTCCGCTCCGCGTCATGCGTTCCCTGGGGCTGTGGTCTGGCTCCTGCGTCTGGTTGACGGCCGTGGTCGGGCGGCAGGGCGCGGTGGAGATCCGACCGATGGGTCCGCTGGAGGCGCGTGACCGGCGGATGGGTGGGTCGCGGTGAGCTCGGCCAAGCGGCGTGGGAGCCCCGTGGAGAAGGCCGCAGGAGGTGCGGGCAACTGGGCCCCGAAAATGTCGGTGCCGTCTGATGGGATGGATGCAACATCGCCGAGGCGAGCGGAGGGGCGGCATGAACATCGACGCGTGGCTGCCCTTCCTGCGGCCCTGGCCCCTCCCCACGGTGCTTTTCCTGGGGTTCGCGACGCCAGGCATGTACGGCGGGCCGAGCCTGCCGCCTGTCCCGAAGGAGCCGGACGCCGCCCGGTCCGTGCGCGGGTGCGCGCCCCCACCGTCGTTACGCGCGTTCCCTCTGGCGACCGGCCGCTGAAGAGTCCGCACGACCTCGGCCAAGCTGGACGGCCGGACGCGGCGGCACATGGCGATCTCCAGACGACGGCGATCTCCACGGATGGCTGGGACCTCCACGAATCACGGCGATCTCCAGGACGGTGACGGCCATCCGGCCCGCCACGACTCCGGGGAAGTTCGGGTCGCCGACGTCGCGGCCTGATGCGACGGTAGGTCGCCGCAACCCCGCGCAGTGGTGAGGGCTCTTCCGCGCTCCCGGAGGCGGCGACGAGGCCGCAAACGGGGTCCGCGGAGGCGCGGCGGGCTCGCGGAGAGAGGCGCGGGCGACCCCTGACCGGGCCGTCCGTGACCGCGTGCACAGGGGGGCGCACGAGCGTCCCCGCGTCACTCGGGTGGGACACGCTCGACCTCTGATCGGCCGTCCGGGACCGTGTGCACAGGGAGGTCGCAGGAGCATCTTCGCGTCACTCGGGTGGGACACGCTCGACCTCTGATCGGCCGTCCGGGACCGCGTGCACAGGGAGGTCACACGAGCATCTCCGCGTCACTCGGGTGCGACACGCCCGACCCCGCGGGGCTGATCAGCGACTTCGATGCCGGGGGCGCCGTCAACTTGCGTTCATGCTCGCTCGCTTCTACGGTTGGACCACAACATCTAGTAGTTACACCGATGTAGTTCACCACAAATTGTGTTTCCGTGACCGCTCCATGGCAGGCCGTGGAGTGGGCGCGAGCATCTGCCGACGAGCATTTTACGAGTGGTGAGCAGGTGGCGTGTCGAGGAGGCGAAGCGTGCACTGTCCGTTCTGTCGTCACCCGGACACCAGGGTCATCGACAGCCGCTCCACGGACGACGGTGCCGCCATCAGGCGACGCCGTACCTGCCCTGAATGCGGGCGCAGGTTCACCACGCAGGAGACGGTCCTGCTGATGGTGAGCAAGCGCAGCGGAGTGACCGAGCCGTTCTCGAGAGACAAGGTGGTGGCGGGCGTGCGCAGGGCGTGCCAGGGCCGGCCTGTCACCGAGGATTCGCTCGCGCAGCTAGGGCAGCGGGTCGAGGAGGCCATCAGGGCCAAGGGTGCGGCCGAGATCCCCTCCAACGAGGTGGGCCTGGCGATCCTGGGGCCGCTGCGTGACCTGGACGAGGTGGCGTACCTGCGGTTCGCATCGGTATATCGCGGTTTCGAGAGCCTGGCGGACTTCGAGGCCGAGATCAAGCAACTGAAAGCCGAGAAGGGGGAGTCATGACGGAGACGGTCAGCGGGTCAGCGACGCGTGGGGGCAGGCGCAAGGGGCTGAAGATGAAGAGGATCTTCACCACGCCCGGTGTGCACCCTTATGACGAGATCACGTGGGAGCGCCGTGACGTCGTCATGACCAATTGGCGCGATGGCTCGATCAACTTCGAGCAGCGGGGCGTGGAGTTCCCCGACTTCTGGTCGGTCAACGCGGCCAATATCGTGACGACCAAGTACTTCCGCGGCGCTGTGGGCACCCCGCAGCGCGAGTGGAGCCTGAAGCAGCTGGTCGACCGCGTGGTCGGGATGTACACCAGGACCGCGGTCGAGAACGGCTACTTCGCCAGCGACGAGGACGTCGAGATCTTCGACCACGAGCTGAAGCACGCGCTGGTCAACCAGGTGTTCGCGTTCAACTCCCCGGTGTGGTTCAACGTGGGCACGCAGAGCCCGCAGCAGGTCAGTGCCTGTTTCATCTTGGCCGTTGACGACACCATGGAGTCGATCCTCGACTGGTACAAGGAAGAGGGTGTCATCTTCAAGGGCGGTTCGGGCTCGGGGGTCAACCTGTCCCGCATCCGCTCCTCCAAGGAGCTGCTGTCCAGCGGCGGTACGGCCAGCGGCCCGGTGAGCTTCATGCGCGGCGCCGACGCCTCCGCAGGCACGATCAAGTCGGGCGGCGCCACCCGCAGGGCCGCCAAGATGGTCGTCCTCGACGTCGACCACCCCGACATCGAGGAGTTCATCGAGACCAAGGCGCGCGAGGAGGACAAGATCCGCGCGCTCCGCGACGCCGGGTTCGACATGGACCTGGGCGGCAAGGACATCGTCTCCGTCCAGTACCAGAACGCCAACAACTCCGTCCGCGTCTCCGACGAGTTCATGCGCGCGGTCGAGAAGGGCGAGAAGTTCGGCCTGCGGGCCCGCCTGACCGGCGAGATCATCGAGCAGATCGACGCCAAGGACCTCTTCCACAAGATGGCCAAGGCCGCGTGGGAGTGCGCCGACCCGGGCGTGCAGTACGACGACACGATCAACGACTGGCACACCAGCCCGGAGACCGGCCGCATCACCGCGTCCAACCCGTGCTCGGAGTACCTGCACCTCGACAACTCCTCGTGCAACCTGGCCAGCATCAACCTGCTGAAGTTCCTGAAGGACGACAACTCCTTCGACGTGGCCGGCTTCGTCAAGCTCACCGAGCTGATCATCACGGCGATGGACGTGTCGATCACGTTCGCCGACTTCCCGACCGAGAAGATCGGCGAGACCACCCGCGCCTACCGCCAGCTCGGCATCGGCTACGCCAACCTGGGCGCGCTGCTCATGGCCACCGGCCACGCCTACGACTCCGACGGCGGCCGGGCGGTCGCCGGGGCGATCACCTCGCTGATGACCGGCGTGTCCTACCGGCGCAGCGCCGAACTGGCCGCGGTGGTCGGGCCGTACGAGGGCTATGCCAGGAACGCCGACGCCCACAAGCGCGTCATGCGCAAGCACGCCGGCGCCAACGACAGCCTGCGCACCATCGGCACCATGGACGCCAAGATCCACACCGAGGCGTCCAAGCAGTGGGCCGACTGCCTCAAGCTGGGCGAGAAGCACGGCTACCGCAACGCGCAGGCCTCGCTGCTGGCGCCGACCGGCACCATCGGCCTGATGATGGACTGCGACACCACCGGCATCGAGCCCGACCTGGCGCTGGTGAAGTTCAAGAAGCTGGTCGGCGGCGGCTCCATGCAGATCGTCAACCAGACGATCCCGCGGGCGCTCAAGCAGCTCGGCTACCAGCAGGAGCAGATCGAGGCCATCGTCGAGTACATCGCCGAGCACGGCCACGTCGTCGACGCCCCCGGGCTGAAGCGCGAGCACTACGAGGTGTTCGACTGCGCGATGGGTGAGCGGGCGATCGCGCCCATGGGCCACGTCCGGATGATGGCCGCGGCGCAGCCGTTCCTGTCCGGCGCGATCTCCAAGACCGTCAACCTGCCCGAGTCGGCGACGGTCGAGGACATCGAGCAGGTCTACATGGAGGGCTGGCGGATGGGCTTGAAGGCCCTGGCCGTCTACCGCGACAACTGCAAGGTGGGCCAGCCGCTGTCGGCCGCCGGCAAGAAGGAGGCGCCTGCCGCCGCCGAGACGCAGGAGCCCCAGGTCAAGGTCATCGAGGTCAACCGGCCCACCAGGCGCCGGATGCCCAACCAGCGCCCGAGCACCACCACCCGCTTCACCGTGGGCGGCGCGAAGGGCTACATGACCGCCTCCTCCTACCCTGACGACGGGCTCGGCGAGGTCTTCCTCAAGATGTCCAAGCAGGGTTCGACGCTGGCCGGCGTCATGGACGCCTTCTCCGTGGCGATCTCCGTCGGCCTGCAGTACGGCGTGCCGCTGGAGACCTACGTCAGCAAGTTCGTCAACATGCGCTTCGAGCCCGCCGGCATGACCGACGACCCCGACGTGCGCATGGCGACCTCGGTGGTGGACTACATCTTCCGCCGCCTGGCGCTCGACCACCTGCCCTTCGACGAGCGGGCCGCGGTCGGCATCTTCTCCGCCGCCGAGCGTACGGCGCAGCAGCGCGGTGACGACCCGGCCGTCGACAAGGAGGCGCTGGCCCAGTCGGCGCCGATCGAGGCCAAGGCCGTGGAGCCGGTCGCGCCCGCTCCGGTGCGGGAGACGACGAAGGAGCTGACGCTGGAGAGCCACCAGCGGTTCACCGCCGACGCGCCGCTCTGCATGACGTGCGGCACGAAGATGCGCCCCGCCGGCAGCTGCTACGTCTGCGAGGGCTGCGGCTCCACCAGCGGCTGCAGCTGAGGCATCCCGGCCTGACCCGATGAGGGTCTGGCCGGATGAAGGGGGAGTCCGGTCGCGACCGGACTCCCCCTTCGCCATGTTCGCCGGTGGGGCGCGTGGCTCGCCGTGACATGTTGAGCAGTCGGTGGGCGCGCCGCAAGCCGGAGCTGAGGGCGCCGCACTCGGCAGGCGCATGGACCGGGCACCAGAACGGCCGGCCGCGCCGGTCAGCGGGCGGGGGACACCAGGCCGGCGTCGTAGGCCGTGATGACGAGCTGCACGCGGTCACGGGCGTCCAGCTTGGCGAGCAGGCTGGCCACGTGCGCCTTGGCGGTGCCGGGGCTGATGTGCAGCCGGGCCGCGATCTCGGCGTTCGACAGGCCGCCTCCGACCAGGGTCAGTACTTCGCGTTCCCGCCCGGTGACGCCCGCGAGCTCGCGCGGCCGGGGAGCCGGGGCGGGGCGGCGGGTGAAGTCCTCGATGAGGCGGCGGGTGACGCTGGGCGCGATCAGGGCGTCCCCGGCGGCGACCACGTGGACGGCGGACAGGATGTCCTCCAGCGCCATGTCCTTGACCAGGAATCCGCTCGCTCCGGCGCGCAGGGAGGCGTAGACGTTGTCGTCGTCGTCGAACGTGGTCAGCATGATCACTCGGCAGGCGGGAGACTCGGCGGTGAGGGTCTGGGTGGCCTCGATGCCGTCCATGCCGGGCATGCGGATGTCCATCACCACGACGTCGGGACGCAACTGCCTGGCGAGCTGGACGGCCTGGGCGCCGGTCCCGGCCTCTCCTGCGACCTCGACGTCGGGGGCGGTGTCGATGACCATGCGCAGGCCGGCCCGGATCAGCGGCTGGTCGTCGGCGAGCACGACACGGATCGTCACCGGGCCTCCGTCTGCCCGGCCTCGGCCCGTGCCCGGACGATCGCAGGTTCGGCCGCGGTCGTGAGCGGCAGCCGGGCGGTGACGCGGAAGCCGCCCTCGGGCCGGGGGCCGGCGCTGAAGTCGCCGTTCAGCAGGGCGACCCGTTCCCGCATGCCCGCGATCCCGTGCCCGCTCCCCTCGCCGGCGGCGGGGGAGGCGGCGCCGCGCCCGTCGTCGACGATGTCGATGCGCACGTCCTCGCTCCCGTAGTCGATCAGAACCCGGCAGTGGCCGGTATCCGCGTGGCGGAGGACGTTGGTCACCGACTCCTGGACGATGCGGAAGGCGGACCGGTCGACGGCGGCGGGCAGCAGGCGTGGTCGCCCGTGTCTGCGCACGTCCACGCGAACACCCGCGGCCGTGGTCGTCCGGGCCAGCCGGTCGACGTCGGCCAACCCGGCGGCAGGATCATGCTCGGGCGAGCCGGGGTGCTCGCGGTCGGTCTCGCGCAGCACGCCGACCATCTGCCGTAGTCCCTTCAACGTCTGCCTGCTGGTGTCCTCGATCGCGCCGAGCGCCTGGCGCGCCTGCTCCGGCCGGGTGTCGATCACGCGAGCGCCCGCACCGGCCTGGATGGCGATGATGCCGATGCTGTGCGCGACCAGGTCGTGCAGCTCGCGGGCGATGCGCAGCCGCTCCTCGGTGACCGCCTGCGCCCCGGCGTGCGCGCGCAGCGCCAGGTCGTACGCGCGCCGCTGCCGGACGACCACCCCGGCCAGCCATGCGATCAGGACGCCCAGGCCGAGCAGGAACGACAGCGCGAGGAAGCCGGGCGCCCAGGCGCGCAGGCCGTGGCGCAGCAGGTCCGCCTGCCAGGTCGTCTCCTGGACGATCAGCGTGGCAGCGGCCGCGACCAGGCCCGCGCGACGCGACCGGGTGGCGGTCAGGAGGCAGACCAGGACGTCGGCCGCCGGGAACAGCGGCCACCACCGCTGCACCGGTTGTCCCAGCACCGCCGCCCCGATGGCGCCGGCCAGCAGTACCGCGAGCACCGCTTCGGGTGATCGCCGGGCCCAGGCCAGCGGAACGGCCATGGCGACGGCGAACGCCGCGTGGGAGGCGGCCACCGGGAGCAGGTCCTCGCCGTCCGTCAGCGTCATGACGTACAGCAGCGGCACCAGGCCCGCCAGCCCGCACCAGACGACGAGCGCCCGTACGCCACGGGGCAGGCGTGCCCAAAGAGGTGGTCTGGGCGTTCTGTCACGCACGCGTCGATCGTATTCGCCTGCTCAGGTGCGGGCATCGGCCCGAAGGCCTATGCCCGCGGGCCACCCGCGCAGCGCGGAAACCGGCCCGCGGACCGATGCGGCGGGGCTGTGACCTGCGTCAACGTTGGCGACGTGATCGAAGTCAATGGACTGACCAAGCGCTACGGCGCGGTGACGGCGGTGAAGGATCTCACGTTCGTCGTACGGCCGGGGCACGTCACCGGGTTCCTCGGCCCCAACGGCGCCGGCAAGAGCACCACCCTGCGCCTGATCCTCGGCCTGAACCGCCCGACCGCGGGGAGCGCCACCATCGGCGGCGGCTCCTTCGCCCGCCATCGGGCCGGGCTGCGTCACGTCGGCGCCTTGCTGGACGCCGGCGACGTCCACGGCGGCAGGAGCGCCGCCGCCCACCTGCACGCGCTGGCGGCCGGCAACGGACTGCCCCGCCGCCGGGTGGCCGAGGTGCTGGACGAGGTGGGGCTGGCCGGGGCGGCGCGCCGCCGTATCGGCGGGTTCTCCCTGGGTATGCGCCAGCGGCTCGGCATCGCCGCCGCCCTGCTGGGCGACCCGCCCGTGCTGCTGTTCGACGAGCCGATCAACGGCCTGGACCCGGAAGGGGTGCGCTGGGTACGCGGCCTGTTCCGGCGCCTGGCCGCCGAGGGCCGCACCGTGCTGGTCTCCAGCCATCTGATGAGCGAGATGGAGAACACCGCCGACCAACTGGTCGTCGTCGGCCGCGGCGAGCTGATCGCCGAGGAGAGCCTGGCCGCGTTCGCCGCCCGCGGCGCCGGCGCGTCCGTCGCCGTGCGCACGCCGGACCCCACGGAGCTGGCGGCCGTCCTCAGCGTGGAAGGCGCGTCCGTACGGCCGGACGGCGCCGACGGCCTGACCGTGATCGGTCTCAGCGCCACCCGCATCGGCGAACTGGCCCATCAGCGCCGGATCATGCTGTACGAGCTCGCCCCGCGCACCGCCTCGCTGGAGCAGGCGTTCATGGAGCTGACCGCCGACCGCGCCGACCACCGCGCCGCCGACCAGCGCGCAGCGGACCGCGCGGACCAGGGCGCCGCTGACTGTGCCGCCGACCGCGCCGGCCACCGCGCCGACCAGGGCGCCGCTGCCCGTGCCGCCGACCGCGCCGGCCACCGCGCCGACGCCTTGGAAGGTCGCCCGTGATGACACCGGCCCGCTTCCGCGACCTGCTCGCCGCCGAGTGGATCAAACTCTGGTCCCTGCGCTCGACCTCCTGGCTTCTCGGCCTGGGCACGCTGGCCATCGTCGCGCTCGCCGCCCAGAGCAGCCTGGACGCCTACCAGGGCTGGCCTGGCTTCACCGCCATGGAGAAGGCCAGGTTCAACCCCCTGACCGAGGCGTTCAGCGGCCTGGCCGCCTGCATGCTCATGATCGGCGCGGGGAGTCTGGGAGCCCTGACGATCGTCGGTGAGTACGCCACCGGCCTGATCCGCACCACGCTCATCGCCGTTCCCGTCCGCCACCGCGTGGTGGCCGCCAAAGTCACCGTCACCGCCACCATCACGCTCGTCGCCGGTGCGCTCGTCTCGGCGGGCACGTTCGGCGTCAGTCACGTCATCCTGTCCGGCCGCGGCGTCGCCGTGTCGGTCGGCGACCCCGGTGTGCTGCGCGTCCTCGCCGCCAACGCGCTGCTCGCCCCGGTGTCGGCACTGGTCGGCATGGGCATCGGCGCGCTGGTGCGGCACACCGCCGCCGCCGTCGTCAGCGTGTGCGCCGCGCTGGTGATCGTGCCCATGTTCTTCCGGCCCACCGTCCACCAGTGGGTCAACGACCTGTACGCCCTGGTCCCCTTCTACGTCTGGCGCACCTGCCTGGGCCTGCCCCAGCTCCGTGACGACCCCGCCCTGCCCACGGTGGCCGGCTCGTGGGCCGCCTTCGCGCTGTGGCCGCTCGCCGCCGCCGCCGTGACCCTGATCGTCGTCCGTCACCGCGACGTATGACCGTCCCGACAAGGAGAGATCCCATGACAGCACCGACCACCCGGGCCCGTCTGCTGGCCGTTCCGCTCACGGCCTGCCTCGTCCTGACCACAGCGGCCTGCGCCCCGGCGGCCGCGGCGGCGTCCGGACAACCCAGCCCCACCGCCACGGCCGCCGCCGTACGGCTGGAGCTCCCACAGCCGACCGGGCCCGACCCGGTCGGCCGCGACGTCCTGCACCTGGTCGACAACAGCCGTAAGGACCCCTGGGTGCCCGAATCGGGCCCACGCCAGCTCATGGTCTCGATGTACTACCCCGCCCGCTCGGCCACCGGCGACCCCGCCCCCTACATGACCGCCGCCGAGGCCGCCTCGCTCCTGCAGCGCAAGGCCCCCGGCACCGAACTCTCTCCTGCGATCGTCAGCACCATCCGCACCCACGCCCGCACCGGTGCGTCACCCAAGCACGGCCGATATCCGCTCGTCGTCCTTTCTCCCGGCTTCGGTCTCCCGCGGGCCAGCCTCACCTTCCTTGCCGAGGAGCTGGCCAGCCGCGGCTACGTCGTCGCGCTGGTCGACCACGCCTACGAGTCCTCCGGCACCACGCTTCCCAACGGCCGGACCATCACCTGCGCCCCCCTCTGCGACCAGCCCAAGCCCCCGGAAGGAGGGCAGGCGACCATCACCAGGAACCGGACCAAGGACGTCCGTTTCGTCATCGACGAGCTGACCCGCCGGCACCCTGCCTGGAAGCACGCCCGCATGATCGCTCCCCAGCGGATCGGCATGGCGGGTCACTCCCTCGGCGGTGACGCCAGCGCCGCCACCATGGCCGTCGACAAGCGCGTGCGGGCCGGGGCGAACCTGGACGGCACCTTCCACCCCGCGATCACTTTCGACCGGCCCTTCCTGCTGCTGGGCAGCCAGGCCGATCACGTTCCCGGCAAGGACCACACCTGGGACGGCAGCTGGGCCACTTCGCGCGGTTGGAAGCGCTGGCTCACCGTGGCCCGAACCAACCACCTGAGCTTCACCGATCTGTCGATCCTGCAGAAGGCGGCCGGCATGTCGGGCCCCGATGACCTGTCACCGCAACGCTCACTGGAGATCACCCGCAGCTACGTCGGCGCCTTCTTCGACCAGCACCTGAAAGGCAGGAAGCAGCCACTGCTGGGCGGTCCGTCCCCGGTCAACCCCGAGGTCGCCTTCCACAATCCCTGACCTCGCCCCGCGTTCCGACAGTTAAACCAAGGTTGACGTCACGTTAGTCTGGGGGCGTGCAGGAGCCCGCCGCGATCACCAAGGAACTCACCATCGGCGAACTGTCGGAGCGTAGCGGCGTGCCCGCCTCCGCGCTGCGCTTCTACGAGCGGGAAGGTCTCATCGCCAGCCGTCGCACCGCGGGGAACCAGCGGCGCTACCACCGCAGCACCCTTCGCAGGGTGGCCTTCATCCGGGCCTCCCAGAGCGTCGGCATGCCGTTGTCGGTGATCGGTGGCGTGCTCGCTTTCCTGCCGGCGGATGTTCCGCCCACGCGGGAGTTCTGGGTGCGGGCCTCGCAGTGCTGGAGCGAGGAGATCAACGCCAGGATCGAGAAGATGGAGCGGATGCGCGACAGGTTCACCGAGTGCATCGGGTGCGGGTGCCTGTCGTTCGAGCAGTGCGCGCTGGTCAACCCCGGTGACGCGCTGGGCGCGCAGGGGCCTGGCCCCCGCCGCCTGCTGGAGCCCTGATCCCGGCGCACTCGTCGCCGCCCGGGCCGCGGATTCCTGGCGACCGTCGGTCACGGTGACCGGCCCGCCGGATGGCGGGGCGAGGACGATATCGGCCGACCGGCGCCTCCTGCCCGACCACCGACCGGTTGCCCCCGTCGGCTGATCGCCCACGGCGTGCGTTCGGTCGGTCGTCGGGCGGGCACCGGTGATCACGGCCATGCGCCCGGTCCTGGCGTACCCCGCGATGTCCGGGTCCGGCCCGTCAAGGGCCGGACGGCGGCCGGTCAGCCGCAGTTGGTGAACGCGTTGTTACCGCCGTAGACCATGCTCGTCCTCCGGTAGCCGGTGGCCATCGAGCCGGAGAACTTCACGCACATGCCCTTGCCGTCCAGCTTCACCGGTCCGGCGTAGTACTTGAACAGCCCGGAGTCGGAGTCCTTGTGGATGTAGGGGGCGGTGTTGTTGCCGGCCGGGCGCGCCACCTGCAGCTCCACCGTGGTCCGGGTGCTCTGGCCGGCGAGCTGCGACTTGATGGTGACCGCGCAGTTCTGGCCGTTGCGGCGGTTGTACAGCAGGTAGACCGTACCCAGCTTGCCGACCGGCGCCTTGTTGACGACCGCGAAGCCGTTGCCGCAGATCCCTTCGGGGGTGTATCCGGCGGCGTTGGCGGTCGCGGGCACGGCGAGAACCCCACCCATGATCACCGTAGCCGCGAGAACAGACTTGAGCACGCTCTGTTTCCCTTCGTTGAGACTGCCGATCATCATGCCGGACAATCCCTGACAGTGGGGCCGAAACCCCGAAAATGGGGTGGTCAATTCGGCTAGGTTGCATGCATGAATATCGCGATTACCAGCGGATATGTGGTGCCTGTCGACGGTGATCCCATCGACGGAGGCACCGTGCTGATCCAGGATGGCAAGATCGTGGCGGTCGGGCGCGACGTCGAGATCCCCGAAGGCGTGCCGGTCGTCGACGCGGCGGGCGGCTGGGTACTGCCCGGCTTTGTCGAGGCGCACGGCCACCTGGGCGTTCACGAGGAGGCCGACGGGTGGGCCGGCCACGACACCAACGAGATGACCGACCCCAACGGTGCCAGGCTGCGGGCGCTCGACGCCATCAACCCCGGCGACCTCGGCTTCGGCGACGCGCTGTCCGGCGGCGTCACCACGGCGGTCATCAAGCCCGGCTCCGGCAACCCGATCGGCGGCCAGACGGTGGCGGTGAAGTGCTGGGGCCGTACGGTCGAGGAGATGCTGGTCCGCGAGCCGGTGAGCGTCAAGAGCGCGCTCGGCGAGAACCCCAAGCGTGTGTACGGTGACCAGAAGAAGATGCCCTCCACCAGGCAGGGTGTGGCCGCGGTGATCCGTGACGCGTTCCGCAAGGCGCAGGACTACCGGGACAGGCGCGAGCAGGCCGAGGCGGACGGCAAGGCCTTCGACCGGGACGGCACGCTCGAGGTGCTGGTGAAGGTGTTGGACGGAGAACTGCCCTGGTGCCAGCACACGCACCGGGCCGACGACATCGCCACGGCACTTCGCCTGGCCGACGAGTTCGGCTACCGCGTGATCATCAACCATGGCACCGAGGGGCACCTGATCGCCGACCTGCTGGCCGAGCGGGAGATTCCGGTGATCATCGGGCCGCTGTTCACCAGCAGGTCGAAGGTGGAGCTGCGCAACCGATCCCTGCGCAACCCCGGCATCCTGGCGCGCGCGGGGGTGGAGCTGGCGATCACCACCGACCATCCGGTGGTGCCGATCCACTTCCTGGTGCACCAGGCGACCCTGGCGGTGAAGGAGGGCCTCGACCGGGACACCGCACTCCGGTCGATCACCGTGAACCCGGCGAGGATCATGGGATTGGACGACAGGGTCGGATCGCTGAAGCCGGGACTGGACGGCGACGTCGTCATCTGGTCGGGCGACCCGCTGGACATCATGAGCAGGGCGCTGCGGGTCTTCGTGGACGGGCGCGAGGTGTACTCCTACTCGACCGAAACCGGCGACGGCACCGTCGCCGACCCGTACTACCGCGAATCCTGAGCTGGACGGGTAAGTCCTGACGCCGGTCAGTGGCCGCCGGCGATCAGTGACCCGGCCGGGGCCGTACCGCCTCGGCGGCGTCACGGTTCGCCACCCTGGAGCGTCCGGAGCCGAGGGCGAGGACCTGCGGCCCCGCCCTCGGCCCGGTCGTCACGCGGGGGCGTAGGCCCGTGTCGCGGTCTGGGCGACACGGGCCCGGTCGTCATCCGACGGCGTACGCCCGTGTCACCGTCTGGACGACGCCGTCGCCGGCGGCGTCCGTCACCGTGGCGCGCAGCGAGACGAAGCCCGGCGTGCCGGGGTTGGCCAGCAGCGCGGCCCACCCTGACGGAGCGGGAATCACCGGCACCTCACGCCAGCCGGCGCCGTCGTCGAAGGACACCTCCAGCTTGAGGGATCTCACCGCGGCCTGGGCCGCTCCCGGGTTGCGCTCGATCGAGATCGGCAACCGGGTCACGGATCTCGGCGCGGCGCGGTTGAGGCTGTCGAGGCCCTTCGGCGCGTAGCGCACCGCCATCAGCGGCAGCGCCTGCTGCTTCTCCGTGGTCGCCGAACGGAAGGTCCAGACCGAGTCCACCGCCGTGGACAGCGCCGCGTACGGCACCTGCCTGCGCGCCGACGCGTGCAGCGTGTACGTGTGCTCGGCCGCCGGAAGGCGTGCCGACAGCAGGCACTGCGGCGTCTCATACTGCGTGCAGTCGGCCAGATCGGTCGTGGCGAGCACGCCGCCGCCGGTGGCCAGAGTGATCGTTCCGGTGGCCGCGCCGTCGCCGCCGGTCCGTCCGGGCGCGCCGTCCGCGAAGAGCTGGTTGGCCGCGAACCGGAGCTCGTCCCCGGTACGGCTCCCGCCGGAGGTGGCGAAGGCCGGCCCGGTCACCGCCACGTTCCAGGTTTCCTGGACGGGCCCCCGATCGAGCCGCCTTCCGGTGTCGCGCACCCACGACTTGCCCGCCCTGACCTCCGTGTCCCAGACGAAGCCCGGCGTCCGGTAGTGGGTGAAGGTGCTGGGCAGAGGGACCTCGTGGGTCGGGAACTCCCAGGACATGCCCGACGCCGGGTTGCGGGCACCCGCCCAGACGGATCCCGTGGTCGCCACGCCCGCGGCCCGGTAGGTCGCGGTCAGCTTCACCAGGTCACGCGTCCGCGCGGTGTAGGAGGGATCGTCCGGAATGCCGTCGGCGTGATAGTCGACCAGGTCGTAGCGGTACGGGCTCGGCTTCACGCCCTTCTTGTGCCACACCGTGCCGGCCATGTAGTGCAGGCCGGGCTGTCGTACCGGAAGCACGAGGTAGTCGAAACCGGGAGTCATAGGAGCGGCCCATCCGAAGCCCCACGAACCATGGGCGAGAAAGACCTGGAGTGAGGGCTCAGGCGCGGCGGTCGGCTCGTCCACGGCGAACTGGATCTTCTTGGCCTTCCGCGCGTCCAGCACCACGTCCTGGTCGGCCTTGCCGACCGTCACCGGAACATGGGCGGTGGTGCCCGAGGTCTCCTCGTACACCTCGGCGTAGAGGTTCCACTGGCCGACCGGCAGCCGGACCGTACTCTTCCCGTCGGCGAGGTAGAACTTGTGCACCGCGCCGGTCTCGAGGCTGTACAGCTCTCCGGCGCCGAAGGCGGGCCTGCCGTTACTGCCGAGGCCGGTGATCGTGACGTCGTAGGACTCCGGCTCGACGAATGCACCGGCCGGCGTACGGACCACCGTGTCACCTGACCTGGCGGTGATCACCCCGGGATGGTCGCCGGGAGGCTTCCGCTCGGCGTTGATCGTCACGGTGACGGACGCCTCTCCCTTCGCCGGAACCTCCAGCCGGGCGGCCGACAGGGACAGCACGTCGCCGTCGGCGGCCAGGTCGAGGGTGACGGGAGTGTCACCGGAGTTGGCGTAGGTGATCGTCCTGGTCGCCTCCCGCTTGCCGGAATCCTTCCAGGGGAAGGCCGCCCAGGCGCTGCCCGGCAGGGCCACGACCTGCTGTGCCAGCGCACGGACGACATCCACCCGGCCCGCGCCCTGGTCGTACGGCCCGGCGTCCGCGATGGGGGTGGCCGAGCCGATCAGCGCCGCCTTGAGCCGCGCACCGTTCCAGTCGGGGTGGCGCTGGGCGAGGATCGCCGCCGCACCGGCCACGTGGGGGGCGGCCATCGACGTGCCGTTGTAGGAGACATAAGGCCCGTCGGCCTTGCCGGCCGCCGCGGCGGCCGTGATGTCCACGCCGGGAGCGGTGACGTCCGGCTTGATCGCGTGGTCGCCCTGGCGGGGACCACGGCTGGAGAACTCGGCCATCCGGTCGGACTTGTCCACCGCGCCGACGGTCAGCGCGGCCTCCGCGCTGCCGGGGCTGCTGATCGTTCCAGGAGTCGAGCCGCTGTTGCCGGCGGAGATGACGAACAGCGCGCCGGTTCTCTCAGACAGCGTGTTCACCGCCTGCTCGATCGGATCGACCTCCGGCGTGTCGGGGCTGCCGATGCTCATGTTGATGACCTTGGCCTTGACCTGGACCGCGGCCCACTCCATGCCCGCCAGCAGCTGCGACTCGGTGATGTCCTGCTCGCCGACCTTGCCGACCGCGAGTCTGGCGCCCGGCGCCACACCCCGGTACTTCTCCCCGGCGCCGGCGACGATGGAGGAGACGTGTGTGCCATGGCCGACGTTGTCGCGGATGTCCGGGGTGTCGGTGAAGTTGCGCGACTGGGTGACCACCTGCTTCAGGTCCGGGTGGTCGGGGTCGTAGCCGCTGTCCAGCACCGCGACGGTGACGCCCGCCCCGGTCAAGCCCTGCTTCCACGCCTCGGGCGCGCCGATCTGCGCGGCGCTGCGGTCCAGGGTGAACGGGCGGCGCCCGTCCAGCCACAGCTTCGTCCGGCCCGCCGCGAGCGCCCGCGGCCCGGCGACCAGGTCCTTCCACGCCTTGGCCGCATCAGCCTTGGTGACGCGCAGTGCCGTCATGCCGACGGTGCCCAGCCATGCGGTCTGCCGTGCCGCCCGCGGCGTGGATGCGGCTCTCCGGGGCGACTGGCTGATCAGCGGGATGTCGGCCCGGAAGGCGTCGCCGTAACGCCACTGCAGCAGCTGCGTGACGTCGAACAGCCGCTCGTCCAGGACCCCCTGGGCGACCAGCGGCATCGCGTCGGAGGGAAACACGTACAGGTGCCCGTCACGCCGGCGGGTGTGGTACGTGACCTGCCGGTCCGGCCCCGGTTCCACCCGGTGGCTCTGTCCGGTCACCACGACCCGGTCGCCGGTGATCAGTGTGACGGCGCCCTCGGGCGCGCTGTCGTCGAGCCGGGCGCCTCCCCGGTCGGGCGACGGTGACGCCTGGAGCGCCGGCGCCTGGAACGTGGTCATGCCGATCGATCCGGCCAGGACGGCGGCCATCAGTCCACTGCTTAAGTTCATGCTTTCCTCTCCGTCCGAAAGACGATCTACCTCTCTGTTGGTTTCGTACGGAGCAAAAGTTCACGGCCTGGGCCGCCAAGAGCTTCCGACGCCATGAGCTGAGGCGTCGCCGGCCGATGAGTGCGCAGGCCGGCTTGAGGAAGGCCCCGTGGACGTCGGCGCGCACCTCCCAGCGGATGCGCGGGCGCCGGAAGAGGATGCGGCAGGGCGCTCGACGTAGTTCGCTCAGGCCGAAGCCGCGTTCGATGCCGCGGCGGGCCATCAGCAGCCGGATCGGCAGCCGGCGGACCAGGTGGCGCCTTCCGCCGGACGCCCTCGATCGGCCGCGGACGGGCCGGCCTGCGACCCCCTTCCGGCGCCCTCGATCGGCAGCGGGCGGGCCGGCCTGCGACCCCCTTCTGGCGCCCTGTTCTGCGAGGAGTCCGTCGCGGCGTGGGAGAAGTCGAGCGCGCCGGCCGCCCGGGCCCGATCCAGCAGGACCTCGTGCGGCTGCCGCCACACCCGTCCGGGCTGAGGCGTCGGGGTGGGGAGGCCTGGCTGGGCTGAGGCGTTGAGATGGGGGAGGCCTGGCCGGGCAGCGGCGTCGGGGCGGGGGAGGCCTGGCCGGCCAGCGCCGTCGGGGCGGCGTGGGCAGGTGGTGAGAGGGCCCGTAGCCCCGGTCAACCTGCAGACGGAGACGGGAGATCCACGAAGAGGCCCGGCCGGCCGGTGATGGGCGCGGCGGGCTAGTGGTCGGTACGGCGGGCGCGGTGCAGGCGGACCTTCTCCCGGTTCCCGCACCGCTTCATCGAGCACCACTGCCTGGTGCCCGCGTTCGACCGGTCGGCGAAGCGGATCCCGCAGGTAGGCGAGGCGCACACCCGCACCTGGCGCAGGTCCGGCCCGCCGATCAGTTCGACGGCGTCGCTGGCGATCTCGGCCAGGGCCGCCACCACGGGATCGGCCGGCGGGAGCCGTGCGACGGACAGGTCGGGAGCCAGCTGGACCAGGGCAGGCTGCCGGCGCGCGGCCCACCGGTTGATCGGCTCGGGGAAGCCGCTCTCGCCCGCGATGGCCGCGTCGAGGCACCGGCAGATGGCCTCTCTCAGCTCCCGCGCCTCCATCAGCATCGTCGTCCCCGCCACCGCCGACTCCTGCGGGCTGGTGCCGAACGGCAGGTCCTCGGGCAGCCCGAGCCATTCCAGCAGGTCCTCGGGCTCGAGCAGCAGCTCCCGGCCGCCCGTCTTGCGGTCTCGATAGGTATTGACGAAATCCAGTGCCGGACGCCCGCCGTCCCACACCCAGTCTCGCGCTCGCATGCCTCTAACCATATGATAGGGTTAACCCTGTAACCACATGATGGAGTTACGCCATGGTGGAGTCACGGATGGCCGCGGTCGGCGACCTGCGTATGCACTACTTGATCGAAGGGGAGGGGCCGCTGCTGATGCTGCTGCACGGGTGGCCGCAGAACAGCCACTGCTGGCGTCACCTCATCGCCCCGCTCGCCGAGCACTTCACGGTCGTGGCGCCCGATCTACGCGGTTACGGGCTGACCGACAAGCCGCGCACCGGGTTCGACAAGCGCACGATGGCCGCCGACGTGCGTGAGCTGGCAAGGCAGCTCGGCCACGAGAGGGTCTCGCTGGTCGGCCACGACAGGGGAGGGCGGGTCGCCCACCGCTACGCCCTCGACCACCCCGACGAGGTGGAGCGCCTGGTCGTCATGGACATCATCCCCACCAGGGAGATGTGGCGGCGCTTCGACATGAAGACGGGCATCGCGCTCGGCACCTGGCACTGGACCTTCCACCTTCAGCCCGACCTGCCCGAACGGCTCGCGGAAGCCGACGTCCGCGGCTATCTCGGCTACTTCTTCGAGAAGTGGACCGTCCAGCGGGCCGCGCTCGACGTGGAGGAGTACTACCGGGCCTTCTCGCAGCCCGGGGCGCTGCGGGCCGGCTTCGACGACTACCGCGCCTCCTTCCCTGACGACGCGGCGCACGACGACGCCGACTACGACGCGGGCAAGCGGCTGGAGATGCCGGTGCTCGCGCTGTGGGGTTCGGCGGGGCTGCCTGCCCGGGTCGGGGTCGAGGAGGTGTGGCGCGACTACGCCCGCGACGTGCGTGGCGCGGAGATCCCCGACTGCGGCCACTTCCTGGCCGAGGAGCGCCCCGACGTCGTGCTGTCGCACCTGCGCGACTTCCTGAAGGTGTAGCCGACGACTTCCTGAAGGTGCAGCCGACGGCGATCCGGCCCCGGCGCCACGCCAGGCATCGTGGCCGAGCCCCAAGCCAGGGCGAGTCCGGCGGTCGTGGGTTGCGGTTGTGCGTGTGGTCGGATCGGGCGTTGGGATCGGGTGTGGTTTTCGGGCCGGGGTGAGTGGGGGTCGTGGTCGTGGGTTGCGGTTGTGCGTGTGGTCTGATCGGGCGAGGGGGCCGGGCGTGGTTTTCGGGCCGGGGTGAGTCGGGGTCGTGGTCGTGGGTTGCGGTTGTGCGTGCGGTCTGATTGGGCGAGAGGGCGTTAATGAGAAATGTCCGTGAGGTCCCAGGTTCGGATGCTGCCGTCGCTGCCGCCGGAGACGGCGATTGGTTTGCCTTTGAGCATGGTCACCGCGACCCCGCTGACGGCACCGTGGTGGCCGGGGAGGGGAGGCAGGAGCGGTTCCATCGTCCGCGGGTCCCACACGATCACCGTGCCGTCGTCCTGCCCGGTCACCAGCACCGTCCGGGATCCGACGCGCGTGACGGCCATGGCGGTGGAGCGGATGCTCAGAGCCTTGCCATACGGTTCGCCCGTCGTGGCGTCCCACAAGCGGATGCCGCCCCATCCGGGGGCGTATTTGCGCTGGAAGAAGACGATGGTCTTGCCGTCGACCTGCCCGATCGCCAGGGATTCGGCCTCGCCGCCGCTCGTGCCACCCGAACCCTCCCGCGATGCATATCACCGCTGATGGCCGTCTGTCGGCCCATCTTCCCGCGGGGCGACCAGAGGATCAATGGAGGGGAAGAGTCACCAGTTTCGGGCGGTGCCCATGACGTGCAGCAGGGCATCGCGGCGTCCGGCGAACGTGGCCTGCGCCATGCCTTCCCGCTCGGCCCGGATGTGAAGCATGGCCAGCTCGGTCGCCGCGTGCTGGTAGTCCGACATGGCGCGGGACCGTCCAGCCTCCTTGGCCCAGGTGCGCGCGTGCCTGCGCGCCTTCAGCGAGCTGAGCATGCCGATGTCCTGCTGCGTGAGGACACCGGTCGGCAGGTAGCCGGGCAGGACACTGCCGATCTTGGCGAGCACCCGCCTGCGTTCGGTAAGGATCACCACCACGAGTACGACGATCACCGTGAACTCCAGCAGGTAGACCCCGCCCAGCGCGCGAACGCCGCCCAGCGTCGCGGCGCCGTTCCAGAGGCCGTGCAGCAGCACGGCGGCCAGGTAGCCGAGCGGGATGGCCAGCCACCTGGCCGGGTTTCGCCTGGTGGCCGCGTAGGCGACGCCGAGCCCGATCATCGAGGTGTAGACGGGGTGGCCGAGCGGCGAGACGAGGCCGCGCAGCACGAACACGCCCATCGCGTCGTCGGCCCCGCCCTCCATGAAGGCGATCGCGTAGTAGCCGACGTTCTCCACGAGCGCGAAACCGAGCCCCGCCATGGCGGCGTAGATGATGCCGTCGGTCAGCCCGTCGATCTCCTTCCGCCTGCGCAGGAGGAGCAGGAGTGCCGCCCCCTTCAGGCCTTCCTCGGTGACGGGGGCCAGGACGACGGTGCCGATGTCGTTGACCACCGTCTCGCCGTACCCGGCGCGGCGGAAGAGCTCCTGGCCGGCCATGCTCAGGATGACGGCCAGCACGACGGCCACTCCCGCGCCCCAGACGAACGCGAAGGCGAGATGGAGCCTGGGTTCGGGCTCCAGCCGGTCGAGCGCGAGCACGGCGCCGAGCAGGATGGGCAGGGGCGCCACGGCCATGAGCGCCGCCAGGCCGAAGCCCGAGGGTTCGTTGGACATCAGCATCAGGGCCAGCATCAGCAGCGCGCAGATGCCCGAGACCACGAGGCCGATGATGAGAGCTTTGCTGGGGCGCGGTGAGAGCACCGCGGGGCGTGTCACACCAGTCACGCTCTCACATTGAGCTGTCGCGATAGACGGATAGTTGACGCGTGCTTGCGGGCCCTCACAAGGGGTCCCTCCCAAGCACCCCTGGAGAGGTCGGGTACGGCGCGGCTACGGCTGGTCGGCGGCGGCCGGAGGGCGGAGCATCGCGTGGATCCCCACCGCCATCGCCAGGGTGATCCCCGCGACGGCCCATACGACGACCTGGAACGCCGCGGCGAGCTGGGGGCCGCCGCCGGGGCCGCCCGCCGCGATCGTGTTGGCCAGTTCCGCGTCGCCGACTCTGGCTTGGACGAGGCTGACCAGCGCCGAGCCGTACACCGCGATGACGATCGCCTCGCTGCCGATCCGCAGCGTGTTGACGAAGCCGGCGGCCATCCCGGCCCGCTCGGGTTCCACCATGCTCATCGCCAGCCCGTCGCCGACGCCGAAGCCGAGGCCCGCGCCCACCCCGACCAGCAGCAGCGGCGCGACGGGCGGCGCCGCGTCCGTCGTCGCGAGCCAGGCGTTGCCCGCCGCGAACAGCACCACCGCCACGGTCACCAGCGTCCTGGCCGGCACACCCCTGTTCAGCAGCCAGCCGCCGACCGGCGGGGCGATCAGCACGGGGGCGGTCATCACCAGCATCCACAGGCCCGCCTGCTGGGGAGATGCGCCGTGGACGCCGGCGAAGTAGGTGGGCAGGTAGGTCAGCAGTGTCACCATGCCGAAGCTGGTGGCGACGGGCACGAGGCTGAGCGCGAGGAAGCGCCGGTTGCGCACCAGTGTGAGGTCGAGGACGGAGTGGGGGCTGCGCCGTTCGACGGCCGCGAAGGCGACGAGAAGCGCCGCGGCCGCGGCCAGCAGACCCAGCACGACAGGATCTCCCCAGCCCGCCTGCGGTCCCTGGACCACCGCCACGGTCAGCAGCCCGAGACCGGCGACGAACGTCACCGCGCCCTTGACGTCCACCTGCGGACGACGCGGGGCGCGCGATTCCCCGATGAACGGGATGCCGGCCAGTGAGAGGGCCAGGATCAGCGCGTTCGACAGGAAGATCGCCCGCCAGCCGAGCCCGCCGACCAGCCAGCCCGAGATCGTCGGGCCGAGCGCGAGCCCGATGCCCGCGACAGTGCCGAGCAGTGCGAAGGCCCGGGTTCTGGCCGGTCCGTCGAACGCGGTGGCCAGGATCGCCGCGCCGCCGGCCATCACGCCCGCGGCGCCGACGCCGGACAGCGCCCTGGCCGCGTCGAGCAGCCAGATGCCGTCGGAGATGGCGGCCACCACCGACCCGGCGGCGAAGATCGCGGCTCCGGTCGCGAACACCCTGCGGCGGCCGAACAGGTCGGCCAGCGAGCCCGCGACCAGGGTGAAGGAGGCGAAGGTGAGGTTGTAGGCGTTCATCACCCACTGCAGCGGGGCGCCCGCCGCGCGCAGGTCGGCGCCGATTCCGGGCAGCGCGACGGCCGCGCCGGAGATGGACATGGGGACGACGAGGAAGCCCAGCAGGACCACGGCCATGGTCAGGGCGGGGCTCGAGGAGCGCGGTTGAATTGCCACTCGGCAGAAAATGCCACTGAGTGGCGTTAGCTGTCAATCGGCACTTTTGCGTTAGGGTGATCGCATGGATCTACGCGAGCTGCCGCTTCGGGAGCGCAAGAAGGCCCGCACGAGGCAGGCGCTGACGGAGGCGGCGCTGCGGCTGTTCACCGAGAAGGGGTTCGACCACACCACGCTCGACGAGCTCGTCGACGCCGTGGAGGTCTCCAAACGGACCTTCTTCCGCAACTTCCCGAGCAAGGAGGACGTCGCCCTGGCGGCCGACACCGAGCTGTGGTCGACCTTCCTGGACGAGGTCGACGCGATGGAGGTGGCGGGACTGGTGCTCGACGCCTTCAGGACGGCGCTGCGGGTGAGCCTCGAGCGGATGGACGAGGGATGGGGCGCCAGGTTCCTGGCCACCAGGGCGCTGTGCGCGGTGACCCCGGCGGTGCAGGCGCACAGCCTGCGCTACTGCGACCAGACGACGCAGGCGGCCTTCGCGAGGATGGGCGCCCGGGCGGGGTTCGACGCCGAAGACGTACGGCTGAAGCTGGTGATCGAGGTCGCGATCGCGGCGTGGCGGCACGCGGCGCTCAGCTGGACGGCCGACGGCGGGCCGGGCGGGCTCGCGGGACTGCAGGAGCGCCTCGACACGGCCTTCGCCGCCATCCCCGACAGCATCGCGCTGACCGGGGCGAACGCCGACCGGTGAGGTGGCCGGCCGTAGGGGGTGTCGCGCGGCGCGATGCGGCGGCCCGGAGCGCCCGCGCCGCAGGAGGGTCCGGCCGTGCTGACGGACGGTGGGTGTCGCGCGGCGCGGCGATCCAGGGGCCCGTGCGTTGGGTGGGGTGGGTCCTGGGTGCCGGATGGTCAGAGGTGGCCGAACGGTGGGGTCGGGTGACCCGGTGGTGGTGATGGTGGCGGCATGGTCGAGGATGGGCACGCCAGAGCCGTCCGGCAGAGGGGATCACATGGACTGGGCCGAGATCACGTCCGAGGAAGAGCTGCGCGACCTGCTGGGCGAGGTGATGCCCAGGGCCGCCGCCAAGGATCGGTTCGCGCTGCACGAGCGCGACAAGGAGTGGCTGGCCAACTCCCCGTTCTGCCTGATCTCCACCGCGGCCGCCGACGGCACGTGCGACGTCTCGCCCAAGGGTGACCCGCCCGGCTTCACCCACGTCATCGACGACACCACCATCGCGATCCCCGACCGTCCCGGCAACCGCCGGGCAGACGGGTTCCTCAACATCCTGACCAACCCGCACGTCGGCCTGCTCTACCTGGTGCCGGGGCGGGGCGAGACGCTGCGCATCAACGGCAGGGCCAGGCTGGTGAGGGAGGCGCCGTTCTTCGACGAGATGATCGTCAAAGGCCATCGGCCGCGGCTGGCGCTGGTCGTGGAGATCGAGCAGATCTTCTTCCACTGCGCCAAGGCGTTCCTGCGCTCGACGCTGTGGAAGCCGGAGACGTGGCGGCCCGACGCCATGCCGTCCCACGCGGCGATCCTGAAGAGTGTCCAGAAAGTGGAGGAGTCCCTCGAAGAGCTGGAGCGCTACTACGGGGACTCCTACCAGGCGAAGCTGTACAAGTCCTAGGCGGCGGACGGGGGTCCCGAGGGCAGCCGGATCACGTTGCGGCCGCTGTACGCGCTCAGGTCGACGACCGTGGTGTCGGTCTGGGTGTGGTTGCGGCGGCCGGTCTTCCTGATGTCGCGGACCTTGTGTCGCGCCACCCGCGGCGGCACCGCCTCAAGCCTCGTGTTCACTGAGCCCCCCGGCGTGATGTTTTTGTTACATCACATTACTTACAGATTGCCCCATAAGTCCCATGTAAAGATCGCGTCAGTACGGAAGCCGTCGTCCGGACGGCGACCGCAGGTCCAGGTCCTGAGGCCGGCTCGGCTGGCGCTTGGACGGTGTCTTGACGATCCTGGTGCGTCGCATGGTCTGCCCCCTTCGGTTGTCCCCACAGTGCACCCGGCCGCTTGACAGCGGCTTGGCGAGCACTTGCGGCCCGCCGACCAGGTCGTCTCCACGCCGCGCAAGCCCCGAGCAAGCCCGGACGAGCACCACCCTCAGGTCCGGGCGGGCCCGGCGTGGCCACGACCGGCGCGAGCACCCGCCCGCACCGCAACTTCGCGACAGGGAAGGGCATCTAACCCCCCGTGAATGATCCAGCGCGCATCGGTGGCTACTGGCTGGCCGGACGGCTCGGCGAGGGTGGCCAGGGCGTCGTCCACGAGGCATACGACGGCGAGGGCCACAGGGTCGCCATCAAGGTGCTGCACACCGCCGACGCGCGAGGCCTGGCCAGGGAGGCGACCGCGGCCCAGCGGGTGGCCTCGTTCTGCACGGCCCGGGTCCTGCACGTCGAGACCGAGGGGCCGCGGCCGCACATCGTCTCGGAGTACGTCCAGGGTCCGAGCCTGCGCGCGGCGGGCCGCCTGTTCGCGGGCGACGACCTGTACCGGCTCGCGACCGCCGTGGCCACCGCGTTGACCGCCATCCACGACGCGGGCGTGATCCACCGCGACCTCAAGCCGGACAACGTGCTGCTCAGCCCCGACGGGCCGCGAGTGATCGACTTCGGCATCGCACGGACCGCGGAGATGTCGCTGACCAGGAGCGGTGAGGTCGCCGGCACTCCCAGCTACATGGCCCCGGAGATCTTCACGGGCCAGCGCGCCACGCCGGCGGTGGACGTGTTCGCATGGGGCGCGGTGGTGCTGTTCGCCGCGACCGGCGAGGACCCCTTCCGCGCCGACCACCTCGGCGGCGTCATGCACAGGGTGCTGTCCTCGCAGCCGGACCTGAGCGTCCTGCCGGAACGGCTGGCCCCGCTGGTGGCCGCGGCGATGGCCAAGGATCCGGCCGCCCGGCCGACCGCCCGTGACCTGCTGCTCGCGCTGGTCAGCGCTCCGGTGGCCGGTACCGGGGAGCTGCTGGCGGCCGGCAGCCGCTCGGCCATGGGCCTGCACGTGACGGGCGAAGCCGATCCCGCGCTCGGCACGATCGCCGAGGACGCCTACGGAGGGCTCGGGCCGCGGGAGCGCGAGCTGGTCCCCGAGGTGTTCCTGCGGCTGGTCGCCGTGGACGAGGACGGCCGCGAGACCGTCCGCTGGACGCCCAGGTCGGAACTGCTCGACGGCGGGCGGGACGAGCCGGTCGAGAGGATCCTGCGCGCCTTCTCCTATCTCGTCACCGAGAGGGACGGCATGGTCGCGCTGTCGCGTCCGGCGCTGCTACGGGCGTGGCCGAGGCTGCGCGGGTGGGTGGACGCCGACAGGGCCGGCCTCGCCGTCCTGACCGAGCTCAGCGCGGCCGCAAGGCAGTGGGCCGACCACGGCCGCCGCGACGGCGACCTGCTGCAGGGCAGCCGCCTGGAAAGCGTGCTGAGCTGGGCCGCGACGGGGCGCAAGCATGTCACGCTCACCCCGACGGAGCGCGACTACCTGCGCGCGGGCACCGAGCTGACCAGGAAGCGGGCCCGCAGGCGCAGGCTGACCACCGCGGCGCTGGCCGGCCTGCTCGCCGTCGCGCTGGTGGCGGGCGGGCTCGCGGTGTGGCAGGCCCGGCGCGCCGACGCCCAGCGTGACGCGGCCACGGCCAGGAACGTCGCGATCGAGGCGGCGGCGCTGCGGGCGGGCGATCCGGTCAAGGCGATGCTGCTGACGCTGGCCGCCTGGCGGGTCTCGCCCGGTGTCGACACGCGCTCGGCGCTGGTGTCGTCCTACCAGCAGAGCGAGGTGGCCGCCTTCCACGACCCGCCGGTCGACGGGGTGGCGCTGCGCACGCTCACCCATGACGGGCGCTTCCTGGTCAGCGTGAGCGAGAGCGGCGTGGCGGTCCACGATCTGCGTTCCGGTCGCAGGACGCGCGGCTGGGCCGTACCGGGGATCGGCGGCGAGTACCTGTTCGACGTGTCGGTCAACGGCAGCGGGCGGCGCGTCGCCGTGACGACCGACAAGAGGATCACCGTCTGGGACGTCGCCACGGGACGGCTGGTGGCGCAGAAGGCGATGCCCGAGGGGTCGGGCGGGCGCGGCGCCGACTACGGCGACAGCGAGTCCACGCTGGCCGTCAGCCTCACCGACTCGCTGATCTACCTGTGGGACCACGACAGGGGCCGCACGTTCGGCGGCATCCGCGCGCGGGATTCCTTCACGGGCGGCGACCCGCTGGTCGACAGGACCGGACGGCTGCTGCTCGTGCCGGGTGACCCGCCCTTCTCGGCGCTGCGGCTGCCCGCGTGGACCAGGGACGACAGGCTGACGGCCGCCTGCAAGGACCAGCCGCACGCGGCGGCGTTCACCGCTGACGGCACGATGCTGGCCTGCGCGGGACGGGAGATCCAGCTCGTCGACCCCGCGACGGGCAGGCGGCTGCCGCTGCCCGGCGGCGAACACGAGTTCTGGCCCGCGGCGCCGGCGTGCGAGCTGTGCGACGCGGCCGTCAAGGGCCTGCGTTTCAGCCCGGACGGCCGCTACCTGGCCGCGTTCGCCGACCGGTCGCTGCGCGTCTGGGAAGTGGCCGACCAGCGGCAGGTCCTCGCCTACCAGGCCGAGGGCGAGCTGACCGACGCCCGCTTCGACGGCGACGTCCTGCGCTACCTGCTCGACGACACCGTCGTCACGCTCGACCTGCGGCCGCGGGTGAGCGGTTTCCGCACCACCGCCGCCCAGTGGGGCACCGAGCTGAGTCCCGACGGCAGGTGGGCCCTGACCAGGCCGGACGTGAACACGATGGAGCTGTGGGAGCTGGCCGCCCGCCGCAGGGTGTGGCGGATGCGCGCCTCCGGCCGGCCGGTCTTCGACCAGCAGGGCGAGCGGCTGCTCACCATCCCCGAGAGCGGCCGGATGACGCTGTGGGACCTCAGGACGCGGCAGCGGCGGTGGTCGGCGCCCGTGCCCTTCGACAGGCCCGCCGTCCAGGCGGCGTTCACGCGCGACGGCCGGACGCTGGTCCTCACCACCGCCCTCACGGAGACGGACATCAGGATGAGCCGCGTGGACGCGCGCACCGGCCGCGGGCTGGGCACGTCCGCCACACGCGCCGCCGGCGGCGTCCTCACCCCCGACGGGAAGCGGCTGGCGGGCACCGACGGCAGGTTCCACGACGTGGCCACCGGCAGGCCGCTCGGCGCCGGGTTCGGCACGGGAGTCGTCGCCGTCAGCGACCAGTCGACGATGGCCGTCAGCGGCGACCGCACCGGCCGGATCGCGCTGCGCCGTCTCGACGGCCAGGCCGCCGCCTCGCCGATGCTGAGAGGCGCGGTCGAGCGGGTCGCGCACATGACCTTCTCTCCTCAGGGCGACCTGCTGGCCACCGTGGGCGACGACCCCGGCACGCTCCAGCTGTGGGACGTGCGGGCCCGGCGGCGGCTCGGCGGCCCGGTCAGCGCGTACGCCGAAGGGCTGCCCGGCGAGGGCGGCCTCGCCTTCAGCCCCGACGGGAAGGCGCTGTACGTCGCCGAGCACGCCGGCCTGATCCACGAGTTCGTGGTGGACCCCGAGCGCATGGCCGGCGCCCTCTGCGAGCGGGCGGGACGCGAGCTGACCGAGCGGGAATGGCGAGAGTCCTTCGAGCAGGTTCCCTATCGCCAACTTTGCAGCTCCTGAGAGCATCCAACACGCCATGGGGGATGCGCTGATCGACGGGGACCCGCAGCGGCTGGGCGGCTACTGGCTCGCCGGACGGGTCGGGGAGGGCGGCCAGGGAGTCGTCTACGAGGGCTACGACGCCCAGGGCGAGCGGGTGGCGATCAAGGTGTTGCGCGGCGACCCCTCGACCCAGCCCCGTCTGGCCAAGGAGGCCGCGGCGGCCCGCCGCGTCCCGGCCTTCTGCACCGCCAGGGTGCTGGAGGCCGACCTGGACGGCCCGCGGCCGTACATCGTCTCGGAGTACGTCGAGGGCCCGAGCCTGCGGCAGGCGGGCCGCGTGTTCGCGGGCGACGAGCTGCACCGGCTGGCCACCGCCATGGCCACCGCGCTGACCGCCATCCATGACGCGGGCGTCGTGCACCGCGACCTCAAGCCGGACAACGTGCTGCTCGGCCCGGACGGGCCGCGCGTCATCGACTTCGGGGTGGCCCGCACGCTGGAGATGTCGCTCACCTCGGCGCAGCTGCTGGCGGGCACGCCCAGCTACATGGCGCCGGAGGTGTTCTCGGGCGAGCGGGCCGGCACGGCCGCTGACGTGTTCGCCTGGGGCGCCACCGTGCTGTTCGCCGCGACCGGGCAGGACCCGTTCCGCGCCGACTCGCTGGGCGCGGTCATGCACCGCGTGCTCTCCCACGAGCCCGACCTGTCGATGCTGCCGGGCCCGCTGCGGGCGCTGGTGGGCGCCGCGCTCGCCAAGGACCCCCGGCAGCGGCCCACCGCCAGGGAGCTGCTGCTGGGGCTGGTCAGCGGGGACGGCCTCGACACCGCCAGGCTGCTGGCCCAGGGCGTGGGCTCGGCCGCGGCCATGGCGGCCCACGGCGGCCGGCCGGCCGCCGACCCCGCGCTCGGCACGCTCGCCGAGGACGCCTACGCCGCGCTCGGCCCCGCCGAGCGGGAGCTGGTGCCCGAGCTGTTCCTGCGCCTGGTGACCGTCACCGAGGACGGCGATCTGGCCGTACGGCAGGCCGCCCGCGCCGAGCTGCCCGACGGCATCGAGCCGGTCCTGCGGGCGTTCGCCTACGTGGTGTCCGGCGGGGATCCCGTCAGGCTGCTGCGTCCGGCTCTTCCGCTGGCCTGGCCGCGGCTGCGCGCGTGGATCCAGGCCGACAGGGACGGCCTGGCCGTGCACCGGCGCATCGCCGCCGCCGCCACGAGCTGGGCCTCCGGCGGGCGCAGGGACGCCGACCTGTTCCACGGCAGCACCCTGGACGCCGCTCAGCGCTGGGCGGCGACGGGCCGCAGGAACATCACGCTCACCCCTGCCGAGCGCGACTTCCTGGAGGCCGGCTCGGCGCTGGTCAGGCGGAGGGGGCGCAGGGTCAGGGCCGTCTCGGTCGCGCTGGCCGTCCTGCTGGTGCTCGCGGTGGCCGCGGGCGGCTTCGCCGTCCAGCAGAGCAGGCAGGTGGCCGAGCAGCGCGACGTGGCCGAGTCGGGACGGCTGGCGGCGCTGGCCGACTCGGTCCGGGCGAAGGACCCGGTGCTGGGCATGCTGCTCGGCGTCGCCGCGCACGACGTCGCGGCCACGCCGCAGGCGATGGCGGCGATGTACCGCGGTCTCACCTCGGCGGCCACCCGGTCGTTCACCGACCCGGCCGCTGTGGCGGTCAGGGTGCTCGGCGCCGACGGCCGCCGCCTGTTCAGCGCCTCCGACGGCGAGGTGAGGGTGTGGGACACGCGCACCGGCCGCAGGACGGCCGCCTTCCGGCACCAGGAAGGCGACGTCATCGGGATGGCGGCCAGCCCGTCCGGCCGCACGCTCGCGATCGCCACCGACAAGGAGGGGGTCATGCTGTGGGACGCGGCGACGGGCGCCGCGCGCCGGCCCCGCTACCGGCTCTTCGAGGGCGCGGAACAGATCGACTTCGCCGTGTCGTACAGCGCGTCCGAGGACGTCGTGGTGGTGCGGGTGGGGCAGGGCGCCACGTTCTGGAACATCCGCACGGGGGCGAAGACAGGTGTGCCCACGCTCGGCGGGAACCTGGAGGTGACGCCCGACGGCAGGACGGCGGTGTACACGCTGATGGGTTCCGAGCTGCGCCGCCAGGCGTTGCCCGGCGGGCGGGCGGCCACGTTGTCGCGCTGCCCGCGGCTGTGCCAGGACTTCGCCCTGAGCCCGGACGGCGCGAAGGCGGCCGTTCCGGGGCCTGAGGAGGACATCCAGCGCCTGGCCGTCAGCACGGGCAAGGAAACGGACATCAACCTGAGCGGCTGGAAGGGCGGCGCCATCTCCTGGAGCGGGGACGGCAGGCTGATCGCCGCACTGGGCGACAACGGGCTGCAGGTGTGGCGGGCCGGCGACGCCACGATGGTGCTCGACGAGCCCGTCCCGACCGGCGCCGACCACCTGGCCTTCGATCCCGACGGCCGCACGCTGCGCTACCTCGCCGGTGACACGGTGGTCGGCGTGCCGCTCGATGCGCGCCCGCGCCGCGGCCCGAGCGGGGAGCTGATCAGCCCCGACGGCGGACGCCTGCTGGCCGGCCGCACGGTGCGCCACCTGGCCACGGGCCGGACGGTCACCCTGAAGGACGAACCCCAGTACCCGCGGGTCTTCAGCGGCACCGGCGCGGCCGTCGCCACGGGCGGCGACGAGAGCGTCTCCGTCCACGACACCGCGTCCGGCCGGAGGCTGGCCGAGCTGCCCATGCGCGACGAGGCGCCCCAGGGCCTGGCCTTCAGCCCCGACGGCGCCCGCCTGGCCGTCTCGGCGCAGACCTTCGTCAGCCTGGTCGACCTGAAGAGCGGCAGGCAGATCTGGCGGGCGCCGTCGAACATGGCCGACGAGCTCGCCTTCACCCCTGACGGGCGCCACCTGTCGGTCGGCGACGGCTTCCTGGACGCCGCGACCGGGCGCCCGGCCACCCCGCGGCCGCTCGGCGCGGTGGTGCGAGGGCTGGGCTTCTCCACCGACGGCACCGTCTTCGGCTGGCCCGACGGCTCGGCCCGCATGGCCTTCTGGCGGCGGGGGGCGGCCGGGCCGTCCTCGGCGCCGCTGCGCGACCTGCCCGTCAACCCGGAGCTGACGTTCTCGCCGGACGGCTCACTCGTCGCCGTCACCGCCATGGACGGGGCGCGGGTGTACGACGTGGCCTCCGGGGTGGTGATCGTCACGGTCAAGGATCCCTCGATCAGCCAGGCGCGGTTCGCCGCGGGCAGGCTGCTGGCGCTGGTCGACGGGAAGCTGGCCGAGTACCCGCTGGACCCGGCCGTGGTGGCGGCGCGGGTGTGCGCGCGGGCCGGGCGGTCGCTGAGCGAGGCGGAATGGGCGGTGTACGTGCCGGGCCTGCCGTACCGGCGGGTGTGCGGGAGGTGAGAGGCGGACGTGCGGCAGGTGAGAAAGGAGCGGCGCCGGGCGACCCGCCCGCATACGCTACGGCCATGACGCTGATCGACGCTCACGCCTTCCCGCTCGCATGACCCTGGCCAGGCTCGTCGCCGTCTGCGCGGCCTGGGGGGTGTTCTGGGGGTCGTGGTCGGCGTTGCTGCCTGCCGTACAGGCCCAGGTCGGGGCGAGCGACGCCGATCTCGGCGTGGCGCTGGCCGGTGTGCCCGCCGGCGCCATCCCGGCGATGGCGCTCACCAGCAGGCTGGTCAGGGGCAGGGAACGCGCGGCGCTGGCCGTCACCACCGTGCTGTTCGCCGTCGCGGTGTCGCTGGTCGGCCTCGTCGGCAGCCCCCTGGCGCTGGGGCTGGCGCTGGTCGGGCTCGGCGCGACCAGCGGGGCGTTCGACATCGCGCTCAACACCGCGACCGGCAGGGCCGAGCGCGAGTCGGGGCGCAGGCTCTTCCAGCCCGTGCACGCCGCCTTCCCCGTCGCCGTGATCGTCGCCGCCCCCGCCACGGGGCTGGCCCGCTCCCTCGGGTACGGCCCCGCGCAGGTGCTGGCCGTCGTCGCGGTCCTGGTGCTGGCCTGCGCGGTCTTCGCCGCCGGCCTCGCGCTCGGCCGGGGCGTCCAGCCGGTCGCCGAGTCCGGGCGGCACGGCGCCTGGCGGCACGCGGTCGTGCTGGGCGCGCTGGCCGCGGGGGCGCTGGTCATCGAGAACTCCGTCGAGCAGTGGTCCGTCCTGCTGCTGGAGGACCATCTGGCCGCGCCCACCCTGCTGGCCAGCGCGGCGCCCGCCGTCTACATGGGCGCGCTCACCGCGGGCCGGCTGGTCGCCCAGGCCCTTCCCAGGCTGGGTCTGCGCACGCTCTACCTCGTGGCGGGACTCGGCGGCGGGGGCGGGATCGCGCTGGCGGGGCTGGCCCCTGTGGCGTGGCTGTCGCTGGCCGGGTTCGGGCTGACCGGGCTGGCGCTCGGGCCGCTGGTGCCGGCCATGCTGAGCAGGGCCGCGGTGGGCGACGAGGACGGCGCGTTGGTCTCGGCCGTGTCCACCTTCTCCTATGCGGGGTTCGTCGCCAGCCCGCTGCTGGTCGCGGCGCTGTCGGCGGCCTTCTCCCTGCCCGTGGCGCTGGCGCTGCTCGGGGTGCTGGCCGTCCCGCTCCTCGGTATATATTTGACCGATCGTTCTCGATAAGGCATATTCAAGACCACTCATTCTAGAAAAGGGAGTGGTCATGCGTTTCAAGGGCAAGGTCGTGCTCGTCACCGGAGGCGGCTCCGGCATCGGGCGGGCGAGCGCCCAGGCGTTCGCCGGCGAAGGGGCCACGGTGGTGGTGGCGGGCCGGAGCGTCGAGCCGTTGCTGGAGACGGTGCGGCTCGTGGAGGAGGCCGGCGGTACGGCCGGCCACGTGCGGGCCGACGTCACGCGCGCCGCCGACGCCGAGGTGATGGTCGCCGAGGTCGTGGCGAGGTACGGCCGGCTCGACGTCGCCTTCAACAACGCCGGCGTCTTCGCCGGGGGCGCGGTCACCGACCTGGACGAGCGGACATGGGCGCACGTCATGGACGTCAACGTGACGGGCGTGTGGCTGTCGATGAAGTACGAGATCGAGCACATGCGCCGCAACGGGGGCGGCGTCATCGTCAACACCGCCTCCAACCTGGGCGCCCACAAGAGCTACGCCGGACTGGCCGCCTACATCACCTCCAAGGCGGCGGTGAGCGCGCTGACCAGGGCCGCGGCGCTGGAGTACATCGGGGAAGGCGTCCGCATCAACGCCGTCAGCCCCGGCCCCGCCGAGACGGCGATGTCGCTGCGGCCGGGCGAGAGCGAGGCCGAGCGGGCCGAGCGGATGAAGTCGGCGCTGCCGCTCGGCAGGGTGGGCACGCTGGAGGAGATCGCGGGAGCCGTGCTGTACCTGGCCTCGCCCGAAGCCGGTTTCGCCGTGGGCACCGACCTGGTGGTCGACGGCGGCGCCTCCGTCTGACCGCCAACACGTAGATCATCGGCCAAGAGTCGGCGCGGAGGACGAATGCATTCCTCCCTCGGGGTATCTCCGCTGAAGTAACCCCGGGATCGGAGGACCGACATGGCCGTCTGCGAAGTGTGCGGGAACGACTACGACATGAGTTTCGAGGTGCACGCCCAGGGCGCGGTGCACACCTTCGACTCCTTCCAGTGCGCCATCCAGGCGATGGCTCCCATCTGCGAGCACTGCGGACAGAAGATCATCGGGCACGGCGTGGAGGCCAACCGCCGCTGGTACTGCTGCGCCCACTGCGCCCGGCAGGAGGGGGCGACGGCGATCGTCGACAGGGTCATGGCGGGGACGTCCGCTTAGGTGGACACTGGCCTTGTGTCCGACTTTGACGTACTGGTCGTGGGCTCGGGCCCTGGCGGGCAGAAGGCCGCCATCGCCGCCGCCAAGCTCGAACGACGCGTGGCCGTGGTCGAACGCCGCAACATGATCGGCGGCGTGTGCATCAACACCGGCACCATCCCGTCCAAGACGCTGCGCGAGGCCGTGCTCTACCTGACCGGTCTCAACCAGCGGGAGATGTACGGCCAGAGCTACCGCGTCAAGGACGAGGTCACCGTGGGCGACCTCGGCATCCGCACGCAACACGTGATCGGGCGCGAGGTCGACGTGATCCGCAGCCAGCTGTCACGCAACCACGTGGCCGTCCTCAACGGGACGGGCCGCTTCGTCGACCCGCACACCGTCAGCGTCGTCGACGAGCACGGCAACGACGTCAAGGTCACCGCCGACAAGATCGTCGTGGCGGTCGGCACCAGGCCCGCGCGTCCCGCCTCCGTCGAGTTCGACGAGCAGACCGTCATCGACTCCGACGGCATCCTCAACCTGCCGTCGGTGCCCGACTCGCTGGTCGTGGTCGGCGCGGGCGTCATCGGCATCGAGTACGCCAGCATGTTCGCCGCGCTCGGCACCAAGGTCACGGTCGTCGAGCGGCGCGAACGCATGCTCGACTTCTGCGACCTGGAGATCGTCGAGGCGCTGAAGTACCACCTGCGCGACCTGGCCGTCACCTTCCGCTTCGGCGAGACCGTCGCCGCCGTCGAACGCCGTCCCCGCGGCGCGATCACCCTGCTGGAGAGCGGCAAGAAGATCCCCGCCGCGACCGTCATGTACTCGGCGGGACGCCACGGCATGACCGACGACCTGGGGCTGGCGGCCGCCGGCCTGACCGCCGACGACCGCGGGCGCATCACCGTC
Organism: Nonomuraea sp. NPDC003754; assembly: GCF_053605785.1. Classification (NCBI taxonomy): domain Bacteria; kingdom Bacillati; phylum Actinomycetota; class Actinomycetes; order Streptosporangiales; family Streptosporangiaceae; genus Nonomuraea; species Nonomuraea sp. NPDC003754. Next base: position 61,096 of record NZ_JBSGJX010000018.1, read on the forward strand.
GACGCGGTCTACCGTACGGCGGTGCCGCACATCTACGCGGTCGGCGACGTCATCGGCTTCCCCTCGCTGGCGGCGACCTCCATGGAACAGGGCCGCATCGCCGCCCACCACGCCTGCGGCGAGCCCCTCGGCGGCCTGTCGACCCTGCAGCCCATCGGCATCTACACCATTCCCGAGATCTCCTTCATCGGGCAGACCGAGGACGAGCTGACGCATTCGCACGTGCCGTTCGAGGTCGGCATCTCCCGCTACCGCGAGCTTGCCCGCGGCCAGATCATCGGCGACACGTACGGCATGCTGAAGCTGCTGGTCTCGCCCGAGGACCGGTCGCTGCTGGGCGTGCACGTGTTCGGCACGGGGGCGACGGAACTGCTGCACATCGGGCAGGCGGTGATGGGCTGCGGCGGGACGATCGACTACCTCGTGGACGCGGTGTTCAACTACCCGACGCTGGCCGAGTCGTACAAGGTGGCGGCGCTGGACGCGATGAACAAGCTGCGCAGGGTGGCGAAGTTCGAGCTCTGAGCGAGAACGGCACGCGACAGGAGAATGTCGGCGGCGGCGTGACGGAGTCTGTCAGGGTATGGCTTATGGATCTCCATGACGCCAAGCGGCTGGCCCGGGCGCTCGACGAGCTCATCACGACCGCGCGCCAGACGATCAGCGAGGAGAGGGAACCGCCCGAACTGGTGACCCGGGTCACCGCGCACCTGGGGTGCGATCTGCGGCACATCGTCAACGTCGCCGAGAACCTTCCGGGCTGGGAGCACGTTAACCTCCAGCGCGGTGTGGACTCCTACCTGGCCGCGCACAGCCCGCAGGCCGAGTGGTTCGGCATCGCCGGGCACGGCCGCGAGCACGAGGACATCGTCAACATGCTGGCCGGCGCCGCGCGTGGCTGGGAGCGGTACGAGCCCGGCGCGGTGGACTACGCCACGGCGGCGGTGGGGCCCGACGAGACCACCGAGGTCGTCTCGCTCGGCCTCGTGCTCGCCCGCTCTCCTGACGGCGCCCCGGTGGTGATCGGCCTGCGCGGGGCACGGGAGCACACCCCGCAGTGCCGGCTCGTCGTGCTGGCGCAGGACCGGCCGAGCGCCACCCGCGCCCGCGACGAGATCTCGCGGCGCATGCGCGAGAACGACGTCTACCAGGGGCAGGTCCTGTCGTTCGAGTGGAGCGAGCATCGCGGCAACGACCTGGTGACGTTCCTGCCCCGGCCCCGCATGACCGCCGACCAGGTGATCCTGCCGGGCGACGTGCTGGCCACGATCGAACGGCACATCGTGGAGATCGGGGAGCACGCCGTACGGCTGCGCGCCAACGGCCAGCACCTCAAGCGCGGCCTGCTGCTGCACGGGCCGCCCGGCACCGGCAAGACCCACACCGTCCGCTATCTGATGGGCCGGATGCGCGACTGCACCGTGATCGTCATGACCGGCTCGGCGATCAGGTACGTCACCCAGGCCGCGGGGCTGGCCAGGCGGCTGCAGCCGGCGATCGTCGTCCTGGAGGACGTCGACCTGGTCGCCCGCGACCGCTCCTACACCGCCGACGGCAACCCGCTGCTGTTCGCGCTGCTCGACGCGATGGACGGGGTGGGCGCCGACGCCGACGTGACGTTCGTGCTCACCACCAACCGCGCCGACGTCCTGGAGCGGGCCCTGGCCGACCGGCCCGGGCGGGTCGACCTGGCCGTCGAGATCCCCAAGCCGGACGCCGGAGGCCGTGCCGCCCTGCTCCGGCTGTACGCCGGGGACCTGCGCCTTGAGGCCGACCTGGAGCCGATCGTGGCCAGGACTGAGGGCGCCACCGCGTCGTTCTTCAAGGAACTGCTGCGCCGTGCCGTTCTCGCCGCCCTTCCCGGGAGCGGCACGGCGACCGTGCCCACGCTCACCGGCGCGCACCTCGGCCGCGCCCTCGACGACATGCTCGACGAGCGCGCGGCACTGACCAGGGCCCTGCTCGGCTCGGGTGAGCGCGTCCACCACCCCGGCGCGGACGACGACGAGCCGTTCCCCGAGCCCGCGCCTTACCTGCCGGGCCTGCCGGGCGGCCCGCATCCCGGCTCGACCGTGGGTTTCCACGACTTCTGATCCGCCGCCCCGCCGGGGGCGCGGCGGCAGGGCGGGCGGCGGGGACGAGCAGGCCGCGTGCCAGGATGGCGGCATCGCCCGAGACACGGGAAGGAGCGTCCATGACCGACCGCTTCGAGACCCTGATCGACCGGCAGATCCGCGAAGCGCAGGAGCGCGGCGAGTTCGACGACCTGCCAGGCGCCGGCAAGCCGCTGCCGAACAGGGACGAGCTGAACGACGAGCTCTGGTGGGTGAAGCGCAAGCTCGCCGGCGCCCGCCGGGGCGGCGGGTCCTGACGCCGAGGGCGGCGGATTGGTCGGCGGGCGCCGGCTGCGGCATGATGGGGCCAGCCTGGCCGATCGTCGGAGGCTGATCTTGATCTCTTCCTCAGCGGGCCCGCGGCCCGCCGACTTCACCGACGTCAGGGCGACCAACCTCGCCGTCGTCCTCCGCTTCGTGCGTGACAAGGCGCCGTGCTCGCGGGCCGACATCGCCGCCTCGACCGGGCTCAACAAGGCGACCGTGTCCAGCCTGGTCGCCGACCTGATCGAGCGGCGGCTCGTGCGCGAGGTGGGCCTGACGGAGAACCGCGTCGGACGGCCGGCCACCATGCTGGTCCTGGACGGCTCGCCGTACGCGTCGGTCGGCCTCGAGGTCAACGTCGACTACCTCACCGCGGTCGCGGTCGACCTGTCGGGGGAGCGGCTGCTGTCGTGGCGGCGCTCCTTCCCCGGAGCGACGGCGACCGCCGCGCAGGCCGTGTCCGCGGTCGCCGCTCTCACCAGGCGGGTCATCAGCCGCATGAGCCGCGACCGGCGGCAGGTGCTCGGCGTGGCGGTCGCCGTTCCCGGCCTGATCGGCACCAGCGGCACGGTCGTGGTGGCGCCCAACCTCGGCTGGCGCGAGGTGGACCTCGCGGGTGACCTGGCCACGGCGCTCCGCGACCCCGGCTTCCCCATCCAGGTCGAGAACGACGCGAACCTCGCGGTCCTGGCCGAGCACCGGTTCGGTCCGCTGAGCGGCACGCCGAACCTGGTCTACCTGACCGGCGAGGTGGGCGTCGGCGCCGGTGTCGTCCTCGACGGACGGCTGCGGCGCGGCGGCCAGGGCTTCAGCGGGGAGATCGGGCACATCCAGATCGACCCCGAGGGGCCCGCGTGCCGCTGCGGCCGTACCGGTTGCCTCGAGGCGGTCGCCGGCATCGGGGTGTTCGTCTCGGCCACCGACCCCGCGGAGGTGGAGCCGGAGATCCGGGAGGTCGTCCGCCGGGCGAAGGCGGGCGACCGGCCGACCCTCGGCCTGCTCGCCAGGGTCGGGCGCGACCTCGGCAGGGGCATCGCGATCGTCACGAACCTGCTCAACCCCGAGGCGGTCATCCTGGGCGGCTACTACGTGCCGCTCGCCCCGTGGTTGCTGCCCGCGGCCACGGCCGAAGCCTGCGACCGCACCCTCGCCGGCGACCTGGGCGGGTGCCGGATCGTCGCCTCCACCCTGGGGTACGGCGCGGCGGCCCTCGGCGGGGCGGCGCGCGTCCTCGACTCGGTCGACTCGGGCCGCCTCCCCGCCCTCCAGGCCTCGTGACCCCCGGACCGCGATACGCCCGGGGGTATCCAGAGGTCATGGGCCGGCGTGCCGTACGGCGTTCCGGGGGTCAGGCGCCGGGGGCGGGGCGGCGCAGGCGGGTCATGGCGGCCTCGACGTCGGCGCCGCCCGCCCGGTTGTAGGGCAGCCTGGACAGCAGCATGCCCATGGCGCAGGTGTCGGTGACGGCGGCCACCGCCAGGCCCGTCCCGACGAGCCCGGCCACGACCACCGCGGCGGGGATCCAGAGGCTCGCCACGACGGAGGCGACCACGATGGTCCCCGCGACAAGGCGGACCTGCCGCTCCAGCGCCCAGCGTGGCCGGCCGCGGTTGACCGGCGCGCCGGAGGCGATCCAGGCGTTCATGCCGCCGTCCAGGACCACGACGTCGGCGGGCCCGGCGCCGGCGAGCGCCGTTCTGGCCCGATCGGCGCGGCTGCCGGACTGGCACACGAGGAGCAGGCGGCCGCCCGCGTCGGCGACGATGCGCCGCCGGTGGGCCTCCACCTGGTCGAGGGGCAGGTTGACGGCGCCGTCGATGTGCGCGGAGGCGAACTCGGCCGGGGTACGGACGTCCACGACGAGGACGCCGGGGTCGGCCGCGACCAGCGCTCGGGCGGAGGTGGCGTCGATGCGTGACACGGGGTTTCTCCTGTTCTGTCGAAGGTGGGGCGCGGGCGTCAGGCGCTCGCGCGCGTCTCCAGCGCGGCTGCGACCTCACGGACGCCGGCGCCGGTGAGCGCGATCGCCCGGTAGCCCTCGCCGGCGAGGCGGCCTGCCGCGATGCTCGCGCGGCGTCCGGAGACGCAGGCGACCAGCACCGGTCGTGCCGGGTCGAGCTCGCCGGGAACGCCCAGGGTGAACAGCTCGGGCAGGAAGCGCTCGGCCGCGCCCTCCAGCCGCTTCTCCTCCCGCTCGCCGGGCATCCGCACGTCCAGCAGCTGGGCGTCCGGCTGGGCGGCCCGCTCGACGAAGGCGTCGAGCTCCAGCAGCTCGTAGGTCTGCGTGGCGGCCTCGCCGAGGTCGCGGACGACGCCCTGGACGGTGTCGACGCCGATCCTGGCGAGCTGGGTGACGGCCTCGGCGACGTCCTGCCCCGGCTCGGCGACCAGCGTGATCGGCTCCTGGTGGGGCAGCAGCCACCCCGCCCAGCTGCCGAAGTCCTCGTCCAGCTCGATGCCGACCGAGCCGGGCAGCATGCCGAGCGCCTGTGCCCGGCGGGGCCGCAGGTCGACCACGTGAGAGCCGGCGGGGATGTCGGCCACGCCGAGATCGGGAACCGCCACGGACGGCATGGGCGGCACGCCGAACGTGTTGGCCGGCCCCATGTGCGCGTAGAAGGCGGGGATGGGCATGGGGTGGGCCAGCAGTTCGTCGGCGAACCTCTCGGGCTCGTCGATGGTCAGGAGCGGGTTGCCGGCGCGTTCGGCCCCGATGGTGGAGGTCAGCCGGCCGGCGCCGGTGGCCGTGCAGAAGGAGCCCTCGCCGTGCGTGGGGTACAGGCCGACGCCGGGCGGCAGGGCGGCCAGGCGGTGCAGCGAGCGGTGCTGCATGCGGGCCAGCGTGCGGGCGCGCTCGGGGCCGAGCAGGTCGGGACGTCCGGCCGAGGCGACCAGCAGGCTGCCGCCGGAGAACACCGCGACCGGCTCGCCGTCGACCAGCACCAGGTAGCTGGTGTGCTCGGGAGTGTGGCCAGGGGTGTGGACCGGGCGGATGGTCAGGCCCGTCCCGCCGTCGATGTCCTCCAGGTGGAAGGCGGGGGTGTGCCGGTAGGCGGCCGCCGCGGCGGCGGGCAGGACCAGCTCGGCGCCGGTGCGCAGGGCGGCCTGCTCGGCGCCGGAGACGTAGTCGTTGTGCAGGTGCGTCTCCAGCACGAACCGCAGCTCCACGTCGCGCACGGCGGCGGCGCGCAGGAAGCGGTCGATGTCGCGCTGGGGATCGACCAGGACGCCGCGGCCCTCGTGCGACAGCAGGTAGGTCTGGTCGCCCAGGCCGGGCGTACGGAACGACGTGATCTCCATCCCGTCTCCTCTCTGATACCCCTGGGGGTATCCTTCGGGCAAAAAAGTGCGGCCGCGGGCGCGCGGCCGCCGGGCTAGGCGAGGGCCAGGAAGAGCTTCTCCAGCTCGCTGACGCTCATGGGGGGCTGGTCGCCGCGGTTCTGGGCGTCCTGGCAGTGGCGCAGGCCGGTCGCGACGATCTTGAAGCCGGCCCGGTCCAGGGCCTTGGAGACGGCGGCGAGCTGGGTGAGCACCTTCGTACAGTCCTCGCCCGCCTCGATCATCGCGATCACCCCGGCCAGCTGGCCGTGTGCCCGCTTCAGCCGGGTCAGCGCGTCGCCGACCATGCCCTCGTTCAGCTCCATGCTTGGACTATACCCCCGGGGGCATCCGGCAAGGCAAATCGGAGCCGATGGGAGGCTTCGGTGATCCGGATGATTAGGTTAGGCTCACCTTAGTGCGAACCCCCGCGCGCGACGACCGGAGGAACCCCGGGTGCCCTGCGAAGGCCGTGACGTCCTGCGACGTGCCATCACCGGACAGTGGAGACAGACCGCGAGCGGAGCGCTGCTCGCCGCGAGCCATCAGACCGGCGAGGCCCTGGTCCCCGTCGTGGTCGGCGTGGTGATCGACCAGGCGATCTCCGGCGGTGACGGCGGTGCGCTCGCCGGCTGGATCGCCGTCCTCGCGCTCACCTTCGCCGGGCTGTCGTTCAGCTACCGCTTCAGCGCCCGCGCCGCGGAGAAGGCCGCCGAGCTGGCCGCCCACGAGCTGCGCCTGGCGCTGACCAGCCGGGTACTGGCGCCAGGGGCGGGCGCCGAGACCGGCCGGCTGCCGGGCGAGCTGGTCTCCGTCGCCACCTCCGACGCCAAGCGGGTGGGCGCCGTCAACGTCGCCCTGACCGCGGGCGTCGCGGCCCTGGCCGGGCTGGTGGCCGGCGGCGTGGCGCTGCTGATGGTGTCGGTACCGCTCGGCCTGCTGGTCCTGCTGGGCGTCCCGCCGCTGCTGGCGCTGGCGCACCTGCTCGGCAAGCCGCTGGAACGGCGCAGCGGCGCCGAGCAGGAACGCGCCGCGCGCGCCTCGGGCGTGGCGGCCGACCTGGTCGCAGGACTGCGGGTGCTCAAGGGCATCGGCGCCGAGCGGGCGGCGGTCGACAGGTACCGGCGGACCAGCCGCGACGCCCTGGCCGCGACCGTGCGGGCGGCCAGGGCGCAGGCCTGGCACGACGGCGGGATGCTGATCCTCACCGGCGTCTTCCTCGCGATCGTGGCGCTGGTGGGCGGGCGGCTGGCCGCGCAGGGCGACATCAGCGTCGGCCAGTTGGTGGCGGCGGTCGGGCTGGCCCAGTTCCTGCTCACCCCGCTGTCGATCCTGGCCTGGGCCAACGGCGAGCTGGCCCAGGGCCGGGCGTCGGCCGCCAGGATCGCCTCCGTGCTGGCCGCGCCGCCGGCGGTGGCGGGGGGCTCGCGCGAGCTGCCCGAGGTCGTGCGCGGCGGGCTGGTGATCAAGGACGTCTCCCACGGCGCCCTGCGCGGGCTGAGCGCCGAGGTGGCGCCGGGGGAGCTGCTCGGTGTCGTCACGACCGACCCGGCGGTGGCCACCGCGCTGCTGCAGGTGCTCGGCCGGACGGCCGACCCGGGGTCGGGCACCGTCGAGCTGGACGGGGTGCCGCTGTCGAGCGTCGAGCCCGCACTGGTGCGCCGGGCGATCGTGGTGGCCGCGCACGACGCGGACCTGTTCGAGGGCACCCTGCTGGACAACGTCGCCGCGGCCGCGCAGGATGACGGCCTGCTGCCGGAGGACGTCGCCGCCGCCCAGGGTGACGGCCTCCTGCCGGAGAAGGGCGCCACCGCTCAGGGTGACGGCCTCCTGGCGGAGAAGGGCGGCGCCGCCGCGCGGTACGGCCACGGCCCGGTGTCCCGTGCCGTGGTCTCGGCGATGGCGGCGGCGGCCGCGGACCAGGTCGCGGCGGCGCTGCCGGACGGCGCGCACACCCTGCTCACCGAGCGCGGGCTGTCGCTGTCGGGCGGCCAGCGCCAGCGGGTGGCGCTGGCCAGAGCGCTGGCCGCCGCCCCTCCGGTGCTGGTCCTGCACGACCCGACCACCGCGGTCGACGCGGCCACCGAGGCCGCGATCGCCCAAGGGATCAGGACGGCCAGGGCGGGGCGCACCACGGTCATGGTGGCCACCAGCCCGGCGCTGCTGGCGGCGGCCGACAGGGTGATCTTCCTGGACGGTGACCTGGTGACGGACGGCACCCACGCCGACCTCGTCCAGGAGCACGAGACCTACCGGGCGGCGGTGCTGACGTGACGGCCGCGAAGAGCGAGCAGGCGACGACGGAGGAGGCGCGGCACGTGACCGCTGAGGAGAGCAGGCCCGCGCCCGGCGGCGCCCCGGCGAAGGGCGGGGAGCGCGAGCTGCTGCCCACCGCCACCGCGGCACGCACCAGGGCGGCGGTGTGGCGGCTGGCCCGCCCGCACCGGAGCACCGCGTTGGCCGGCTTCGCCGTCCTGGTCGTGGCGACCGGCGTCGGCCTGCTCACCGCGCCGGTGCTCGGCCACATCATCGACCTGGTCGTCCAGGGCAGGCCCGCGGACGCGGTCACCGAGCCGGTCGTCTGGCTGGTGGCGATCGCGGCCGGCCAGGGCGTGGCGAGCGCCGTCGGCGTCTCGCTCGTGGCAAGGCTGGGCGAGGGGATGCTCGCCACCCTGCGCGAACGCTTCGTCGACAGGGCGCTGCGGCTGCCCTTGGAGCAGGTCGAGCGGGCCGGCTCCGGCGACCTGACCGCCCGCGTCACCGGCGACGTGGCGGTGATCACCAACGCGGTCCGCGACGCGCTGCCCGCGCTGGCCCGTTCGCTGCTGACGATCGTCCTGACCCTGGCCGGCATGGCGGTCCTCGACTGGCGCTTCCTGCTCGTCGCGCTGCTCGCGGTGCCGATCCAGGCGCACACGCTGCGCTGGTACGTGCGCCGCGCCGTCCCGCTGTACGCGGCGCAGCGGGTGGCCGTCGGCGCGCAGCAGCAGCAACTGCTCGGCACGGTCGGCGGCGCGCCGACCGTCAGGGCGTTCGGGCTGGCCGAGCGGCACGTCGGCCTGGTGGGGGCCGGCTCGCGGGCCGCGGTCGACCTGGCGGTGGCCGGGGTCAGGCTGGTCACCCGGTTCTACGCCAGGCTCAACCTGGCCGAGTGGGTCGGGCTGTCGGCGGTGCTGGTGACCGGCTTCCTGCTGGTGCGCGGCGGCGGCGTCACGGTCGGTACGGCAGGCGCCGCCGCGCTGTACTTCCACAGCCTGTTCACCCCGATCAACATCGCGCTGGGCCTGGTCGACGACGCGCAGGCGGCGGGGGCGGGCCTGGCCAGACTGGTGGGCGTGGTGGAGGCCGCCCCCGCGCCCGCCCCGCCGCTCGCCTCGGGCACGGCCGCGCCTGAGGTGCGCGTCCGCGACGTCGGGTACGCCTACCGCGGCGGCCGTCCGGTGCTGCGCGGGGTCTGCCTGGACATCGCCGCGGGGGAGACGGTGGCGCTGGTGGGCGCCAGCGGGGCGGGCAAGACCACGCTGGCCAAGCTGATCGCGGGCATCCACCCGCCCGGCAGCGGCTCGATCGGCGTCGGGGGCGAGGGCCGCGACGTCGCGCTGCTCACCCAGGAGGTGCACGTCTTCGCCGGCCCGCTCGCCGACGACCTGCGGCTGGCCAAGCCGGACGCCGAGGAGGCCGAGCTGGTCGCCGCGCTCGACCGTGTCGGCGCGCTGGCGTGGGCGCGGGCGCTGCCGGAGGGGCTCGGCACGGTGGTGGGCGACAGCGGCCACCGGCTCACCGCGGCCCAGGCCCAGCAGCTGGCGCTGGCCCGGCTGGTGCTCGCCGACCCTCCGGTGGTGGTGCTGGACGAGGCGACGGCCGAGGCGGGCAGCGCGGGCGCGAGGGCGCTGGAGGCGTCGGCGGCGGCCGCGATCGAGGGCAGGACCGCGCTGGTCGTCGCCCACCGGCTCACCCAGGCCGCGGCCGCGGACCGCGTCGTGCTGCTGGAGGAGGGCCGGGTGGCCGAGACAGGCACGCACGACGAGCTCGTGCGGGCCGGCGGCCGCTACGCGACCCTGTGGGCCGCCTGGTCCGGCCACCGCCAGGGGTGACCGGACCAGGCCGGCGGGTCAGTCCTGCCTCGTCGCCTCGACGAGGCTGCGGGGGCGCAGGTCGGTCCAGTGGGTCTCCACGTACTCCAGGCACGCCTCCCGCGTCTCCTCACCGAACACCACCCGCCACCCGGCGGGCACCTCGGCGAACGAGGGCCACAGCGAGTGCTGCTCCTCGTCGTTGACCAGCACCAGGAATCGGCCGTCCCGGTCCTCGAACGGGTTCGTGCTCATGCGTTGCTCCTCACTTCGGTGTGCAGAATGCGGACCAGCTCGTCCGCCATGGACTGGATCGTGGCCCGGTCGAACAGGTCGGTCGCGTACTCCAGCAGGCACTCCACCGGACCGTCGCCGCGCGGCTCGAAGAAGCTCAGCGTCAGGTCGGCGTTGAGCGCTCCCGTCGGCACGTGCTCGAAGGCGAGCTCGCCGGTGTCGGCCTGCTCGTGATGGACGATCATCACCTGTGGCGCCCGCAGGCCCAGCGCCCTGGCCACCCGGTCGAACGGCACGTCCTGCCGGTCGAGCGCGGCCAGGTCGGTCTCCCTCACCCGGGCGAGCAGCTCGCGGAAGGTCGGCTCGCCGGAGGTGTCGGTGCGCAGCACCACGGTGTTGAACAAGCAGCCGACCAGGCCGGTCAGCTCCTCCTCGGTACGGCCCGCGACCAGCGAGGCGATCGGCAGGTCGGTGCCCGCCCCCCGCCGGGTGAGCAGCGTCGCGAACGCCGCGTGGAGCACCATGAACATGCTGGTGCCGCTCTCGGCGGCGACCGCGTCGATGGCCGCGTGCAGGCCGGCGTCGAGCGTGACGCCGACGTGGTCGCCCCGCACCCCCTCACCGGCCCGGTCGTACGGCAGCGCGACGGCGCGCGGCATGCCGTCCAGCGCCTGCCGCCAGTGCTCGAGCTGGGCGCCGTCGGTCACCTCGTGCGCCCACCGCGTGTAGTCGGCGTAGCCGACCGGCAGCGGCTCCCACGCCGGGGCGGCGCCCCGCCGCCGGGCCGCGTAGGCGGCGGCGAAGTCGCGCAGGAGCGGCACCACCGACCACTCGTCGACGGCGAGGTAGTGCATGGTCAGCAGCAGCGCCCGCGCGCCCGAGCGGTCGGTGAGCAGCCTGGCCCGCAGCGGCGCGCGCCCCTCCAGGTCGGCGGGTTCGCCCGCCAGCGCGTGCAGTCCCTCGTCCAGGTCGGGCACCTCGACGTGTTCCAGCCATTGCGCGGCCGGCACCTGGACGAGCCCGCCGTCCCCGCGGACGACGGCCGTGCGGAGCGGCTCGTGACGTGCTGCGACGTCGGCGAGCGCGGCGGCCGCGGCACCGGGATCGGGGGAGCGGAGCGCGAAGGCCATGTCGTGCGGCCGCCCGGCCCCGGTCCTGGCGTGCTGCCACTCCTGGGGCGGCGCGGCGGGCAGCTCCCGCCGGCGCAGCCTGGCCCGCTCGCCGAGATCCCTCTCGTCGAGGCGGGCGGCCAGCTCGGCGACGGTGGGCGCGTCGAAGACGGCCCGCAGCGTGAGCCGGGCGTCCAGCGTCGTGCGGATCCTGCCGAGCAGCCGCATGGCCGACATCGAGTGGCCGCCGAGCTCGAAGAAGTTGTCGTGGACGCCGACCTGGGGCAGGCCCAGCACCTCCGCGAACAGCTCGGCGAGCGCGTGCTCCCGCCCGGTGCGCGGGCGGGTGGCACCGGTCAACGCCGACCAGTCGGGCGCCGGCAGCGCGGCCCGGTCCAGCTTGCCGTTGGGCGTCAGCGGCAGCGGCCGGTCGAGCACCACCACCGCGGACGGCACCATGGCCGGGGGCAGCAGCGCCGCGACGTGCGACCGCACCTGGGCGGGGTCGAGCGGGCCGCCCGCCGCGACCGCGTAGCCGACCAGGCGCGGCTCGGGACCGCTCGTGTCGGTGACGACGGCCGCCTGGGAGATCATCGGGTGCCTGGTCATCGCGCCGGCGATCTCGCCCGGCTCGATCCTGAACCCACGGATCTTGACCTGGTCGTCCGCCCTGCCGAGGAAGTCGAGGTTGCCGTCGGCGCGCCAGCGGGCCCGGTCGCCGGTCCGGTACATCCTGGCGCCGGGCCGGCCGAACGGGCAGGCCACGAACCGCTCGGCGGTCAGGCCGTGCCGTCCGAGATAGCCGCGCGCCAGCCCGCGCCCGGCGATGTAGAGCTCGCCGGCCACCCCAGGCGGCACCGGGCGCAGGCGCTCGTCGAGCACGTAGGCGCGGGTGTTGGGGTCGGGCACGCCGATCGGCACCGCTCCCGCCCAGCCCGGTTCGGCCGCCCACAGCGTGGAGTTCACCGTCGCCTCGGTCAACCCGTAGGCGGCCAGCAGGCGCAGCCGGCCCGCCCAGCGCTCGATCACGTCCGGCGGGACCGTCTCGGTGCCGACCAGCACCGTGCAGCCCTCGGGCGGCTCGCAGCCGGCCGGCAGCGCCGCCACCAGCGACGGCGGCAGGATCGCGTGGGTGATCCCGTGCTCGGTCATGAAGCCGGTCAGCTCGTGGCCGGGCACCCTGGCCGCGTCGGGAACGAGCACGAGGCTGCCGCCGTGGCACAGCGCCATGCTCAGCTCGAAGGCGGTGACGTCGAACCCGATCGAGGCGAAGTGCAGCACCCTGCTGTCGGGGGTGAGCCCCATCCGGTCGACGGCCGTGGCGACCAGGCTGCCGATCCCCTCGTGCGTGACGACCACGCCCTTGGGGCGTCCGGTCGAGCCGGAGGTGTAGATGACGTAGGCCGCCTGGTCGAGCGCCACCTCCGGGTAGGCGGGTGCCCGCCACCGCCCGTCGGGCGCGTCGCCGAGCAGCAGCACGTCCAGGCCCTCGACGGGTTGCGCGGCCACGACCACCTTCGCCCCCGAGTCGCCGACCATGTACGCCAGGCGGTCGGCGGGGTGGGCCAGGTCGAGGGGCAGGAACGCGGCACCGAGCTTGAGCGCGCCGAGCATCACCGCCACCATGTCCACCGAGCGCGGCACGGCCACGCCGACCACGCTCTCCTCCCGCACGCCGTGATGGGCGAGCATCGCCGCCATCCGGTCGGACAGGGCGTCGAGCTCCGCGTAGCCGACCGAGCGGTCCCCCTCGACCACCGCCACGGCGCCGGGGCGTTCGGCGACCCTGCGCAGGAACATGCCGTGCAGTGTCTGCTCGGCCACCTCGCGGTCGGTCGCGTTGAAGCCGGTGACGACCAGCTCCCGCTCCCGCGGGGTGAGCACGTCGATGTCGGCGACCCTGACCGACGGGTCGGCGGCGACCGTCCCGACCAGCCCGGCGAGCCGCGCCCCCATGGCCGCCACCGTGGACCGGTCGAACAGGTCGGCGCGGTACTCGACGACGCAGGAGATCGCCTCGTCCTCGACGAAGCTGAACACCAGGTCGAACTTGGCGGTGCTCGCGGACACCGGCGCGGGCAGCACCTCCAGGCCCGCCAGCGCGAAGTCGTCGGCGCCGCGGTTGCGGTAGCCGACCATCACCTGGAACAGCGGGTTGCGGCCGGGCGAGCGGACCGGGTTGAGCTCCTCCACGACCGCCTCGAACGGCACGTCCTGGTGGGAGAAGGCGGCCAGGGCCCGCTCCCTGACCCGCGCGACCAGCTCGGCGAAGGTCGGGTCGCCCGACACGTCGGCGCGCAGCACGAGCGTGTTGACGAAGAAGCCCACCAGGTCGTCCAGTGCCTCGTCGGCGCGGCCGGAGACCGGCACGCCGAGCGGCAGGTCGGCACCGGCGCCGAGGCGGTGCAGCAGGGCCGCGACCGCCGCGTGGCAGACCATGAACATGCTCGCGCCCGAGTGCTGGGCCAGCCGCCGCAGAAGCCGGCTGTCCTCGGCGCCGAACTCGACCCGCAGCTCGCCGCCCGCGGCGGCCGGCCGCGCGGGGTGCGGCCGGTCGGTGGGCAGCTCCAGCCGCTCGGGGGCGCCGCGCAGCGTCTCGGCCCAGAAGGCCAGCTGGCGGGCGGCCACGCTGTCCGGGTCGGTCCGCTCGCCGAGCAGCCGCCGCTGCCAGAGCGTGTAGTCGACGTACTGCACGGGCAGCGGCTCCCACGCGGGCGCCCCGCCCCCGCGGCGGGCGGCGTAGGCGGCCGACAGGTCACGCAGGAACGGGCCGTCCGACCACTCGTCGGTCGTGATGTGGTGCAGCAGCAGCGCCACCACGTGATCGCGCGCGCCCAGCCGGACCACGGTGGCCCGTAGCGGCAGCTCGGCGGCCAGGTCGAACGGCCGGGCGACGACCGATTCCAGCGTCGGCTCCAGCGTCGCCGCCGTGGCCTCGACCACCTCGACGACGGGGACCGCCTCGGCCGCCGGCACCACCCGCTGGAAGGGACGGCCCTCCCGCTCGACGATCAGCGTGCGCAGCGCCTCGTGCCGGGCCGCCAGATCGGCCAGCGCGGCCCGCAACGCCTCGACGTCGAGCTCGCCGCGCAGCCGCATCACCAGCGGGAAGTTGTAGAGCGCCGACGGCCCTTCCAGCTGCTCGATCAACCAGAGCCGGCGCTGCGCGAACGACAGCGGCGGCTCGGCGGGCCGGTCGGCCGCGGCCGTCAGGGCGGGCCTGGCGTCCTGCCCGCCGACCCTGGCGGCCAGTTCGGCCACGGTCGGCGCCTCGAACAGGTCGCGGATCGCCAGCTCGGCGCCGAGGGCCGCGCGCGCCCTGCTGACCAGGCGGGTGGCCAGCAGCGAGTGGCCGCCCAGGTCGAAGAAGTCGTCGTCGATCCCGACGCCCGTCACGCCCAGCAGGTCGCCGAACAGCTCGCACAGCACCCGTTCGCGCGCCGTGCGGGGCGGGCGGCTCTCCTGGCCGCCGCTGAGGGCGGGTGCGGGCAGCGCGCGCACGTCCAGCTTGCCGTTCACGGTGAGCGGGAGCCGGTCCACCGCGACGAGCGCGGCGGGCACCATGTAGCCGGGCAGCCGCTCCTTCAGCGCCGCCCGCACCACCGCGAGGTCCGCGCCCTCCTCGCGCGGCACGACGTAGCCGAGCAGGCGGCCGCCGTCGGCGACGACCGCCGCGTGGGAGACCAGCGGGTGTTCCTCCATCGCCGCCGCGACCTCGCTCGGCTCCACCCGGTAGCCGCGGATCTTCACCTGGTCGTCGGTGCGGCCGAGGAAGTCGATGACGCCGTCGGGGCGCTGCCGTACCAGGTCGCCCGTGCGGTACATCCGCTCACCCGGCGCGCCGAACGGGTCGGCGACGAAGGCCGCGGCGGTCAGTCCCGGCCTGCGGTGGTAGCCGCGGGCCAGGCCCACGCCCGCGATGTACAGCTCGCCCGGCGTGCCGGGCGGCACCGGGCGCAGCGCCGCGTCGAGCACGTACGCCGTCGTGTTCCAGATCGGCCTGCCCACGGCGGGTGTCGCGCTGTCGTCCGTGGACGCCCCGAGCGTGTTGATCGTGTACTCGGTGGGCCCGTACAGGTTGTAGCCGACGGTGCCCTCGCTGTCGCGCAACGCCGTCCACACCGTCTCGGAGACGGCCTCGCCGCCCAGCAGCACCAGCGGCGGCCGGTGGCCGTCGAGCAGGCCCTGCTCGATCAGGTGGTGGGCGTAGGTGGGGGTGACGTTCACGACGTCGACGCGCTCCCTGTCGCAGTAGGCCACCAGGGCCTCGGCGTCGCGGCGCAGGTTCTCGTCGCAGACGTGGACCTCGTGCCCCTCCACCAACCACAGCAGCTCCTCCCACGACATGTCGAAGGCGAAGGAGACGGTGTGGGCGATGCGCAGCCGCCTGCCGCCCGCGGCGGCGACGGCCGGCCCGAAGATGGCCTCACGATGGTTGAACTGCATGTTCGTCAGGCCGCGGTACGGCGTGACGACGCCCTTCGGCCTGCCGGTCGACCCGGAGGTGTAGATGACGTAGGCGGGATGCTCGAGCCGGTACGGCAGGCCGCGGGCGAAGCCGGGCCGCTCGGCGTCGGACGGCACGCCCGCCGGCAGCGCGGCCAGCCGGTCGGCGGTCGCCGGGTCGTCGAGCAGCACGCGCGGCACCCCGGTCTCGGGCAGCGCCACCGATCCCGTGGTCACCACGCAGACGGGCGAGGTGTCCTCCAGCATGAAGGCCAGCCGCTCCGCCGGGTACTCCAGATCCAGCGGGAGGTAGGCCGCGCCGGTCTGCAGCACGGCGAACAGCGCCGCCACCATGTCGGCCGAGCGCGGCAGCGCCAGCGCGACCACCCGCTCCGGCGCCGCGCCGTGCTCCAGCAGCAGCCTGGCCAGCCTGTTGACGCGGGCGTCGAGCTCGGCGTAGGTCCAGCGTTCGGCGCCGAAGACGAGCGCCACCTCGCCGGGGGTGCGCGCGGCCTGCTCCGACAGCAGCTCGGCCACCGTCACCGCGGGCAGCGGCCGGGCCGGTGCCGCCTGCCGCCGCTCGCCCTCCAGCAGCAGGTCCACGGTGCCGACCAGCGCCCGCGGCGCCGCCACCAGGCGCCCGAGCACGGTGGTGAACCGGTCGAGCACCCGGCCGGCCTCGGCGCCGCCGACCACGTCGGGGCGGTACGACAGCGTCACGCGCAGGCGGGCGCCCTGGGTCACGATGAGCGTCAGCGGGTAGTGCGTGGCGTCGACCGCCGACACGTTCACGATCCCGTGCCGGCCGGTGAACTCCGCCATCCGCTCCTGCCCGCCCGCCTCGCGCAGCACGAAGAGGGTGTCGAAGAGCCGCCGGTGGCCGCTCTCCCGATGCAGCTCGCCCAGCCCGACGTGCTCGTACGGCATCAGCGCCACGCGCTCGTCCTGCACCCGCCGCGCCAGCTCGAGCACCTGCTCGCGCGGGTCGAACCCGATCCGCACCGGCACCGTGTTGAGGAACATCCCGATGACGTTCTCCACGTCGGGCACCGCCACCGGCCGGCCGGCCACCGCCGCGCCGAACACCACGTCGTCGCGGCCGACCGTGGCCGCGAGCACCAGTCCCCATGCGAGGTTGAGCAGCGTGTTGAGCGTCAGTCCCGTCTCGCGGGCCAGCGCGCGCAGGCCCTCGCCCAGCTCGGCGGGCAGTACGACATCGAGGTTCACCGGGATCTCCGGGCGCAGGCCGTCGTCGGCCGCCCGTACCAGCGTCGGCTCCTCCAGCCCCGACAGCGCCGCGCGCCAGGCGGTCAGCGCCTCGCCCGCGGGCTGCGTGGCCAGCCAGGCCAGGTAGTCGCGGTAGGTGTCGGCGGCGGGCGCCGCCGCGGCGTCCCCGAGGAGCTGTTCGAGCACCAGCCAACCCGACCAGCCGTCCCACAGGATCAGGTGGTGGCTCAGCACCAGCAGGTCGCGCTCGCCGAGGCGGATCAGCAGCAGCCGCATGAGCGGCGGGGCGGCCAGGTCGAACCGGGTGGTCCTGTCCTCGGCCAGCAGTTCGGCGACCATCCGGTCGCGCTCCTCGCACGGCAGCGCCGACAGGTCGATCTCGCGCAGCGGCGGCTCCACCCCGGCGCCGATGAACTGCACGGGACGCGACAGCCCTTCGGCGGTGAAGCCCGCCCGCAGGCTCGGGTTGCGGGCCAGCATCGCCGCGCACGCCGCGCGCAGCCGGTCGGCGTCGACGGGCCGCGCGAACTCGAAGACGTCCTGCGAGGTGTAGACGTCGACGGCGGCGGTGTCGTAGCTGGAGTGGAAGTGGATGCCCTCCTGCAAGGGCGACAGCGGCCAGACGTCCTCGACCGGGACGGGGCAGACGCGCCGCACGCTCTCGTGCTCCTCGGCGGTCAGCGTGATCAGCTCGGCCGCCCCGTGCTCCTCCGCGGTGGCTTCCATGGTGGCCTCCGCGGTGGCCTCCATGGTGGCCTCCGCGCTGGCCGCCAGCGCGGCGGGCGTCCGGCAGGTGAAGACGTCCCTGGGGCTGACCGCCAGGCCCGCCTTCCTGGCCCGGCCCGACACGGCGATCGAGGCGATGCTGTCACCGCCGAGGGCGAAGAAGTCGTCGTCGAGGCCCGCCTCGGTGCCGAGCACGGCGGTGAAGATGTCGCAGAACAGCCGTTCCCGCTCGGTCCGCGGTGCCCGCACGGCCCGCGGCCCCACCTCGGGAACGGGCAGGGCGCCGCGGTCCACCTTGCCGTTCAGCGTCAGCGGCAGCCGCTCCAGCGTCACCACCGCGCTCGGCACCATCGGCGGGGGCAGCGCGGCGGCCAGCGCGGCGCGCAACCCCGCCCCGTCGAGGCGGGCGCCCCGCTCGGGGACGGCGTAGCCGACCAGGCGGGTGGCGCCGCCGTGGTCGCGGGCGACGACCACGGCCTGCGCGACGCCGTCCAGGGCCGCCAGCCGCGCCTCGACCTCGCCTAGCTCGACGCGGTTGCCGTGGATCTTGACCTGGTGGTCGGTCCTGCCGGTGTACTCCAGGGCGCCGTCGGGGCGCAGCCGCACCAGGTCGCCCGTGCGGTACATGCGCGTGCCCGGCGGGCCGAACGGGTCGGCGACGAACCGCTCGGCGGTAAGCGCCGTCCTGCCGTGGTAGCCGAGGGCGAGCTGCGCGCCGCTGATGTAGAGCTCGCCTTCGGTCGCCGGGCGCAGGCAGACGTCCAGGACGTACAGCCCGGTGTTCCAGACCGGCCCGCCGATCGGCACGGCCGCGTCGCGGTCCGTGTCGCGGTCCGTGCCGCTGTCCGTGCCACCGTCTGTGCCGCCGTTCGCGTCGCCGTCCGTGCCGCCACCTTCGTCGCCGTCCCACCAGGTGACCTGGACGGTCGCCTCGGTGGGCCCGTAGCAGTTGTCGACGGGGACGCCGGTCAGCTCCCGCCAGCGGCGGGCCAACCCCGCGGTCAGCGCCTCGGCGCCGCCGAAGACCCTGCGCAGGCTCGCCGCCCAGCCCGGATCCCGCGTGACCTCGTCGGTGGACAGGAAGGCCCTCATCATCGAGGGCACGATGTCGAGGACGGTCACCCCGCGGTCCCTGACGAGCCCGGCCAGGTAGGCCGGATCGACGTGCCCGCCGGGCTCGGCCAGCACCACGGCGGCGCCGGAGCACAGCGGCCAGAAGATCTGCCACACCGAGGCGTCGAAGCTCGCCGACGCCTGCTGCAGCATCCGGTCGGTGCCGTCCATGGCGAACAGGTCCTGGGCCCACGCCAGGTGGCCGACGATGGCGCGGTGCGTGACCACCACGCCCTTGGGCCGGCCCGTCGAGCCCGAGGTGTAGATGAGGTAGGCGGGGTCGTCCGGCGCGGGAGCGCGCAGCGGGCCCCCACCACCGTCGGGACCGCCCTCGCTGCCGCCGGCGCCACTACGGGTGCCGCTCTCGGCGCCGCTCAAGGGGCCGCGGAATGGGTCGCTCGAAGGGCCGCTCAAAAGATCGCTCAAAAGATCGCTCGAGGGGTCGCTCAAAGGGTCGCTCGAGGGGTCGCTCAAAAGATCGCTCGCGGGGCCGCTCGCGGGGCCGCCGACCAGGACACGCTCCACCCCCTCGTGCTCGGGGAAGGACCCGTCGGTGACCACCACGCGGGCGCCGCAGTCGGCCAGCATGTACGCCAGCCGCTCGGCCGGATGGTCGAGGTCCAGCGGCACGTAGGCCGCGCCCGCCCGCAGCACGCCGAGCACGGCGGCCGGCAGGTCGGGCGAGCGGGGCAGCGCCACGGCGACGAACCCGCCCGGACCGACGCCGCGTCGCACCAGCCGTACGGCGAGCGCCTGCGCCCTGCGGTCCAGCTCGGCGTAGGAGACCTCCTCCTCGCCGAAGATCACCGCGGTGGCGTCGGGCGTCGTGGCCGCCTGGGCGGCGAACGCGGCGGCCAGCGTCGTGGGCGGTACCTCACGCGGCCCGCCCAGCAGGCGCGCCTGCTCGAGCTCGACCAGGTCGAGCCGCCCCACGGGGCGCTCGCCGGCGGTGACCAGCTCCTCCAGCAGGTGCCGCAGCGCCCGCGCCACCCGCGCGGCGGCGCTGGCGCCGATGGAGTGGTCGAGCCTGAAGGTGGTCCGCCGTCCCGGCACGACGGTCAGCGACAGCGGGTAGTGGGAGCCGTCGCGGACGTCCACGCTCGCGATCGCCCCCATGTCGCCCTCGACGGGATAGTTCTCGACCGCCACCAGCGTGTCGAACAGGGTGCCGAACCCGGTGATCCGCTGGATGTCGGCCAGGCCGAGGTGCTGGTGGTCCAGCAGCCGCGCCTGCGCGTCCTGGAGCCCGGCCAGCAGGTCGGCCGGACGGTCGCCGGGGCGCCAGGCCAGCCGTACGGGGATGGTGTTGACCAGCAGGCCGACCATCGACTCGACGCCCTCGACGGCGGCCTGCCGGCCTGAGACGGTGCTGCCGAAGACGACGTCGTGGCGGCCGGTCAGCCGGCCCAGCAGCAGCCCCCACGCGCCCTGCACGAGCGTGCTCAGCGTCAGCCCGCGCGCCCGTGCCCAGCCGGCCAGGTCCGCGCCGGCCTCGAAGGTGATCTGGCCGGGCGCGCCGGCCTGGTACCGCGGGCCGAGCAGTGTCGGCTCGTCGAGCCCTTCCAGCGCCCGACGCCAGGCCCGTCCCGCCGCCTCGTCGTCGCGGTCGCGCAGCCAGGTGAAGTAGTCGCGGTACGGGGTGACCTCGCCGAGGTGTTCGCCCAGCAGCTCCCGCAGCATGATCGGCACCGACCAGCCGTCGGCGACCAGGTGGTGCAGGGTCAGCACCAGCGTCCGCCCGTTGACCAGGGCGGCCCTGAGCAGCGGCGGCGCGGCCAGGTCGAAGGGCCTGGCCCGCTCCCGCGCGGCGATCTCGTCGACGTCGGCGCCGGTGACCTCCGCCCACGGGACCGTGACCCGGCCGGCCACGTACTGCACGACCCTGCCGTCGGCGCGCTGCAGGAACCCGGCGCGCAGCGGCGCGTGCCGGTCCACCAGGCGTTCCACCCGGCGGCGCAGCGTGGCGGGCTCGACGGGTCCGGCCAGCTCGACGACCTGCTGGACGGTGTAGACGTCGGGGTCGGACAGCGAGTGGAAGTACAGGCCCTGCTGGAGCGGCGTCACCGGCAGGACGTCCTCCAGGTCGCGGGGCAGCGCGTCGATCTCCTCCTGGTCGAGCGTGACCAGGGGGAAGTCGGACGGCGTGTGCCCGCCCGCCGCCGGCCCGGCCACGTGGGCGGCGATCCCGCGCAGCGCCTCCAGCCAGGCGCCGGCCAGCTCCGCCACGTCGGCCCGTTCGAGGACCCCTTCGGGCCACGACCAGGTGGCGCTCAGCTCGGGCCCGGACGCGCCGTCGCGGACGATCGCGTTGACCTCGAGGTGATGGGTCAGCGGCATGCCGGGGTCGCGCCCGGCCGACAGCGGCTCCGCCCCGGCGGCCGGCTCCCAGTCCGCGCCGCCGTCCGCCCTGAACCGGCCCAGGTAGTTGAACAGCACCTCCGGCGTCGGCAGGTCGCCCAGCGCGCCCCGCAGCAGCCCGAAACCGAGACCGGCGGACGGGACGGCGCGCAGTTGCTCCTTGACCCGCCCGAGCGCCCGGCCCACCCCCGGGCCGCCGGCGCGGAACTCCTCCCACGCCACGTCGCCGCCGTCGATCCTGACGGGGAACAGGCTGGTGAACCAGCCGACCGTGCGGGTCACGTCGGCATCGCCCGCCACCGCGTCCTGCTCCCGGCCGTGCCCCTCCAGGTCGACCAGCAGGCCGCCGGCGCCCTGACGGCGGGCGAAGGCCGCCGCCAGCGCGGTCAGCAGCACGTCGTTGACGGTGCCGTGGTAGGCGGCCGGGGCGTCGGTCAGCAGTGGCGTCGTCCCGTCGGGGGGCAGGACGACGGTCAGCCTGCGCTCGCGCGCGGCCGTGTCGGTCGCGGGGTCGAGGGGCCGCAGCCCGAGCGACGGCACCGGCCCGGCGAGCGTCCGCCGCCAGACCTGCTGCTCCGCCTGCCGCGCGGGGGTCGGCGCGTCCTCGGCCAGCAGCCGCGACCAGCGCGCGAACGAGGTGCCGACCGGCGGCAGCTCGACCGGCTCGCCCGCGGCCACCGCCCGCGCGGCCTGGGCCAGGTCGGACAGCAGGATGCGCCAGGAGACGCCGTCCACCACCAGGTGGTGCGCCACCAGCGACAGCCGCCGCTCGTCCGGCGACCACACCGCCTGCAGCATCACGCCCGCCGCCGGGTCCAGCCGGCCGACGGCGGCCTCGACCCCGTCGCCGGCCACCAGGCCGCCCGCCTGGACCGTGCCGGGCGGCGGCACCTCCATGTGCCAGCCGTCCTCGCCGCGCAGCAGCCGGGCGCGCAGCATGCCGTGATGGTCGAGGACGGCCTGCAACGCCCCGGTGAGCAGGCTCTCGTCCAGATCGTCCGGCACGCGTACGGTCACCGACTGGTGGAAGCCGTTGATCGGCCCGCCCACCTCCCGCAGCCGGCCGACGATCGGCGTCTCCGGCACCAGGCCGACGCCCGCGTCATGAGCCTGCTCGGGTACGGCCTGGCCGCGCCCCCGCGCCAGCGCGGCGACGGTCCTGTGCTGGAAGACCTCCCGCGGCGTGATCGCGAGACCCGCCCGCCTGGCCTTGTTGACCAGCTGGATCGCGACGATGCTGTCGCCGCCGAGCTCGAAGAAGCTGTCGTGCGCGCCCACCGACGGCAGCCCGAGGACCTCGGCGAACAGCCCGGCCAGCACGCGCTCGGCGGGGGTTTCGGGGGCGGTGTCGCCCGCCTGCGCCGTCCACTCGGGCGCGGGCAGCGCCTTGCGGTCCAGCTTGCCGTTCGGCGTGAGCGGCAGCGGCCCGTCGAGCACCACGATCGTGCCGGGCACCATGTACTCCGGCAGCGCGCCGGCCGCCAGCCGCCGCAGGTCGGCGGGGTCGAGGCCGCCGTCGCCCGTCACGTAGCCGACCAGCCGCCTGACGCCCCGGTGGTCCTCGACGGCGGCGACCGCCGCCTGGGCGACCGCGGGGTGGCTCATCAGGATGCTCTCGACCTCGCCGGGCTCGATGCGGTACCCGCGGATCTTGAGCTGGCCGTCCTCGCGGCCGAGGAAGTCGATGGTGCCGTCGGCGCGCCTGCGGGCCCGGTCGCCGGTGCGGTACATCCGCTCGCCCGGCGCGCCGAACGGGTCGGCGACGAACCGCTCGGCGGTCAGCCCCGGCCTGCCGAGATAGCCCCTGGCCAGGCCGAGGCCGCCGACGTACAGCTCGCCGGTGACGCCGGGCGGCACCGGGCGCAGCGCCGCGTCGAGGATGTGGCAGCGGGTCCCCGGGTCCGGCACGCCGATCGGCACGGGGCCCGACCAGTCGCGCTCGGCGAGCCAGAGCGTGGAGTTGACCGTGGCCTCGGTCAGGCCGTAGGCGGCCACGACCCGCATGCGCTCGCTCCAGCGGGCGACCAGCTCGGCGGGGACCGTCTCGGTGCCGACGACCAGCACACCGTCCTCGGGCAGCGCGCACCCGGCGGGCAGCGCCGCCACCAGCGACGGCGGCAGGATCATGTGGGTGACCCGGTGCTCGGCCAGGTAGCCGGTCAGCTCCTCGCCGGCCACGCGCCGCTCGGACGGCACGACGACGACGGTGCCGCCCACGCACAGCGACATCACCAGGTCCCAGACGGCCACGTCGAAGCCCACGGAGGCGAACTGGGCGACCCTGCTGGAGGAGTCGACGCCGAGCCGTTCGACGGCGGTGGCGATGAGGGCGCCGACGCCCTCGTGGGAGAGCACGACGCCCTTCGGCCGGCCGGTCGAGCCGGAGGTGTAGATGACGTAGGCGGCCCGGTGCAGCGCGCCCTCGGGCGGGTCGGTGTCGGCCGCCTGCGGGAGGGTGTCCAGAAGCAGGCGGGGCAGCTCCAGGTCGGCGGCGTGGCCCGAGACCGTGACGAGCAGGCGGGCACCGGCGTCGGCCACCATGAAGGCCAGCCGGTCGGCCGGATGGTCGGCGTCCAGCGGGAGGTAGGCGGCGCCCGCCTTCATGACGCCGAGCAGCGCCACGACCAGGTCGGCCGAGCGAGGCAGCGCCACCGCGACGACGTCCTCGGCGCCGACGCCCTGCGCGCGCAGCGTGTGGGCGAGCCGGTTGGCCCTGGCGTTCAGCTCGCCGTAGGTCAGCCGCTCCGACTCGCAGATCATGGCGAGCCTGCCGGGCGCGTGCGCGGCCTGCCGTTCGAACGCCGCCGTCCACGAGATCTCCGGCAGGTCGCCGGGCAGGGGGACGAACGGCGGCACGGGCGCCAGGTCGATGCCGCCGAGCGGCGTGTCGGGCCGCTCGGCCAGCGCCTCCAGCGTCAGCAGGAGGCGCCGCTCGTGCTCGGCGAGCGCCTCGGGGTCGCACACCGCGGCGTCCGCGTCGAGGTCGATCCGCAGCCCCTGGCCCGCGGGCCGGTCGTAGACGGCCACGGACAGGTCGCCGACCGGCCCGAGCGACAGGTGGTGGATGACGCAGTCGCCGTCGCCGAACCTGATCCCCTCGTGGTACGGCATGACGTTCACGGTGGGCCCGATCAGCGAGCGCAGCCCTTCGACGCGGCCCAGCTCCCTGGCCAGGTCCTCGCCCCGGTAGCGGGCGTGCGCGCCCAGCGACCCGACCTCCTCGGCCACGGCCGCGACCAGTTCGGCACCCGTGGTCCAGGGGCTGACGGCGAGCCTGAGTGGCAGCACGTTGGACATCAGGGCAGGGGAGTCGTCGCCGTGCAGCCTGCCCGCGACGGGCAGGCCCAGCACCAGGTCACGCTCGCCGCTCGCCCGGTGCAGGTAGGCGGCCACGGCCGCGATGGCCAGCCGCGACAGCCGGGTGCCCAGCGCGGCCGCCGCCGCGCGCAGCCCGTCGGAACGCTCCGGCGACAGCTCCACCGTGCGGCGCAGGACGCCGCCGGCCTGGGCGGGCGGGCACTCCACCAGCCTGGCAGGCTCGTCGGGCAGGCCCGCCAACCTGCCGTGCCAGTACGCGGCGTCGGCCGCGTGCCCGGCGGAGGCTCGGTAGCCGGCGTCGGCCGCCACCAGCGCGGGCAGCGACCAGTCGACGCCGGCGTCGGGGCCGCCGCCGTACAGGGCGGCCACGCGCTGGATGAGGCGCAGCATCCCGGCGCCGTCGGTGACCAGGTGGTGGTACCGCTGGTACCACCACAGCCGGCCGTCGCCCAGCCTGAGCAGCGCGTGGGCGAACATCGGCCCGCGGGCCGGATCGACGGTCCGCGCGAGGTCGGCCGCCATCCACGCCCGCGCGTCCGCCTCCGCCAGGTCGAGGACCGGCAGCGGCCAGTCGCCCGCGGGCCTGGTGATCTGGACAGGGCCGGCCTCGTCCTGGGCGAACACCACGTGCAGGCTCTCCGCCTCGGTCACGGCCTGCCTGATCGCCCCGGCCAGCCGCGCCACGTCGGCCGCGAGCTCCACGTAGCCGCCGATGGTGTAGGCCGGGCTGTCCAGCGCTAACTGCTGGGCCAGCCAGATTCCGGTCTGGGCTCCGGTCAGCGGAAGTACGGACATCTGGCTGCCTTTCACGTCACTCTGCGGGAATCAGGGTGGGCCGGGCCGGCCGGGGATCACTTCTTGAGAAGCGGCACGACCTGGTTGATGGCGTAGGGGATGCTCAGCACCGTGTTGAAGGACAGCGCCGCGCCGATCGGCGGGTCCTGGTAGGTCAGGAAGAGGTCGCGGCCCTGCCGGGCGACCTTCAGCTGCTTGTAGACGCTGTCGTTCCTGATCCGCTCCCACGGCTCCCTGCCGGTGGTCAGCCAGACGAGGCGGTCGACCTCCAGCAGGCTCAGCCCCTCGGAGCCGAACTCGGCCACGTTGGACTTGCCGGCCTGCCTGCTGATCTCCTCCGGGACGGTGAAGCCCAGCTCGGCCAGGAACGCCGACTTGGGGTCGCCCTTCTGGAAGGCCGAGTACTGCCCGGCCTTGAAACTGTCGGCGGCGACGGCCGTCAGCCCCTTCCACTGCGGGTTGTCGGCCCGGACCTTCGCGAACCGGTCGGCGATGCCGGCGATGAGCCTCCTGGCCGTGTCCTCCTCGCCGAGGGCGCGGCCGGCCAGCAGCGTCATCTCCTGCCACGGGGCGGCATAGGGGTCGAAGCCCTTCGGCTGGGCGACGACGGGAGCGATCTGCGACAGCTTGTCGTAGTGCTCCTTCTGGATGCCGGAGTACATGGCGAAGATGAGGTCGGGCTTGAGCGCGACCAGCTTCTCGAACTTGACGCCGTCCTCGCGCAGGCCGAGCACGGTGGGTTCGGTGCCGCCCCACCTGTCCTTGGTCCAGGGCCAGTCGGAGAACGGGCTGCGCTGGAACCAGTCCACGACGCCGACCGGCTTGAAGCCGAGTGCGAGGACGGGCTCGTGGTCGCTCAGGCCGATGGTGACGATCCGCTCGGGACGCTTGGCGATCTCGGTCGTGCCGTACATGTGCTCGACCTTCACCGGGAAGGCCGATCCGGCCGCCGGGGCGGACGAGGCGGGGGCGGGCTCCGCCGTACCGGCCGGGGTGGGGCTGCCGCAGCCGGCGGCGACGGTCAGCGCCAGTGCGGCGAGCACTGTCGAGAGACGCTTGGACATAGTTTCCTCTTCCGGATCTGAAGTGTCACCGGCACGCAGACTAAGGTAAGCCTTACCTATCTTCAATCGCCGGAAAAGTCTTGCGCGAGGCACATGAGTGAGGTATGCCTAACCTAAAAAGCGAACGATCGGATCTTCGTGACACAGCAGAGAACCGCCGCGGCACGGCGGCCGCTCCTGATCGCGGCGAGCGCGGGGGTCCTGGTCGTGCTCTGCGCGCTGTCCCTGGCCGTCGGCAGCAGGGCGATCCCGCTCAGCCAGGTCTGGACGGCCCTGGCCGATCCGGCCGCCGTCGACCCCGAGGTCGCGGCCATCGTCGGCGGGACGCGGCTGATCCGCACCCTGGTCGCCGTGCTCGCCGGAGCGGCCCTCGGCCTGGCCGGAGCCGTCATGCAGGGGCTGACCCGCAACCCGCTGGCCGATCCCGGCCTGCTCGGCGTCAGCGCGGGCGCCGCCTTCGGCGTCGTGGTCGCCGCGGCCGCGCTCGGTGTCAGCGGCCTGCTGTCGTCGGTCTGGTTCGCCTTCGGCGGCGCGGCGGTCGCCAGTGCCGTGGTCTACCTGCTGGGCAGCAGGGGCAGAGGCGGCGCCGCGCCGGTCAAGCTCGCCTTGGCGGGCGTGGCCGTGACCTACCTGCTCGACTCGCTGACCGGCGGCATCGCGCTGACCGACCCCGAGGCGCTCGACCGCTACAGGTACTGGTCGGCCGGCTCGCTGACCGGGCACGACGGCGGGACGCTGCTGGTGCTCCTGCCGTTCCTCGCCTGCGGCGCCGTGCTGGCGCTGAGCACCGCGCCCGCGCTCAACAGCCTGTCCCTCGGCGACGACGTCGCCGCCGCCCTCGGCCGCAGCCTCGTGTCCGTACGGCTGCGCGGTGCGCTCGCGGTGACCGTGCTGACCGGGGCGACCGTGGCGGTCACCGGACCGATCGTCTTCGTCGGGCTCGTCGTCCCGCACCTGGTGAGAATCTTCACCGGCCCCGACCACCGCTGGCTGCTGCCCGCCTCGATGCTGCTGGCGCCCTGCCTGCTGCTGGTGGCCGACATCCTCGGCCGCGTCGTCGTGCGCCCCACCGAGCTCGACGTCAGCCTGGTGGCCGCCTTCCTCGGCGCGCCGTTCTTCATCGCCATGGTCCGCCGCCGCAGGCTCGCGGAGCTGTAGCCGATGCCCGGACCGCATCTCACGCGCTCGCGCGACCGCCTGGCCTTCCGGGTGGACCGGCCCGCCGTCTCCGGCGTGCTGCGCCCCCGGCTCGTGCTCACCTGGCTGCTGCTCGCCCTCGTGACGCTCGCTGTCCTCTGCCTGGCCGTCGGCGCGGGCGCGGGCGACTACGCGCTTGCGCCCGCCGCCGTCGTCCGCGCGCTGGCGGGGGAGGGGGAGCGGGCCGACCTGTTCGTGGTGTGGGAGCTGCGGCTGCCCAGGGCCGTGGTGGGTCTGCTGGCCGGGGCCGCCCTCGGGCTGTCGGGCGCGATCTTCCAGGCCGTCACCCGCAACCCGCTGGCCAGCCCCGACATGCTGGGCATCACCCAGGGCGCGGGCGCCGCCGTCGCCGCGGGCATCGTGCTCGGCGCCGGCGCCGGCCTGGGGCTCCAGTGGCTCGGCCTGGCGGGCGCCGTCGCCGTGGGCGTGCTGATCTACCTGCTGGCCTGGAAGCGCGGCACCACCGGCTACCGGATCGTGCTGGTGGGCATCGGGGTCAGCTGGATGTGCGTCAGCCTCACCTCCTACCTGCTGAGCAGGGCGGAGCTCCACCAGGCGCAGAAGGTGCTGGGCTGGCTGGTCGGCAATCTCAACGACCGGGGGTGGGCACAGGCGGGGCCGCTGGCCGTGACGCTCGCCGTCCTGCTGCCCGCGGTGCTCCTGCTGGTACGGCTGCTGCGGACGCTGCGCCTGGGCGACGACGTGGCCGGCGGGCTCGGCACCCCCGTGCAGCGCACCCGCCTGGCCCTGCTGCTGTGCGGGGCCGCGGCGGCCGCCTTCGCCACCGCCGCGGCCGGGCCGATCCTGTTCGTCGCGCTGGCCGCGCCGCAGATCGCCCAGCGCATGGCCCGCACCGCAGGCCCGCCCGCGACCGCCTCGGCTCTCACGGGCTCGGTGGTCGTCCTGGTCGCCGATCTGGTCAGCCAGCGCCTCATGGCCGACTCCGTGCTGCCCGTCGGGGTGGTGACGGGCGTGCTCGGCGCGCCGTTCCTGTTGTGGCAGCTCAGCCGGGCCAACCGGCGGGGCACGGGAGGATGAGACACGTGACGTACCCGTCGCTGCGGGCCAGCGGGCTGACGCTCGCCTATGACGACCGCGTCGTCGTCGACGGCCTTGACCTGGAGATCCCGCAGGGCAGGATCAGCGCCGTCATCGGCGCGAACGCCTGCGGCAAGTCCACGCTGCTGCGCGCCCTGGCCCGGCTGCTGGCCCCCCGCGACGGCGCGGTGCACCTGGACGGCCGCGCCATCCACACCATGCCCACCCGGCAGGTCGCCCGGCGCCTCGGCATCCTGCCGCAGTCGCCCGTCGCGCCCGAGGGGCTGACCGTCACCGACCTGGTCGGGCAGGGCCGCTCACCGCACCAGACCTGGTGGCGGCAGTGGTCGTCGGCCGACCAGGACGCGGTCACGCACGCGCTGGTGGCCACCGGCATGCTCGAACACGCCGACCGGCCGCTGGACGAGCTGTCCGGCGGCCAGCGGCAGCGGGCCTGGATCGCCATGGCGGTCGCCCAGGGCACGCCCGTGCTGCTGCTCGACGAGCCGACGACCTACCTCGACCTGGCCCACCAGATCGACGTCCTCGACCTGGTCGTCGACCTCAACCGCCACCAGGGCCGCACGGTCGTCATGGTCCTGCACGACCTCAACCAGGCCTGCAGGTACGCCGACCAGCTGATCGTGATGAGGGCCGGGCGCGTCGTGGCGGAGGGGCCGCCCGCCGACGTGATCGACGCCGAGCTGGTCGAGCACGTCTTCGGCATGCGCTGCCAGGTGGCGGCCGACCCGGTCAGCGGAACCCCGCTGATCATCCCGATCGGCCGCCACCACGACGGCGGCGTCAGCGCCGGCCCGCGTAGGAACGCGCGCGGCTAATCGAGTGGACGATCTCGCCCACCCGCACGGCGGTGTTCGACAGCAGCGTCGAGGTGATGCCATGGGTGTGCTCGGTGGCGCCCTGCACGTAGATGCCGCAGCGCATCGCCTCCGTCGTGGCGACGCGGTAGTCGCGCTCGATCCGCAGGCCGCCGTCCGGCAGCCGCAGGCAGTGCTCGCCGGCCTCGCCCAGCAGCGTCAGCGGGTCGCCGGGACGGTAACCGGTCGCGTAGACCAGCAGGTCGGCCTCCAGGACCGTGCGCTCTCCCGTCGGCAGGAACTCCACCGTCACCCGGGGCCCTTCGGCGACCTCCACCACCCGGGAGGCGTTGAGGATCCGCAGCCGCTCCACGCCGCGCACCTTCTCCTGGTAGTGGCGCCGGTAGAGCTCGTCGATGAGCTCCAGGTCGACCACCGAGTAGTTGGTGGAGGCGTGGTAGTCCAGCAGCCGCCGCTTCACCTCGTCCGGCGCGGTGTAGAAGTGGTCGACGGCGGCGGGGTCGAAGATGCGGTTGGCGAACGAGCTGTCGTCGGCGGGCGTGTAGCCGTACTTGGCGAAGACGGCGCACACCTCCGCGCCGGGGAAGGTGCTGTGCAGGTGGTCGGTCACCTCGGCCGCGCTCTGGCCCGCGCCCACCACGACCACGCGCCGCGGCTCGCGCAGCGTGGGCAGCCGGTCGAGGAGCTCCTCGCTGTGCCAGACGCGCTCGTCGCTCACCACGCCCGGCGGCAGCACCGGGTCCAGGCCCGCGGCGATCACCACGTTCCTGGTCCTCCTGGTGGTCAGCTCGTCGGAGCAGCCGCCCTGGCGTACCACCACGTCGAGGTACTCGATCACGCCGTCGACGGTCACGGGGGTGACGGCGACGACCTCGGACCGGTACTCCACCTGGTCGGCGAAGGAGGCCGCGGCCCATTCGAGGTAGTCGTGGAACTCCAGGCGCGAGGGGAACATCGTCTTGTGGTTGATGAAGTCGACCAGCCGGCCCTTGTCGCTCAGGTAGCTCAGGAAGCTGAACGGGCTGGCCGGGTTGCGCATGGTGACCAGGTCCTTCAGGAAGGACACCTGCATCGTCGTGCCCTCCATCAGCATGCCGCGATGCCATCCGAAGGCCGGCTGCTTCTCGAAGAAGACCGCGTCGAGCGGGGTGTGTTCCCGTAACGCGATGGCCAGGGCGAGATTGGAGGGACCGAAACCGATGCCCACGAGATCGTGGACGTGGTGCTCCGACGAGGGCATTGATGACCTTCCATGGTTAGGTTAGCCTCTCCTAATTAAGGCGAGCCTAACCTTTTCCGATCCCCCCTACAAGGAGACGCCATGCGGGTCGTGATGTTCGGCTACCAGACGTGGGGCCACCGCACGCTGCGAGCGCTGCTGGACTCGGGTCACGAGGTGGCCCTCGTCGTGACGCATCCCAAGAGCGAGCACGCCTACGAGCGGATCTGGGGCGATTCGGTCGCCGACCTGGCCACGGAGCACGGTGTCCCGGTCCTGGTGCGCGACCGGCCAGGCGACGAGGAACTGATGACCAGGCTCAAGGAGGCCGACCCCGACCTCATCGTCGCCAACAACTGGCGCACGTGGATCCCGCCGGAGATCTTCGCCCTGCCCCGTCACGGCACGCTCAACGTGCACGACTCGCTGCTGCCGGCCTACGCCGGGTTCTCCCCGATCATCTGGGCGCTCGTCAACGGCGAGAAGGAGGTCGGCGTCACCGCGCACATGATGGACGCCGACCTGGACGCGGGTGACATCGTGCTCCAGCGCGCCGTACCGGTGGGCCCCGACGACACCGCCACCGACCTGTTCCACCGCACGGTCGACCTGATCGGCCCCATCGTCGCCGAGTCGCTCGAGCTCATCGCCTCCGGCCGGACGGACTGGACGCCGCAGGACCGCTCGAAGGCCAGCTTCTTCCACAAGCGCTCGATCGAGGACGGCAGGATCGACTGGACCTGGAGCGCCGAGGAGATCGCCCGGCTGGTCCGCGCCCAGTCCGACCCGTACCCCAACGCCTTCACCCACTACAACGGCACGCGCATCAGGGTGCTGCGCGCCTCGGTCTCCCGGGGCAGGTACGGCGGCACGCCCGGCAGGGTGTTCATCCGCGAGGGCGACGGCGTGGTCATCGTCGCCGGTGCCGACGCCCGGCGCGGCCGCAGCCAGGGCCTGGTGATCGAGCGGGTCCGCACGGACGACGACGTCGAGCTGCCCGCGACGGAGTTCTTCACGACGATGGGCGGCTACCTCCGCTAGGGATGCCCGCCGGGGCTCAGGGCCTGTCCGCCGTCGCGTGGCCGGCCTGCTCCGGCTGCGGCTCCGCCGGCGTCATGGGATGGGCGGCCTCGGTGCGCAGGCCGTCCAGGAAGAAGGACAGGCACCGCCGCCAGGCCTGGGGTGCCACCCCCGTCGACTCCCTGATCACCTGCGACATCGCCCAGACCAGCGTCGCCACGTCCTGTGCCGTGAAGTCGGCGCGCAACTGCCCGCTTCGCCTGGCCCGCTCGATGACCTGGTCCACGTCCCGCAGGCCGCGGTGGCAGGCGTCGCTCACCTCGGAGGTGCTGGGGAAGCGCCGGGCGAGCGCGTCGTTGAGCCCGCGGTCCTCGGCCTGCAGCGCGAAGAGCCCTTCCAGGAAGCCGGCGAAGCCGTTCCACGGATCGGGGTCCTCCAGGGCCGCGGCGGCGATCCGGTCCAGGGCCGCCAGCCGTTCGGGGAAGATCGCGTCGAAGAAGGCCTCCCTGGTGGGGAAGTGGTTGTAGAGCGTCCCGATGCTGACCCCGGCCGTGCGGGCGATCTCTTCCAGCGGCACGTCGAGGCCGCGTTCACCGAACAGCTGGGTCGCGGTGACCAGCAGCTTGTCGCGGTTGCGTGCGGCGTCGGCGCGCAGGGGTCGTGATCCCGTGGCCATGTTTCCCATCCCATTAACTCGAGGGCGCCCTCAGATTATGTTACCGTCGACATAACCTGAGGGCGCCCTCGAGTTATTTGTCACTGCGACTCGGAAGGCAGCACTGTGTCCTTTTCCACGTCTCAAACCGCCCGCGGGACGGCTGTGGTCATCGGGGTGGGGCCCGGCCTCGGGCTGTCCGTCGCCCACCGCTTCGGCCGCGAAGGCCACACCGTCGCCCTGGTCTCCCGTACCGGCGCCAGACACGCGGGGTACATCGCCGGCCTGGCCGAGGAGGGGATCGAGGCCGCCTCCTTCCCCGCCGACGTCCGCGACGGCGACCAGCTCCGCTCGGCGCTGGAGGCCGTCACCGCGCGGTACGGCGGCATCGACCTGATCTACTACGGTCCCGGCGCGATCGACGGGCCCCGGCCCAGGCCGATCACCGAGGCCGACACGGCCGGGGTGCGGGAGGCGATGAGCTGGGTGTACCCGGCCATCGACGTGACCGGCACGGTGCTGCCCGGCATGATCGAGCGCGGCGCGGGCGGGCTGCTGTTCGCGGGCGGGCTCAGCGCCGCCGTGCCGATGCCCGCGCTCGGCGACCTGGCCGTCTCCTCGGCGGCGCTGCGCAACTACGTCCTGACCCTCAACGCGGGACTGGCGGGAACGGGGGTCTACGCCGGGATGCTCACCATCGGCGGGCTGATCGAGCGTGGCGACATCCACCAGCTGGTCACGTCGCAGCCGGAGCAGTTCGGCGACGTGGGGGACAAGACGCTGAACCCCGACGCCATCGCCGACGCCGCGTGGCAGATGTACACCACGCGCGACCGCGCCGAGACGACGTTCAGCGCCTTCGCCTGACCCGATACCCGCGGTCGGCCCGCACGTCCCCGCGTGCCGCCCGCATGTCCCCGATGCCGCCCGCACGTCTCCGCGTGCCGCCCGCACGTCCCGGCGCTCGGCCCGCACGTCCCCGCGGTCGGCCCGCACGCACGTCCTTGTGCGGGCCGACCGGGCTCAGCCGGCCCGCCTGCGGGCCAGCAGGTGGGCCTGCGGGAAGCCCCTTTGGGCGTCCTCCTCCGGGGCCGACACCAGCCGGGCCACCTCAGCGATCCCGGCCTCACGCAGCAGGCCGGCGATCCGGTCGGGCGGCCACCGGTAGGCCGGGGTCACCTTGTGGTCGAACATCTCCGCCGGCCCCGCCGGATCCTCGTGGGCCTGGAAGGAGACGAGCAGGTGGCCGCCCGGAGCCAGCACCCGGCCGAACTCGGCGAAGATCTCCGGCAGCCGCTCCGGCGGGGTGTGGATGATCGAGTACCGGGCCAGGATCCCGGCGAGGGAACCGTCCGCCAGATCGAGGGCGCCCATCGAGCCCACCTCGAACCGCAACTCCGGGTGCGCCCGGCGGGCCAGCGCGATCAGCTCCGGCGACAGGTCGACGCCGAAGGCGGGCAGCCCGCGATCGTGCAGCTGGGCCGTCACGTGGCCGGGCCCGCAGCCGAGGTCGGCGACCGGCCCGCCCCCCGCCGCCCGCACGACGTCGGCGAACACGGCGATCATGGCATGGTCGAAGGTCAGGGTCGGGAACACCGTGCTGTTGAACTCGGTGTACGGAACGGCGGCCAGGTCGTAGGCCGCGCGGGTGGCGCGAAGGAAGTCCGGTTCGATCACGGGTGACCACCGTAGTCCTCCGGGGCCGCGGCCGAGGCCTTCCCGGACGGCCGCCGCGGCCCCGAGGCGGCGGGCCGTCAGACGAGTGCCGCTCCGCTGAGCCTGCGCGCGTGCTCCCTGGCCGCGGCGTGCGCGGCGGCCTGAGAGGCGGCCGCCGCCTCCCGCAGCGGCGCCATCGCGGGCGTGGTCTCGGCCAGCGTCAGCTCGGCGGTGATGACGTGGAGGTCCAGGCCGAACACCTCGGTCAGGATCTTGCGCAGGTAGGGGTCGGCGAAGTCCCAGCCCTCCCTCGGCGTGCCGGGGCCGTACGCGCCGCCGCGCGACAGGACGAGCGTCGCCGGACGGCCGGCGACGGGACTGTCGGCCGGGCTCATCCCGAACGTCCGGCCGGGGATCAGGACCTGGTCCAGCCACGCCTTGAAGGTCGACGGGGCGCCGAAGTTGTACATCGGCACCGCGAACAGGTACGCGTCCGCCTCCAGGAGCTCGCGCACCAGCGCGTCCTGCAGGAAGGAGGCCGTCGCCTGCTCGGCGTCGTGGTCCTGGGCGGGGGTGAGGCGGGCGCTGATGCCTGAGGCCGTCAGGTGCGGGATCGGCCGGGAGCCCAGGTCGCGGTAGGCGACGGTGCCCTCCCACGCGTCCTTGAACGTCTCGGCCACCCCGCGGGAGACCGAGCCGGCGGGTACGGCGGAGGCGTCGATGTGCAGCAGATGAGCCACGATGATCCCTTTCGTCTGTTGAAAAGATAATCTGTGAGACAGATTGTCTGTCCATCAGCTTATCTGTCAAGTGAAGTAACATCGGGCCATGAAGACTGAGCACGGGCTCCCCGCCGGATTCGACACCAACCTGGGGTGGCTCATGGGACAGGTCTTCCACGCGCACCTGACGGCCGCGCAGCACGCGCTCGCCGATTTCCCCGGTTCCCAGCGCGGCTACATGGTGGTCCACGCGGCCGTCAACGGCTGCGCCCGCAACCAGATCGACATGGCCAACCAGCTGGGCCTCGACCGCACCGTGATGGTCTACCTGGTCGACCAGCTCGTGGCCGCGGGGCTGGTCGAGCGCATGCCCGACCCCAACGACAGGCGCAGCAGGGTCATCGTCGCCACCGACGCGGGCAGGGCCAGGCTCGAGGAGGCCGCGCGGGTGCTCGGCCTGGTCGACGAGCACGTGCTGCGCGCGCTCGACCCCGACGAGCGCGGGCGCTTCCGCGACATGCTCCGGCGTCTGGCCGCCCACCATCTGGCCAACGGCGGCAACGAGCACGACGCCTGCGTGGTCGCCGAGGCCGTCGCGGACAAATAGGGATATTTCCCTACATCGTGCGCGTGGCTCATCGCTACGCTCATGACCTCGTGAAGAGCACCCCCATGGGCCGCTGGCTGCCCGCTTTCCTGCTGCTCGCCCTCATCTGGGGCAACAGCTTCTTTTTCATCAAGGTGGCCGTCGGCGCCCTGCATCCCCTCCAGATCTCCTTCGGCCGGATGGCCATCGGCGCGGCGACCCTGCTGGCCGCCCTGGCCGTCAGCCGCAAGGCGCTGCCGCGCGATCCACGCCTATGGGGACACTTCCAGGTGGCCTCGGTGGTGCTCACCACGCTGCCGTTCACCCTCTTCGCCTACGGCGAGCAGTACGTCTCCTCGGTCGTGGCCGCCATCTGGAACGCCACCACCCCGCTGTGCACGCTCGCCTTCACGCTGCTGCTGCGCACCGAGAAGCCGAACGCCGGCAGGGTCGCCGGGCTCGGCCTCGGATTCGCGGGCGTCATGGTGGTGCTCGGCGTGTGGCAGCCCATGGACGGCGGCCAGCTCGGCGGCAGCCTGGCCTGCTTCGGCGCGGCCCTCTGCTACGGCATCGGCGGCTCCTACCTCGGCCGTTTCGTCACCGGACGCCGCACCGAGGCGCCCGTCGTGCTCGCCACGGGGCAGCTGATGAGCGGCACCCTCCAGCTCGCGGTGATCACCTCGCTGGCGGGAGTGCCGCTCGTCGACCTGTCCGCGCCGCCCGCGGTCTGGTGGAGCATGCTCGGCCTCGGCGGGCTCGGCACCGGCGTCGCCTACCTGCTGCTGTACGGCGTGCAGGCCAGGGCGGGGGTGACCACCACCTCGACGGTGACCTACCTGCTGCCGGTGTTCGCGGTCGTGTCGGGGGTGCTCCTGCTGGGGGAGGGCCTCACCTGGAACCAGCCGGTGGGCGCGGTGGTGATCCTGCTGGCCATCGCGATGACCCAGGGGATGGTCCGCCTCGGCCGTACCCCGGCCGCCGCGGCGCCCCGGACCGAACCCGAACCCGAACCCGAACCTGAACCCACGATCCCCTCCAGGACGTGACGGCGTGCACCGGCCGCGACGGGATACGACCCATGGGTTCCTTGAGCGGCTGGGCGCCGTCGTGGTCGCAGCACCTGGGCGCATGGACGGCGAAGAGGAGGGCCTGGTCCGGGCGGTATCCGCCCCGACGGCGGTTACGGCGGGATCGCCTCGATAGCGTCCCGCAGGCGGTGCAACGCCGGCCCGAGCTCGCCCAGCGGTGGCGTGCCCAGCGCCAGCCGGAGCGCGCGGGGACGGTAAGGCCCGGTGGCGAAGGCGTCGGCGGTGGACACGAGGATCCCTTCCTCCGCGAGCACGGCCGTGACGTGGTCGGGACGCTGGTGCGGCGCCAAGCCGAGCCATACCACGTAGGACGCCGGGTGTGCCGTGACGTCCATGCCGGCGAGCGCGGCGCGGGCGATGTCCTGCCGGGCGGTGGCGTCCTGGCGACGGGCCTTCTCCAGCTGCGCGACCGTGCCGTCGGCGATCCAGCCGGTGGCGAGTGCGGTGATGAGTCCCGGCGCGCCCCAAGCCGCCACGCGCAGGCTCCTGGTGACGGCCCGGACGTGCCGGTCGGGGACCACGGCGAAGCCGAACCGCAGGCCGGTCGCCACGTTCTTCGACAGGCCGGCGACGTAGCAGGTGCGTTCGGGGGCCAGGGCCTGCAACGGAGGGGGCGGTGCGGCCTCGAGGAACGCGTACGTGCCGTCCTCGACGATCACGCAGTCGCAGGCGCGGGCTGTGGCGACGAGGCGGGCGCGCTGGTCTCGGTCGAGCACCCAGCCGAGGGGGTTGTGCACGGTGGGGATCGCATAGATCGCGCGGACGGGCCGCGTACGGCACAGCCGGTCGAGCGCGTCGAGGTCCGGACCCGTCGCCGTCAAGGGGACCGGAGCGAGGTCGAGGCCGTGCGCCGAGGCGAGAGCCGTGATGCCGGGATAGGTGAGCGCGTCGACGGCCAGGACGTCGCCGGGCCGGGTGAGCGCGCGGAGCACGGTGTCGAGCGCCTGCTGGGTTCCGCTCGCCAGCAGGACGTTCGCCGGCACGGTGTCGATCCCGCGGCCGAGCAGGTAGGTGGCCACGATCGCCCGGTGATGCCCGCGCCCGCCCGGCGGGTCCTGCCGGAGCAGCGACTCCACCTCGCCCGACGTCGCAAGGGCGCGCAGGGCCAGGCGCAGCAGATCGGCCTGCCCGTCGGCCAGCGGCTGATTGAACGACAGGTCGGCCACGCGCGGCACCGGCAGAGCGCGCGATGGCTCCAACCCGTCGTAGCCGGACAGGACCCGGACGAACGTCCCGCGCCCCGGCTCGCCGACGACCAGACCCATGGCGGCCAGCTCGGCGTAGACGCGGCTGGCCGTGGCCAGCGCGATCCGCCGCTCGCGAGCCAGATCGCGGTGCGTCGGCAGGCGGGTACCGGCGGGGAGCACGCCGGAGCGGATCGCCGCGACGTACTCGTCGACGACGGCTCTGTAGGACGGGGGCCGCATACCGGACCTTGTATCTAGGACAATAAGTGGATTGTCCTAGATTATGGCTCCTAACCTCGGTGCGTCCACGCGCGAGCGAACGGAGCCCAGGTATGACCGTCCACATCCACCAAGACGACCATCTCGTCACGATCACCATCGATCGGGAACGGAAACTCAACGCCCTGGATTACCCGACGATCGATGCGCTGCTGGCCGCGCTCGACCGCATCGAGTCCGACGACCGCGCCCGCGCCGTCATCGTGACCGGCGCCGGCCACAGGGCGTTCAGCGCGGGCGCGGACATCCCGTCTCTCGCGCGGAGCATCGCGGGCGGGAGCGAGCGCGCCCTGCGCGAGATCGTCCGGCGTGGCCACGGGCTGACCCGGCGGATCGAGGAGTTCCCCAAGCCGGTGATCGTCGCGGTCAACGGCCTCGCCTACGGCGGCGGTTGCGAGATCGTCGAGGCCGCCCCGCTCGCGATCGCGGCCGAGCACGCGATGTTCGCCAAGCCCGAGATCACCCTCGGCTTCCCTCCGCCGTTCGGCGGCTCCCAGCGGCTGCCGCGCCACGTCGGACGCAAGCACGGCCTGGAGATGATCCTGACCGGCGACCCGATCCCGGCCTCCCGCGCCGCCGAGATCGGCCTCGTCAACGCCGTCGTACCCGCCGACGACCTCCTCGACGCCGCACGGAACCTGGCCGCCCGGATCGTCCGGCACGCGCCGACCGCCGTGGCGGCCTGCCTGCGCGCGGTCACCCGGGGCGTCAACCTGCCGATCGACGAAGGGCTCGCGGTCGAGGCGGCCTGCTTCGCCGCGACCGTGCCCACCGACGGCGTGCGGACCGGGCTGCGCCGGTTCCTCGACCGCTCCGCCGTGTCCGGCTAGCCCGTCGGGAGAGCCACGCCGCGGCGACCGTGCTCCGCGACTGTCCCTGGCATGTCGCGCGAGCACGGCGAAGCGACGGCCGAACGGCCGGCGTCATGCGAGTGACGGTCGTGTCAGGACCCGGCGAGGACGCGCGCCACGTACTCCTGCGACGGCGGCCCGAAGCGGGCGAACACCTCGCCTATCGCGGCGTGCAGGGCGGGCAGCCCCCAGTCGTCAGGCAACAACTCCTGCGGTAGCGGGGGCGCCCGCAGGGTGTCCACCAACGCGCCCCCGAACAGCCGGATGTAGGCCGCCAGCGCTGCGCCGTTCGGCTCGACAGGTGTCATCGGCTCCCGGGCGGCGGCTCGCAGCCGAACGGCGTGCTCGTGGAAGCGGCTGTTCAGTTCGCCCAGTTCCCAGGCGCGATAGGCGACGTCGGCCGCGTCCGCCGTCGACAGCCCGACGCGTCCGTAGTAGACGGTCCCCGCGGGCGGCTGGCCGCCCAGTTCCTCCAGGAGGTGGGCGCGGCGGTCGGCCGGTGAGATCAACACGCCTGGCTGCATGAGCCCGTAACGGGCGAGGGTGGCGGCGCGGCGCAGCCGGTCGCGGTAGGCGCGCTGGGACTCGGGGACGGTGTAGAAGACCGCGTGGAAGTAGCCGTCCCAGACCGGCGGCGGCCCGGCTCGCCGGTCCCGGGCCCGCCGGAAGTCGGCCAGGAAGTTCCCGGCCAGGTGGTAGTCGGCCCCCCGGCCGCGCGGCGTGGCGGCGAGCAGGCCGTCACGCCGCATCCGGGCGATCAGCGAACGCGCCGCGCCCTCGGTCAGTCCCACGTCGGTGAGGAGCCGTGTCAGGACGGTTCCGGGTAGCTCCTCGCGGCCCGCCACCCCATAGAGGAACGGGACAAGTCCAATGTTGGCACCGCGTGAGACATTTGCCGGACCCTGCTGACCTGTTACGCTTTTGCTCACGTTCGTGAGCTTAGTCGACATATGACGAGTGGGGATCGAGATGACACAGAACAAGGCGCAGGGCGGCAGAGGTGGGGCGGTGCTGGTGAATCTCGTCCCCTCGATCCTGTTCGGCGTGGTCCTGCCGTTCGTGACCTACGGGATGCTGACCGACCGCGGCTTCGCCCCGGTCACCGCGCTGCTGCTGGCCTCGCTGTGGCCGGTCGGGGATCTGGTCCTGTACCTGGCGGTCAAACGGCGGGTGGACGAATTCGGACTGATGATGCTGGTCCTGCTCCTGCTCGGCGCGCTGAGCGCGGTCGCCTACAACACGACCGAGCTGTTCTTCGTCAAGGACTCGGCGATCACCGGGCTGCTGGGGCTGACGTTCCTGGGCAGCCTGGCCCTGCGCCGGCCGATCATGTTCTATCTGGGCCGCAAGTTCGGCACCGACGGCACGCCCGAGGGTCTCGCCGCCTGGAACGGCCTGTGGCAGTACCCCGGCTTCCGCCGCACCCAGTACCTGATGACGACGGTGTGGGGGGTGAGCTTCCTGCTGGAGGCGATCGTGCGCATCCCCCTGACCTATGTGCTGCCGACCGCGACGATGCTCCTGGTCAACAACGTGCTGCCGATCGCGGTGGTGGCGGCGTTGGTGACATGGACGATCTTCATGGCGAAACGGGGCCGTGCTCGCTCGGCCGCCGCGACGGCGGCCATGACGCTCGAGAAGCAACAGAGCACGGCCCCGATGCCCGCCGGACCCCGGTCGGCCGAGGGCTGACCCGACGGATCGCGGTTGTCCAGGTTGGGATGGCGGGCGGTAGGCGGCCGGGACCGTTCATCCGGCCGGGTCGGCAGGCTTTCGTGACCGGCCGCGCCCGCCCTTGGCGCCGTCGGTGGCCTTCCGGCCCGCCACGAGGGTGTCGCCCGGCAGCGGCGGCTCGACGGCTTCGGACCCGGAGGAGCGGCCCGGTCGCGGATGTGGCGCGGTGTCCTCGCCGGCCCCGCCGTCCCCACCCGCCGCCAGAGACGCCGGCGGGGATGACGCAGGGGGAGGCACCGGGGACGGCGCCGCGGGCGCGGCGGACCTGGATGCCCGTCCCGGCGCCACGGCCGCGGGACCGCTCGCGCCCGCCGCGCTCACGCCGTGCTCGCGAAAGGTCTCGGAACCGCCCGAACCCTCGCCGTCACGGGCCCCCGCACGATCACGCTGGTCACGGGCCTCCGCCCGGTCACGCACGATCTCGTGGTCACCGATCACCTCGCGGTCACGGCCGGTCTCGCCGTCCCGGCCGGACTCGCGGTCGCGGGCGGTCTCGCCGTCCCGGCTGGACTCGCGGTCGCGGGAGGTGCCGGGCTCGCGCAGGGCGTCGATGACGGAGTCGGCCTCGTTGTCGGCCGCGAACTCGTCGGCCGCCTGGGCCTCCCGGCGTCTGATCACCACCATGTGGTCCACCGAGATCCGCCCCGCTCCCGTCACCGCCAGCAGGACGGACGCCGCGCCCAGCGCCACGACCAGGTTGGTGTCGACCGGGTTCAGCGGCCGGGCGACCAGGAAGACGGCCAGCGTCTCGGCGAACAGCAGCAGCCCCAGCACCGGCGTGAACAGCCCGGCCACCAGCAGCGCGCCGCCGATCAGCTCGGTGAGCATGGTGATCGCCGCCCATGCCCCCGGCGCGGGGGCGCCCTGGGCGGCGAACTGGGCGCCGGTGGCGGTCAGGCCCACTTCGAGCTTGTGCCAGCCGTTGGCGAAGAAGAGCCCGCCGACCCCTAATCTGGCGGCGAGCGTGGCGAGATCGTGGAGGGTCCGTCTCACGGTATTCCTGTGACCTGAGCGGGTCATTCCAAACCTCGGTCACGCCGGATGAGCACGGCCACGGCGGCCGAGGTTGCGGCGAGCAGGACCACGGAGACGATGATCGTCGTGTGCAGGGCGTGGACGAACGCCCACCGCGCCGCCTCGAGCAGCGCGGCTCCCGCCTCGCCGCCCGTCTGCCTGGCCACGTGCGCCGCGGCGGCCATCGACTGCCGCGCCTGCTCCATGGCCTGCGCGGGCACCCCCGTAACGGTGGGCACGCCCGGCGCGTAGACCACCGCGGTGATCGTGCCGAGGACGGCGACGCCGAGCCCGGCACCGAGCTCGTAGGCGGTCTCCTCGATGGCGGCGGCACCGCCCGCCCTGGACTCCGGCGCGGCCGACATGATCGTGTCGGAGGCGGCCAGCAGCGCCACCTGCAGTCCGAAGCCGATGCCGACGAAGCAGACCGCCAGCAGGAACGAGTGGGGCTCCACGCCCCACGCCAGGGTCGGCGTCAGCGACACCGCCACCAGCGCGAGACCGCCGCTCATCGTGGCGCGCATGCCGATCCTGCGCAGCACCGCCGCGGCGGCCAGCCCTCCGGCGATCGCCGACAGCACCAGCGGCAGCATCCTGAGCGCCGCGCGCAGCGGGCTGTCGCCGAGGACCAGCTGCAGGTACTGGGCGAGCATGAGCTGCAGCCCGACCAGGGAGAAGACGCCAAGCAGCACGCCCGCCACGCCGGTGGCGAACGCCCTGTCCCTGAAGAGGCCGACGTCGAGCAGGGGATACGGCAGGCGCCGCTGCCGCCGTACGAACCACGCGAGCAGCGCCGCGCCCGCCAGCAGCACGGCGACGGCGCCCGGGTGGCCGGAGCCCGCCTCCTTGATTCCGAAGGCGACGGCCAGGATGCCCAGCACGGACAGGACCGCGCTGGTGGCGTCCCACGGACGGCCCGTGCGCTCCCGCGACTCGGGCAGCAGGAGATGGGCGGCGGGCAGCAGGGCCAGCAGGATGGGCACGTTGATCAGGAAGACGGCGCCCCACCAGGAGTGCTCGACCAGCAGCCCGCCGATCAGCGGGCCGATGGCCGCGCCCGCGGCGGCCACCGCGCTCCAGACCCCGAGGGCGATCGCCCGCTCGCGCCGGTCGGTGAAGACCTGGCGGATGATGGACAGGGTGGCCGGCATGATCATCGCGCCGCCGACCCCGAGCAGGGCTCGCGCGAGGATGAGCGTCAGCGGGGTCGGCGCGAACGCGGCGCCCGCGGAGGCCAGGCCGAACACCACGTATCCCCACAGGACCAGGCGTTTTCGGCCGTAGCGGTCGCCGAGCGTGCCGAACATGATCAGCAGGGGGGCCACGACCAGCGAGTACGCGTCGATGATCCACAACAGCTCGACGGAGGACGGCTCCAGCGCCGCCGTCAACGCGGGGACGGCGATGTGCAGCACCGTGGCGTCCACGGTGATGAGGAGCAGGCTGAGGCAGAGCAGGACCAGAATTGACCAACGGTTGGTCCCGCGCGCCGTTTCGGCCCGCCGCACACCTGGCGCGCTCTGCAGGATCGTCATGCGACGTCCATGACAGGTTCGCCTCGGTCATGGAACATGCGTGGCAGCTTAGGCGATGTCCGGCACGTGGCACACCCGGATCGACTGATCACATGGAGTGGTTCCACCTCTCTAGTGAGATACAGCCATATGTCCTGATCTATCGCAACGACCTGCGCGAACGGATCATGGAGCGGTGGGGAGCGACGGCGAGGAACCGGATTCCGCTGCCGGATGGTGCGCCGTCGCTCTCGCCCACCTGTCCGCCGAGCGCCCCGAGGCCGCGCTGGAGGCCGCGCGGCGAGCCGTCGCCCTCGAGCCCGCCGACGAGTGGCCGCACCGCCTGGCCAGCCTCGCCCTCGAACGGCTCGGCGGCGACGCCGAGGCCGTGCGGGAGGCTGAGCGCGCCGTGCGGCTGGCGCCAGGCTCGTGGCAGGCACGGCTGCGGCTCGGCGCCGCCCTGCGCCGCGTCCCCGGGCGCTGGCGCGAGGCCGCCGGCAGCGCCGCGGCGGCGGCCCGGTTCGCCCCGGAGGCGCCCGAACCCCATGCCATGGCCGGCGACCTGGCGCTGCTGCGCGGCGAGCATCGACGCGCGGCGGCCGCCTACCTGGCCGCGCTGCGCAGGAACGGCGCGCACGCCCCCGCCCGCGTGAACCACGGGCTGGCCCTCCTGCGCTGGGACCCGCCGCGCGCCCACCACGACCCCGCCTGGACCATCGACCCGCGCGAGACCGGCCGGGCCAGGCGCGCCCTCGAGGTCTGGTCGCGCCAGGCCCGCCTGCTGCCCGCCGTCGCCACCGCCGCCTCGGGCCTGCTGGTGGTCACTGGTCCGGTCCCGGCCGCGCCGCTGGGACTGGCCGGCATCATCGCCCTCGTCCTGGTGGGCGCGGCGAGCGTCCGCCAGGCCCGCAGGGTGCGGATCTGGTCCGTCGTCCCCGTCATGCTCGGCCGCGACCGGTGGTTCGGCCTGTCGGTGGCGACGGCGGGCATCGCCGTCCTCGCCTACGCCGCCTCCCTGCTCGTGCCCCTCGCCGACCCGCTCTGGGCGGGTTTGGCGGGAATCGTGCTGCTCAACGCGCCCGTGCTGGCCGTCCTGCGCGTGCTGTCGGAGGCCTGGCGCGGCAGGCCGGTGCTCGCCCTGGCCCAGCTGTCGGCCGCCTACGGCGAGCGCGCCGCGCGCCGGGACGTCGTCGTCGCGCTCTGGATCGTGCTGGTCAGGTCCTGGTCCGCGCTGGCGGCGCTGGCGGCGGCCGCCATGGTGGCCCAACCCGCGGCGGGGCTGGCCGCGCTCGCCCTGCCGTACCTGCTGGCACGGGTCAGGCGGCGCGGAGGGCTGGCCGGTCTGGCCGCCTCGGGCGCCGACAGGTGGCTGGTGGCGGCGGTCGCGCTCACGCTGACCGCCGCGCTGGCCTGTGCGGCCGGGGGAGCGGCGAGCCTGGTGACCGTGCTCGTGCCTGGCGGCGAGCAGGTGGGCGCGTGGGCATGGCGCCTGGTGCTCGGCGCGCTGGCCGCGGCGGCCGCGGTGTTCGGGCTGCGCGCGGCACGCGCCTGGTGGCGCGGCGCGCCGGGCCCGTGGCGGGCCGCCCTGATCATGGCGGAGCCGGTCATGGAGGGGGCGGGCCCGCCGGTGCGGCTCACCCCGGAGACGATGAAGGCCGTCACGTCCTCCCGTGAGATCGTGCTGGCCTGCGCCGACCCCCTCGGCCCCCGCGCGCTGGCCGTCGGCGCCGTCACCTCCGTCACCGCCTCGGGCGAGCTGCGGCTGATCGCCGGAGCCGAGGCGTGGGAGGCGGTCGAGCGCGACCCGCGCGTCGCCCTGTTCGCCGCCGACGCGGCGCACCGCCGCCTCTGGGCGGAGATCCGCGGCGTCGCCCTGCCCGACCCCGAATCCGACGTGCTGCGCGTGACGCCCCAGCAGGTCCTCGTGGGCGAGTTCCCCGGACGGCACCAGCGCCGGTAGCGGCACTCCGAATCGCCGCGTCCACGCGCGCCGTATAGCGCGGCGGCGACGTCTGTGCGGTATAACCGGGGTCGAACCGGGGAGGCGTGATGCGGGACTCCGACAGGACTCGCTCTGCGGGGCGGGCCGCGGCGCGAGATCTG
This sequence comes from Nonomuraea sp. NPDC003754, assembly GCF_053605785.1. Taxonomy (NCBI): domain Bacteria; kingdom Bacillati; phylum Actinomycetota; class Actinomycetes; order Streptosporangiales; family Streptosporangiaceae; genus Nonomuraea; species Nonomuraea sp. NPDC003754. The sequence continues at coordinate 105,957 of NZ_JBSGJX010000018.1, forward strand.
TTTGAACAGGTACGGCTGCGCTATTTCCGCCTCCCGCCCGCCATACGCAGGGTGATGCACATCGGCGTCCTGGTCGGCGCGGTCGGTCTGGCGGCCGCCATGGGCTGGGACCTGTTCAAGACCTTCCTCGTCACGCTCGTCCTGCTCGGTTTCGTCGCGCTCACCCTGCGCTTCCCCCGCGCCGCCGCCACCGCGCTCGTGCTGCTGGGATGGGGCTGCCTGCTGCCGGTGTTCGTGATGCTGTTCCCCGCGCCGTCCATGGCGCCCACCCTTCTCATGGTGCTCGCGCTGCCCGTCGCGGCCGGCGCGCACCTGATCCGCTGGGTGCCGCCCTGGGTGACGGCGCTGATGGCGCTGCTTCCCGCGGGCGCGCTGGCCGCCGCGCTGTCTCCCGTCTCCGACGGCATCGCGGTCTGGGCGTCGTACGGCGCGGCCGCCGCCGTCCTCGTGCACCGCTTCGTCCTGGCCCGCAAGGCCCGCGCCGACCTGGTGGCGGAGGAGCCCGTCCGGGTCAGGGCGCGCGAGGCGCAGCCGGGCCATCCGCAGCACGCCGACAGGGCCGCGCCGCCGCCGCCGATCTCGGTGGAGGACGCGCTGGCCGAGCTGGAGGGCATGGTCGGCCTGGCCCCGGTGAAGGAGCAGGTCCGCTCCATCGCCGCCTCCATCGAGGCCTCCAGGCTGCGCGCCGAGGCCGGATATCCCGCCGACCGGCCGACCAGGCACTTCGTCTTCGTCGGGCCGCCGGGCACGGGCAAGACCAGCGTCGCCCGCTCGGTCGCCAAGATCTTCTACGCGTTCGGCCTCCTCGAGACGCCCTACGTGGTCGAGGCGCAGCGGGCCGACCTGGTGGGGGAGTTCCTCGGCGCGACGGCGATCAAGACCAACGAGCTGGTCGACCGGGCGCTGGGCGGGGTGCTGTTCATCGACGAGGCCTACAGCCTCATCAACTCCTCGGAGGGGCAGCCCGACAGGTTCGGCGCGGAAGCCGTACAGACCCTGCTGAAGCGGGCAGAGGACGACCGCGGGCACCTGATCATCATCCTGGCGGGCTACGAGCAGGAGATGACCTCCTTCCTGGCCTCCAACCCGGGGCTGTCGTCGCGGTTCGCCACCAGGGTCCGCTTTCCCAGCTACTCGCCCGCCGAGCTGCTGGAGATCACCGACCTGCTGCAGAAGCGGCGCGGCGACCGGCTGGCCACCGAGGCCAGGCCCGCGCTGCTCGGCCTGTTCGAGGACGTCCAGCGCCGCGGCCTAGTCGACGAGCTCGGCAACGCGCGCTTCGTGCGCAGCCTGGTCGAGGCCGCCGCGCAGGCCCGCGACGTGCGCGTGGTCGGGGCGGGCGGCACGCCGAGCACCGAGGACCTCACGACCACGACGGTCGCCGACGTCACCAAGGCCTTCAACGAGCTGACCGCCCGCTTCCGCGGCTACACCGCCACGCCCACGCTGGAGGAGGCGCTGGCCGACCTCGACCGCATGGCCGGCCTCGAACCCGTCAAGCGGCAGGTCCACGCCATCGCCGCCCAGCTCCAGGTGTCCCGCATGCGGCAGGAGCGGGGGCTGCCCACGCCGCCGCAGATGCGGCACTTCGTCTTCGTCGGCCCGCCCGGCACAGGCAAGACCACCGTCGCGCGCGTCATCGGCCGCATCTTCGCCGCGCTCGGCCTGCTGGCCCGGCCCGACGTGGTCGAGGCGCAGCGCGCCGACCTGGTCGGCCAGCACCTCGGCGCGACGGCGATCAAGACCAACGAGCTGGTCGACCGGGCCCTGGGCGGGGTGCTGTTCGTCGACGAGGCCTACGGCCTGGTCAACCCCGGCTACGCGGGCGGCGACGCCTTCGGCGCGGAGGCCGTCCAGACGCTGCTCAAGCGGGCCGAGGACGACCGCGACAGGCTGGTCGTCGTCCTGGCCGGTTACGAGCGGGAGATGGACCGCTTCCTGGCCACCAACCCCGGCCTGGCCAGCCGCTTCAACCAGAAGGTCGCCTTCCCCAGCTACTCGCCGCGCGAGCTGTCCGAGATCGCCGTGCTGCTGGCCGAGCGCTCGGGCGACCACTTCGACGAAGCGGCCCGCACCGACCTGGACGAGGTCTTCACCTGGGTCTGCGGCGAGCGCCTCATCGACGGCCTGGGCAACGGCCGCTTCGCCCGTTCCCTGTTCGAGCGGGCCGCCATGCGCCGCGACGTACGGCTGGCCGCGCTGGGCCAGGCCGCCAGCGAGTCGGAGCTGACCACCATCACCAGCGACGACGTGCGCGCCGCCGTCGACGAGCTCGCGGGACGCTGACCTCCTCCATATCGATCGCAGGGTGTATCTGTTTGGCTACGATCGGTGATGATGGCGGGGCTCATGTCTCGGGCCCCCGCGTCCATCTGGTCCGCCGGCCTGGGGCGGGAACGTTCCAGACGGCGTAGCGCGCCGCCGGGGACGGCCCTCCCGCCTCCGGTGCCGCCCGCCACCACGCCGCCGCGCCCGAGGCGATCCAGGAGGAACAGTGAGAACATCCCGGCTCGTCGCGCTCATGGCCGTGGCAGGCGCGGTGGCCCTGGCCGCCTGCTCGGGCGGCGAACCGGCCGCCGGAGGGCCACCAGGGCACAGGGCGGCCGCGGTCAAGGCCTTCGACATCAACCCCGTCGACCGCGCCCGCGTCAAGGACGGCGGCACGCTGCACTGGGGGATCGGCCAGTACCCGGCCCAGTGGAACGTCCACCACGTCGACGGCGGCCTCATCGACGCCAAGAACGTCGTCGACGCCCTCATGCCCACCCCTTTCCGCAGCGACGAGAAGGCGGTCGTCAGGGCCAACCCCGACTACCTCCTCGGCGGCGAGGTCACCGCCACCGCCCCCCGGCAGGTCGTCACGCTGACCCTCAACCCCAAGGCCCACTGGTCCGACGGCAGGGCCATCACCTGGCAGGACTACCAGGCCCAGTGGAAGGCGATGAACGGCGCCGCCGACGGTTTCCGCGCCGGCTCGACCACCGGCTACCGCGACATCGCGTCCGTCGCCAGGGGCAAGGACGACTTCGAGGTCGTCATCACCTTCGCCAACCGCTTCGGCGACTGGCAGTCGCTGTTCACCCCGCTCTATCCGAGGTCCACCAACGGCTCGGCGGAGACCTTCAACCGCGGGTGGGTGAACCGCATCCCGGTCACCGCGGGGCCGTTCAGGTTCCAGGCTCTCGACAGGACCGCCAAGACCGTCACCCTCGTGCGCGACCCGGCGTGGTGGGGCGAGCGCGCCAAGCTCGACCGGATCGTCTTCCGCGCCATGGACGCCGACGCGCTGGTCGGCGCCTTCGCCAACGGCGAGATCGACACCTTCGACATCGGCCCGTCCGCCCCCGGCTACGCCCGCTCGAAGGCCACCCGGGGCGCCGTCGTACGGCGGGCCGCCGGTCCCGACTTCCGCCACATCACGATGAACGGCCAGAGCGCCGTGCTCGCCGACGCCGGCGTGCGCCAGGCCATCGCCATGGCGATCAACCGCCGCGCGATCGCCGAGTCGGACCTGCGGGGCCTCGACTGGCCGGTCACGCTGCTGGACAACCACTTCCTCATGAACACCCACGAGGGCTACGAGGGCGGCGCGGGACGGGTGGGCGACCACGACCCGGAGCGGGCCAGGGCGGCCCTCGACGCGGCGGGGTGGAAGCTCAAGGGGCAGACACGCGTCAAGGACGGCAAGGAGCTGAACCTGCGCTTCGTCATGCCGGCGGGCTCGCAGCTGACCAAGTCGGAGGGCGAGCTGGTGCAGCACATGCTGATCCGGCTGGGGGTGAAGGTGACGCTGCAGGCGGTGCCGGCCGACGACTATTTCCCGAAATACATCATTCCCGGCAATTACGACATAACAGCTTTTTCGTATCTCGGGACGCCGTATCCGGTTTCCAGTGGGTACGGCACGTACGCCGACGCGACGACCGACGCCAAGGGCGCCCGGCAGTGGAACGCGAACGTGGCCCGCATCGGATCACCCGAGATCGACCTGGCCATGCAGCGGGCCACGGAGGAACTGGACGCCGGCAAGGCCCGCCAGGCCACCATCCTGGCCGACCGGCTGATCTGGGACGAGGTCAACGTCCTGCCCCTCTACCAGCGGCCGCAGATCGTGGCGACGAAGGCGGCGCTCGCCAACATGGGGGCGCGGGGGTTCTACGACCTGAGATACCAGGACATCGGCTTCACCTCCTGACTTGCCGCGCCTGGCGCCCCGTCCTTGCCGGGGCGGGCGTCCGGCGGCATGCCGTACCGGCCGGCGGTTGTGTCGGTGGCGCCGTGTAGAAGTGGATCCGTGAAACTGACCTGGCCCCAAGTCCTCTCCTGGCGACTGCGCCGCCAGTTCGTCGCCGCAGCCGACGGCCCCGGCGCGGTGGAGATCGCCCGCAGGCTCTGCGGCCTGCAGAACCAGGTCGCCTCCTCCACCCGGCAGGCCGTCGCCGTCCGCAGCGCCACCCCCGACCCCGGGCAGCTTGACCGTGCCCTCTGGCAGGACCGCACCCTGGTCAAGACCTGGATCATGCGCGGCACCCTCCACCTCGTCCCCGCCGAGGACCTGCCCGACTACTGCGCGGCCCTCAGCACCCTGCGCTTCTGGGAGAAGGGGTCGTGGCAGCGCGGCCACGGCGTCACCGCGGCGGAGACCGAGGCGATCATCGACGCCGTCCCCCGGGTCCTCGGCGGCGCCCCCCTGACCCGCGACGAACTGGTGGAGGCCGTCGTCGACCGCACCGGCGACGACCACCTCCGCGAGGCCCTGACCTCGGGCTGGGGCGTGCTCCTCAAACCGCTGGCCCGCCTCGGCGAGCTCTGCTACGGCCCGCCGCGCGAGGGCAGGGTGACGTTCACCGCCCCGCGCGCGTGGCTGCCGTCATGGCCCGCCGCGCTGCCACCCTTCGAGGAGGCGGGCGTACGGCTGGCGCGCGCGTTCCTCGCCGCCCACGGCCCCGCCTCGCCGGAGGCCTTCGACACCTGGCTGTTCGGCGGCGTGGCCAGGAAGGGCGTGCTCAAGGGCTGGTTCCGCGACCTGGCCCCCGAGCTCACCGAGGTCGACGTGGAGGGCACTCCGCTGCTGGCACTCACTGAGCACCTCGACGACCTGGCGGCCACCGAGCCTTCGCAGGCCGTGCACCTGTTGCCCGGTTTCGATCAGTACATCCTGGGCGCACCCCGATCCCTGGAGCCGCTCATCCCCGCCGGCGTCAAGTCCAAGGTGAGCCGGGCGGCGGGGTGGATCTCGCCGGTCGTCATCTACCAGGGCCGCGTGGCGGGCGTCTGGGAGAGCAAGGACGGCGAGCCGGTTCTCGAGCTCTTCGAACCGGTCCCCGAGCAGCCGCTCGCCGCGGCCGTCGCCAGGCTGCGGGCCGCCACCGCGCAGGATCCCGGCGCCTGACGAACCGGGAGGCGACCAGCCGTCGGGGAAGAGGGCGGCGCGCCGAAGGGGCCCTGGTCCGCGGCCCCGGCCGGGTCAGCGCCGTACGAGCCTGAAGGTGAGCGCGTCGCCGGGACGGGCCTGGGCGGCGACCGGCAGATCGGCGTCCAGCACGACGCCGATCACCGGGTACCCGCCGGTCGCCGGATGGTCGGCCAGGAAGACGATCGGCTGCCCGCTCGGCGGCACCTGTATCGCCCCCGTCACCACGCCCTCGCTCGGCAGCTCGCCCCGGCGGGCCCACTCCAGGGCGGTGCCGCGCAGCCGTACGCCGACCCGGTTGCTGTCCTGGGTGACCTCGTAGGGCCGGGCGCACAGCCCGGCCAGCGCGCCGGGCGCGAACCAGTCGTCGCGCGGCCCGGCCAGCACGCGCAGCACCGGCGGCGGCAGCGCCCCCGCGGACGCGTGGTCGGCGCGGATCGGCGCGAGCGCGCCGGTGGCGCCCACGGGCAGCCGCGTGCCCGCCCGGAGCGGCTCGGGCCCGAGCCCCGACAGCGAGTCGGTCGAGCGGCTGCCGAGCACGGGCTCCACGTCGATGCCGCCGCGCACGGCCACGTACGTCCGCAGCCCCGCGGCGGGCGCGCCGACCCGCAGCTCGGCGCCCGGCGGCAGCCAGAAGGGCACCGCCATCCCGTGCGCCCCGGCCCCTGAGACCACCGTCAGCGGGCAGGCCGCCCCTGTCACCGCGATCCACGCGCCGCTCAGGAAGCGGAGCCTGGCGCCGCCGAAGGTCAGCTCCAGGCCCGCGCTGCTCTCGGGGTTGCCGACCAGGCGGTTGGCCAGGCGCAGGCCGGCGGCGTCGGCGGCCCCGGAGCGGGGCACGCCGAGGTGCGCGTAGCCGGGCCGGCCCAGGTCCTGCACCGTGGCGTAAGGCCCGGGGGCGAGCACCTCGATCATGTCGCCTCGAAGCGTACCCGGGTGCCGGGCGGCAGCAGCGACGGCGGGTCGGCGTGGACGTCCCACACCCGCAGCGACGTGCGGCCGAGCAGCCGCCACCCGCCGGGCGAGGCCGTGGGGTAGACCGCCGCGTAGGGACCGGCGATCGCCACCGAGCCCGCGGGCACCGAGGTGCGCGGCGTGGTCAGGCGGGGCACGTGCAGCACGGGGTCCAGCCCCGTCAGATAGGCGAAGCCCGGCGCGAAGCCCAGCCAGCCGGCCACCAGCTCGGTGCCCGTGTGCCTGGCGATCACCTCGGGCACGGTCAGGCCCGTCTCGGCGGCGACCGACGGCAGGTCCGCCCCGTCATAGACGACGGGAATCGTCACCACCTTCTCGGACAGCGCCGGGGAATCGCCGCCGGCCGAGGCGAGCTCGGCCAGTTCGGACAGCCGGGCGCGCAGCCGCGACTGGTCGCCGCCCGTGGCCACCACCAGCACCGTCTCGGGCCCCGGCACGATCTCCTCGACCTCGGCCGGCCGTTCGGCGCGCAGCAGCGCGTCCAGCCGGTGGGAGGCCGCCAGCGACCCCGTCTCCACCAGCAGTCCGTGCTCTCCGGCGGGCCTGACCAGGCTCATGCGAAGGACTGGATGGCCACCCCGGCCTCCAGGAGGCCGTCCCGTACGGCACGCGCCAGCCGTACCGCGTCGGGGGTGTCGCCGTGGACGCACACCGACCGCGCCTTGACGGACACCTTCGAGCCGTCGATCGCGGTCACCGTGCCGTCCACGGCCATGCGCACCGCCCGCGCCGCCACCTCGCCGGGGTCGTGGATCACCGCGCCCTCCTCGCGGCGCGAGACCAGCGTGCCCGCCGGCGTGTAGGCGCGGTCCGCGAACGCCTCGGTGACCGTCGGGACCCCCGCCTCGGCCGCCGCCGTGTGGACCACCGAACCGGGCAGGGTCAGCACGGGCAGGCCGGCGTCGTAGTCGAGCACCGCGTCGACCAGCGCGGCGGCCTGCACGGGGTCACGCACGACCCGGTTGTAGAGGGCGCCGTGCGGCTTGACGTAGGCGACCCGGCCGCCCATCGCCCGAGCAATCCCGTCGACGGCGGCCAGTTGATACAGCACCTCGGCGCACAGCTCCTCCGGCTCGACGTCCATCTCCCTGCGCCCGAAACCGGCCAGGTCACGGTAGGACACCTGCGCCCCGATGGTCACCCCCCTGTCGACGGCCGCGGCGCAGGTGCGCCTGATCGTCACAGGGTCGCCCGCGTGGAAGCCGCAGGCGACGTTGGCCGAGGTGACGATGTCGAGCAGGGCGAGATCGTCACCGAGCCGCCAGATGCCGAAGCCCTCTCCGAGGTCAGCGTTGAGGTCGATCACCATAGGTCATGACGCTACAGGCCGTCGGGGATGTCCGCGATGTCATCCAGCGCGGACGCGAGCTCCTCGGGGTCGGCGCCGATGCGCTCGACGATCTCGATGAGGACGTGGAGCACCTCGTGCCGGTCGTGGCCCAGGTCGAGCAGCCGCTGCGCCGCCTCCCACAGCTGCGGCGGATCGCCCTCCCACAGCCGCGTGGCGATCTCCTCGTGCCAGGCCAGGTGCTGCTCGTCGATCTCGCCGACGTGGTCGATCTCCAGCAGGATGCGCCGGTCGGCCTCGTCGGCGGGGTTGAGCGTGTCGAGGTCGATGTCGCCGTGCCTGCCCTGCAGGATCGGGAACGCGAACACCCGCCTGGCCAGCGCCGACAGGTCGCCGTCCGGCAGCAGCCGCTCCATCAGCGCCATGTCGAGCCCGAAGGAGGCCGGATCGCGGTAGGCGTCGGGGAAGCGGGCGGTGGCCTCCCACACCCCGTCGAGCGTGGCCGCGATCCCCTGCTCGGGCAGCCCGGTACGGCGGGCGGCGAACCGCACCCACGCCGCCAGCACGTGCGGCATCGCCTCCTGCTCGGCGTGGCTGAGCATGACCTTGCGCGGCAGCCAGTCGAGCAGGAACGTCTCGCACTTGGTGGGGCTGACCCGCAGCGGGCGGTCGAAGTCCTGCTCGCAGCCGTAGTCGATGATGTGGTCGGCGCAGCGCGAGGCGGCCGACGGGTCGGACAGGTGCTCGGCCGCGTCGGAGGCCAGGAACTCGGCGGCCAGCATCGCCCTGCGTTCCCTGCTGTAGGGCGCCTCGCTGTGCAGCGGGGCGGGCCGCCTGCGTCCCGGCGGCAGCGCCTTCAGCCTGGACCTGGCGAAGGCGTGGTAGGCGCTGTAGCTGTCGCTGACCGGCGGCGGGTTCTTCGGCTCGCGGGTGGCCCGCATCGCCGACTCCAGCAGTGCCCTGGCCTGCTGCGGCTCGACCTCCTCGAACAGCAGCATCGGGTTGGCCTCCGCCTCCGCCCGGGCCTCGTCGAGCAGCTTGTCGACGTGGGTGGAGACCCACGCGTCGCGGGCCATGCCCGACATGTTGTAGTCGACGACCATCACGAGCGCGTGGCGGTCCTGCGGGTGGGCGGCCGCGGCGTGGGCGCCCTCGGTCCGCTCCTCGCTCCACCGGTAGCCGAAGGTGCAGATCACGGTGTCCTGGTCGCCGTAGGCGTCGCGCGAGACGTAGCATCCGGTCGGCTTCACCGCGCCGACCCTGTCGGCCCATCCCGGCCTGGCCACCCCCGACTCCATCATCGCCAGCGCCGCGCCCTCGGCCTTGGCGCCCTGGCGGGCCGTGCCCAGGTAGGCCAGGCAGATCAGCAGCGTCAGCGACGCGGGCGTGCCCGCCTTGGCCGCGTAGTCGACCAGCCCCTCGCCCAGGACCTGCTCGACGTCGCCCCCGCGCACCCTGCGGCCCCACCAGGCGCCGACCATGTCGGAGACCATGAGTTCGGCGTCGAGGGGACTGCGGACGGCCAGCAGCTCGCGGGCCGCCTGCACCATCTCGGCGAACACGTCGTCAGGCGGAGTGCTCTCCCTTGGGTCTCGTCGGTGTCGGCGCACGCCCTCCACTCTCTCGCATTCCAGGCGGAAACGGTGCGTTTACCAATGAGAAACCGTGCTTGACCGGCCGTCGCCGTCCGCCAGACGAAAGCAGGCCGGGTCTTGATGTTATCGGGGCGGGCGCGGCGGCGGCGCGGAGTTGACGATGGCGAGCAGGTGCTCGCGGGCTATCCGCTCGACGATGTCGGGCGTGGCCTCGATGCCGAGGTGCTCGACGCAGGCGAGAGCGTCGGCGACGCAGCGGTCGACGGTCTCGATGGGCACGGTCAGGAATTCGGCGGCCAGGCGCAGGCTCACCGGTTCCCGTATGAGTCGAGTGGCCAGTGCGAGCATAGGAGTGAGATTCCTCTGGAGCCACGGGGCAAAACCCCAAGAACGGTCAAGCTGGGGAGTGCGTTCCCATTCCACCGGTTCTCGGGCAGCTGTCAACCCTCTGTGGCGCCTGTGTTCGCTTCTTGGAAGTTCCTTTCATGCGAAGCTGGTTCCATGCGCATCCAGCTCGCCCAGCGGACGGAGGCCGACGAGCTGCTCGGCCGCAGTCCGCTCGCCCTGCTCGTCGGCATGCTGCTCGATCAGCAGATCCCGATGGAGTGGGCCTTCTCCGGCCCCTACACGATCTCGCAGAGATTGGGCCACGAGCTGACGGCCGAGGAGGTGGCGGCCTATGATCCAGAGGCGTTCGCGGCGGTGCTCGCCGAGAAGCCGGCCGTCCACCGCTACCCCAAGTCCATGGCCGAACGGGTGCAGCGGCTGGCCGCCTACCTCGTCGAGCACTACGACGGCAGGCCCGAGCTGCTGTGGGCGGACGTCAGCGACGGCAAGGAGCTCCTCAGGCGGCTGCAGGACCTGCCCGGGTACGGCAAGCAGAAGGCCCAGATCTTCCTGGCCCTGCTGGGCAAGCAGCTCGGCGTCCAGCCCGACGGCTGGCGCGAGGCCGCGGGACTCTACGGTGAGGAGGGGTCGTTCCGCTCCGTGGCCGACGTCGTCGACGGCGAGAGCCTGGAGAAGGTGCGGGCCACCAAACAGGAGGCCAAGAAGGCGGCCAAGGGCAAGTAGCCTGATCTTGCTGCGCACAGTGGAGCGACTTTGACAGGATGCGTTGACCGTATGGCGGCCGGGGCTTCCGTCCGTGCATGCCCATCGCCGATGATGTACAGCAGAATCCGGTCGCCCGGAGCTGCGCTACACCGATACACAGTTATGGAGATGTGCCGCGTGGGAGACCCTGGCACGCGACGGAGGTGCCGACCATGAGCGCCGAGACCTCCGTGCCCCGTCCCCGGGAGTCGGGTGTGGACATCTCAGACTCCGGCCTTTTCAAGGGCCTGATGTCCGAGGCGGAGTTCGCCTTCGCCTTCTTCGACCCCGAGGGGCGCTTCGACCGGGTCAACGAGGTGTTCAGCGATGTCGTCGGCGTGCCCGCGGACCGGTTGCCGGGCCGTACACCCGCCGAGACCCTCACCGCCGACCTCAGCCGGCTGATCACCCACGCCGTGCAGGGCGTGGTGGAGAGCGACGCTCCGGTCGCCGAGGGCCGCGTGCGGGTGCGCTCGGGTGAGGGCGACACCAGGCACTGGTCGCTGTCGTTCTCGCCGGTCCACGACGAGCAGGGTGAGCTGCGCGCCGTCGCGCTCATCGGCGCCGACGTCACCGAGAGCCGCCAGACCGAGGAGGACCTGCGGCGCAGCGAGGAGCGTTACCGCTCCCTCGTCGAGGCGCAGTCGCAGCTGGTGTGGATCACCTCGCCCACGGGCGCGGTGGTCGAGGACGCGCCGCAGTGGCGCGCCATCACCGGCCAGGGGCTGGAGGAGTACCTGGCGCACGGTTGGCTGGAGGCCGTCCATCCCGACGAGCGCCAGCACACCGAGGAGGTGTGGAAGGAGGCGCTGCGCGGCCGCACCATGTTCGAGTGGAACTACCGCGTCCGCACGAGAGCCAGCGGCTACCGCCACTTCGAGGTGCGGGCCGTGCCGATCATCCGGCACGGCCGCGTCGTGGAGTGGGTGGGCGCCAACACCGACGTCACGCCGCAGCGCGAGGCCGAGGAGATGCGCGGCAGGCTGACCGACCAGCTCGGCGCCGCCGCGCTGCGCACGGCCAGGCTGCAGGGCGCCACGGCGATGCTGGCCGAGGCGCTGACGGTCGAGCAGGTGGTGCAGGTCATCATCGACGTCGGCCGTACGGCACTGGCCGCCGACCGCTCGGCGGTGGCGCTGCTCGACCTCGACAGGGCCGTGCTCAAGCTGGTCAACGGCGGCGGCGTGCCCGAGGTGCCGGGCGCCACCGGCGAGGACGTGCCGCTGTCGCACTCCAGCGTCCTGACCATGGCCGTCAACAGCAGGCGCCCGGTCTTCGCCGAATCGCCCGAGAGCCTCAAGGCCCAGCTGCTGGACGCCGGAGGCGACGAGGACGTCCTGACGGCCTTCCTGGCCCACAGCGACGAGCGGGCCTGGGTCGGACTGCCCCTGCTGGCCGCCGGGCGCGCCCTGGGCGCGCTGCGCTTCTCCTTCACCAGGCCGCAGAAGATCTCCCAGGAGGACGGCGTCTTCCTCGAGGCGCTGGCCGGCCAGTGCGCGCTGGCGGTCGAGCGGGCCACGCTGTTCGAGCGCGAGCACCGCACCGCCGAGACGCTGCAGCGCAGCCTCCTGCCCGACCGGCTGCCGGTGGTCAAGGGCCTGGTGCTGGCCCAGCGGTTCCGTTCCGGCAGCCGCCACGTGCAGGTCGGCGGCGACTGGTACGACGCGTTCGTGCTGCAGGACGGCAGGGTCGCCGCGGTCGTCGGCGACGTCATGGGCAAGGGCGTCAAGGCCGCGGCGGGCATGGGCCGCATCCGCAACGCGATGCGTGCCCTGGCGCTGACCAACCCGCCGCCCGCGGCCGTGCTGACGGGGCTCGACAGGGTCTTCGACGCCACCGAGGAGGAGGAGCAGGTCACCACGCTGGCCTACATGGTCGTGGAGCCCGGCACCGGCGAGGGCACGCTGGCGCTGGCCGGCCACCCGCCACCCGTGCTCATCTCGCCGCAGGGCAGCGCCATCCTGTGCGACGCCGAGCCCGGCACGCCGCTCGGCTGGCCCACCTCGCGGCGGCAGTTCCGGTTCGTGGTGCCGCCGGGGCACACCGCCGTGCTCTACTCCGACGGCATGGTGGAGAACCGCAAGCGCGGGCTGGACGCGGGACTCGCGGAGCTTTGCTCGGTTGTGACCGAAGCGCCACACGAAGTCGTAAACAATCCGCACATGCTGCTTGATTTCCTTGTAGATCGCATGTTGTCCGGCTACGAACAGGACGATGACGTCACGGCGCTCGCGATTCACGTTCCCGCAGCCACGAAGAGTGACTGAATGAAACAGTCATAAGGGTTGCTTTCGGGTATCAGTGCACCGCTTCCGTACGCACTACTGTTCCGGTCGGCCTAGGGTGGAGGTCAACCGCCGGGAGGTGGCCGTATGGAGTGCCGGGTCGTGCCAGAATGCTGGATGGTCCGTTTGCGCTCCGCACGGCCGCACCGATCTCCTAGAGAGGCATAGCCCCCCAGCGGGCATCTGGGTCCATTGTCGCCACGCGTTCGTTCGAGAGGTGTTCGTGTCGCCTGCAAGTTCGACTCGCTCGAAGCCATCAGAGCTGAACGAGCCCGTCATTCAGCGACTGCTCGAGCGTGGGCGCTCGCAGGGGTTCCTCGAGTCCGAGGATGTCCGTCAGGCCTTCGAGGAGGCGGACATCCCCATGTCGCAAGCCGCGGGGGTCCTGCGGACGCTCAGCAAAGAGGGCGTCGTCGTCCGGCTGACCGCCGCTGACTCGGCGGCTCCGAAGAAGTCTCGTGGTCCAGCAAAGCGCCGTACCGCTGCCCCCGTCAAGACGAGAACCGCAGCGGCCGCAAAGGAGCAGCAGCCGGAGACCGTGACCGCGGTCGTCGCCGCTGAGGCAGCCTCCGCAGAGCGGCCCGCCGCGAAGAAGGCCGAGCCCGCCAAGAAGGCCGCCCCTGCGGCCCGCAAGGCGGCAGCGCCTGCCAAGAAGGAAGGCAAGGCCGAGGCGCCCGCCAACGGGCCCGCACCGACCAAGCCGAAGGCGCCCGAGGGCGTCGACGAGGACGACATCGACCTCGAGGGCGACGTCGAGCTCGAGGACCTCGAAGACCTGGAGGTCGACGAGGTCGAGGTCGAGGTTGAAGTCGAGGCCGACGAGGAGCCCGACGAGGAGCCCAAGCCCGAGACCGTCGCCACCAGCGACGACGAGGTGCTGATCCTCTCCGACGACGACGATGACGCCCCCGTGGCGCAGGTCGCCGCCGCCGGCGCCACCGCCGACCCCGTCAAGGACTACCTCAAGCAGATCGGCAAGGTCCCCCTGCTCAACGCCGAGCAGGAGGTCGAGCTGGCCAAGCGCATCGAGGCGGGCCTGTTCGCCGAGGAGCAGCTCGGCGGCGGCGAGGTCGACCAGCTGCCCGTCGACGTCAGGGCCGAGCTCGAGTGGATCGCCGAGGACGGCCGCAGGGCCAAGAACCACCTCCTGGAGGCCAACCTCCGGCTGGTGGTCTCGCTGGCCAAGCGCTACACCGGGCGCGGCATGCTGTTCCTGGACCTGATCCAGGAGGGCAACCTGGGCCTGATCCGCGCGGTGGAGAAGTTCGACTACACCAAGGGTTACAAGTTCTCCACCTACGCCACGTGGTGGATCCGCCAGGCGATCACCCGCGCCATGGCCGACCAGGCGCGGACCATCCGCATCCCGGTCCACATGGTCGAAGTGATCAACAAGCTGGCCAGGGTCCAGCGGCAGATGCTGCAGGACCTCGGCCGCGAGCCCACGCCCGAGGAACTGGCCCGCGAGCTGGACATGACGCCCGAGAAGGTCGTCGAGGTCCAGAAGTACGGCCGCGAGCCCATCTCGCTGCACACCCCTCTCGGTGAGGAGGGCGACAGCGAGTTCGGTGACCTCATCGAGGACTCCGAGGCCATCGTCCCGGCCGACGCCGTCAGCTTCACGCTGCTGCAGGAGCAGCTCCACTCCGTTCTCGACACGCTGTCGGAGCGGGAGGCGGGCGTCGTGTCGATGCGGTTCGGTCTCACCGACGGGCAGCCGAAGACGCTGGACGAGATCGGCAAGGTCTACGGGGTGACGCGCGAGCGCATCCGGCAGATCGAGTCGAAGACGATGTCCAAGCTTCGTCACCCGTCGCGTTCACAGGTTCTGCGCGACTACCTGGATTAGGTGTCGCGCGAGAAGGGGGTACGGCCCTTGCGGGCCGTACCCCCTTCCGCTTGTCCGGCGAAATCTGTCAGGTGACGTCCACGTCGATCCGGCCGGGGGAGAGCCGCACGGCGTAACCCAGGTCGGTCAGCACCTTCGCCAGCTCGTCGGGCGTCGCCGGGTCGGCGGCGCTCTCCAGCAGCCGCCGGGCGATCTCGCCGCGGGTCGCCTTGGCCATGTGGCTGACGACCTTGCCGTCCCGCAGCACCCGCACCGCGACCCCGCGCGCGCCCGCCTTCCACGCGCCCGCGTACGTGGCCGAGCGCATGTCGACGGCCAGCCCGTCCAGCCGGTCCAGCTCCTTGCTCACCAGCGGCCGCCAGAACGTCGCGAGGGCGCCCATCGGCGGCAGGCTGACCCCCATGGACAGCCGGTACGGCGGCACGCGGTCGGTGATCCGCAGCACGCCCCACAGGCCCGAGAAGATCACCACAGCCCGCTCCGCCCTGGCCCTGGCCTCGGCGTCCAGCGTGGCCAGGCCGAGATTGTCATAGAGGACGCCGGTGTAGAGCTCGGCGGCCGGCAGCGTGGCCGCCGTCTTCAGCGCGAGGTTCTTGTCCAGCTCGGCGGCCTGGCCCTGGCTGAGGCCCAGCACGTCGAGGGCGTCGCGGCGTTTGGCGGCCTTGACGAGGGCGTTCGTCACGCGGGTGCGCGGCCTGGCGAGGCTGGGGAAGGACAGGTCACCGACAGCGGGACCGGTGCCGTGGGCGGCCTTGCCCTCGGACGGCGGGAGCAGAATGAGCACGGGTACGGGTTTACCACCTGGGCGGCTGACGTGCGACGTCACGCCCAGAAGGGGCCTGCCGGAGTCTGCCGGGACGTTGGACGCCGGCTGAGTCTGCCGGAACCGATTTCGCGCGGGCTGGAGCGGGCTGGAGCCGAATTGGAGCCGGTTGAACCTGCCGGAGTCGGCTGGGGCTGCTTGGAGCCGGCCGGAGCCGGTTGGGTCTGCCGGAGTCGGTTGGGGCCGCTTCGAGCCGGCCGGAGCCGGTTTGGCGCTGGCTGGAGCCGGTCGGAGGGTTGAGCCTGCCGGAGTCGGCTGGGGCCGCTTGGAGCCGGCCGGTGCCGACTTGGTGGAGCGGGCTGGAGTCGGTTGGAGTCGGCCCGAGTCGGCTGGAGTGGGTCTGCTGGAGAGGCGTGTCCGGGCGGGAGGGCGGCGGTGATCGCGGGGGGCCGGGCGCGCGTGCCGTACCGGAGGGGCGCCGCTAGGCTGCCGGGATGGATCTCGACCTGCTGATGGACCGGGCGTGGCCCGCGCTCGAGCGCGTCGAGCTGGACGGCTGGACCCTCCGCCACGCCGAAGGGGTGACCAAGCGGGCCAACTCGGTGCTGGTGACGGGCATGCCCGCCGACCTCGGCGGTGCCCTCGAGACCGCGGAGGCCTTCTACGCCGGCCGCGGCCTGCCCGCCGTCTTCTCGATCGGTTCGCGGGCGACGGATCTCGACGCCGTGCTGGAGGAACGCGGCTACCGCGTGGTCGACCCCGTGCACAGCATGGTCGCCCGCACGCCGCTCGGCGCTCCCGCCCACGAGGTGCGCGTCGAGAGCGCCCCGTGGCAGGGCTGGCTGGAGTCGTGGTGGGCGGTCGACGGCCGCTACGGCGACGGGCTGGAGGCGGCCGCGAAGATCTGCGCGGGCGTGCCCGCCTGGTATGCGGCGGTGGAGGAGGACGGCGTGGCGCTGGCCGTCGGCCGCGGCGTGCCGCAGGGCGACACGCTGGGCGTCTACTGCATGGCGACGCTTCCGCGGGCCCGCCGCCGTGGGCTGGCGCGCAGCGTGCTCAGGGCGCTGGTACGGCACGCGGGGTCGGCCTCGGCCTACCTGGTGGTCACGGCCGCCAACGAGGCGGCGTCGGCGTTCTACCGCGGCGAGGGGTTCGAGATCCACGGCGGCTACCACTACCGGGTCCTGTGAGGCACACGTTCCCGGTCCGGTGAGGCACACGGCAAGACGCCGGCAGGACACCGGCCGCTCGGCAGATCGCGCCGTAGGACGCCGGCCGTTCGGTGGGGTGCCGGCGGGGTGGCGTGTGGGCGCCGGCCCCTTGGCGGGTTGCCGGCGGCGGCCTGACGGGGCGAGGTAGAAGGCCGGCCGTTTGGTGGGGTGGCGTGTGGGCGTCGGCGCCTTCGCGGGTCACCGGCGGTGGCCTGACGGGCGAGCCGTGAGGAGCGGGCGCTTGCCAGGGGGCGGATGCCGGTCTCTTGTCGCGGGCGCAGTCACCCGTGAGAAGGCGCAGGCGACGGACCCGGAACACCGGGCCGCCGCCTGCGCTTCATGCCGTATGTGGTTATGTCAGCAGACGAATGCCGGTCAGCGTTCGTCGGGAGATGCGGATGTGGGGGTTGCGCTGAGCCGAGCCGACTCGTCCAGGATTTCGGCGCCCTTCTCACGCAACACGGCCACGTGCTGACGCCCGTGGTGGGCGCAGAACAGCAGCTCCCCGCCGACAGGCAGGGTCGCGCGAATGTAGGCCTGGGCGCCGCAACGGTCGCAACGGTCGAGGGCCGTCAGCGGCTTAACGGGGGCGAGAGCTCCAGTCACGTATCGCCTTTCGGGTCACCCCCGCCGAAGCGAGGATCTGGCGTCAGTCACTTGAGACAACATCTAACCGGACCTGGACGTTCCCAATCACGGCCTCGCTACGCCCAGAGCGGAATATGGCCCAAGGTAACGTCTGACGCGCCGTTGGTAACGCCAAACGTCGCCTGATGGCAAGCTTGTACGCGCACAGGCGGGAAGAACGGTAAGCTACGCACACGTGTTCGATGCATGACCAGAGGAGCTGGAGTGACGGTAGCGGAGGCGGGTTACACAGCTCGTCACCTGTCGGTGCTTGAGGGCCTCGAGGCGGTCCGCAAGCGCCCTGGGATGTACATCGGGTCCACCGACAGCCGCGGTCTCATGCACTGCCTCTGGGAGATCGTGGACAACGGCGTCGACGAGGCGCTGGCCGGCCACTGCACCCGCATCGAGGTCGAGCTCCACGACGACGGCTCCATCGAGGTCCGCGACAACGGCCGCGGCATCCCGGTCGACATCGAGCCCAAGTCGGGGCTCCCCGGCGTCGAGCTCGTCTACACCAAGCTCCACGCGGGCGGCAAGTTCGGCGGCGGCTCCTACGCCGCCTCGGGCGGCCTGCACGGCGTGGGCGCCTCCGTGGTCAACGCGCTGTCGTCCCGGCTCGACGTCGAGGTCGACCGCGGCGGCCAGATCCACCTGATCAGCTTCAGGCGCGGTGTGCCCGGCGTGTTCGACGGTCCGGGGCCCACCGCCAAGTTCAAGAAGAAGTCCGGCCTGCGCGACGGCGGCAAGCTGCGCGCCGACGCCACCGGCACCCGCGTCCGTTTCTGGGCCGACAAGCAGATCTTCCTGCCCGACGCCGAGGTCTCGATCGACGAGATCCACGTACGGCTGCGCCAGACCGCCTTCCTCGTGCCGGGCCTCACGCTCGTCCTCATCCACGAGGGCAAGACCGAGGAGTTCCGCTTCGACGGCGGCATCTCCGAGTTCACCGAGTTCCTCGCCCGCGACGAGGCGGTCTGCGAGGTTCTGCGGATGCAGGGCGTCGGCCACTTCCACGAGACCGTGCCCGTCCTCGACGACCAGGGCCACATGACGCCCACGGAGGTGCAGCGAGAGCTGTCCGTCGACGTGGCGATCCGCTGGGGCAAGGGCTACGACTCCACCGTCCGCTCCTTCGTCAACGTCATCGCCACCCCCAAGGGCGGCACCCACATCACCGGGTTCGAGCGCGGTCTGGTCCGCACGCTCAACGAGCTGCTGCGCGAGACCAGGCTGCTGAAGAACGGCGACGACCCGGTCACCAAGGAGGACATCCTCGAGGGCCTGACCGGCGTGGTCACCGTTCGCGTGCCCGAGCCGCAGTTCGAGGGGCAGACCAAGGAGGTCCTCGGCACCTCGGCCGCCACCCGCATCGTCTCCCATGTCGTCTCGCGTGAGCTCAGGGAGCTGTTCGCCAACCCGCCCCGGCGGGCCAAGCAGCAGTTGCGGGCCGTACTGGAGAAGATCGTCGCCGCTGCCAAGGCGCGCATCGCCGCCCGCGAGCACCGCGACAACCAGCGCCGCAAGAGCGTGCTGGAGAACTCCGCGCTGCCCGCCAAGCTGGTCGACTGCCGCAGCGACGACGTCGACCGCAGCGAGCTGTTCATCGTCGAGGGAGACTCCGCGCTCGGCACGGCCAAGCTGGCCCGCGACTCGGAGTTCCAGGCGCTGCTGCCGATCCGCGGCAAGATCCTCAACGTGCAGAAGGCCTCCGTGGCCGACATGCTGAAGAACGCCGAGTGCGCCGCGATCATCCAGGTGGTCGGCGCGGGCTCGGGGCGCAGCTTCGACCTCGACGCGGCCCGCTACGGCAAGATCATCCTGATGGCCGACGCCGATGTCGACGGCGCGCACATCCGCTGCCTGCTGCTGACCCTCTTCCACCGCTACATGCGGCCGATGGTCGAGGCGGGGCGCGTCTTCGCCGCCGTGCCGCCGCTGCACCGCATCGAGCTGACCAACCCGGGGCGCGGGCAGGACAAGTACATCTACTGCTACTCCGACGCCGAGCTGCACAAGGTGCTGCGCGATCTCGAACGGCGCGGCAAGCGCTGGAAGGATCCGGTGCAGCGCTACAAGGGTCTGGGCGAGATGGACGCCGACCAGCTGGCCGAGACCACGATGGACCCGCGCCACCGCATCCTTCGCCGGGTGCGCATCGAGGACGCCGAGGCGGGCGAGCGCATCTTCGACCTGCTGATGGGCAGCGATGTGGCGCCGCGCAGGGAGTTCATCGTGAGCAGCGCCGCCGAGGTCGACCGCGACCACATCGACGCCTGAGCCGCATCGGACCGGCCGGCTGCGGCTAAGAGGTCGCGCAGATAGGCGTGCTGGTGCTACCCCGGCAGTAAGACGGGCACAGGTCCTGGCGATCATGGAGTTGCGACGCTCTGTGACCACCGGGGAGACCTGTGCCTGTACTTCCATCATGGCTGGCCGAACCACTCCGGTGCCGATTCGCCGCTCTGTTGCCCGAGCGGCCGACCTGCGCGGCGACTCATCCGCTGGGCTGCCACCGCCCACGCATCACCGACCCGATCGTCTTCGACAAGATGCCGCAGCTCCTGCGATTCGGCTGCTCCTGCCAGGCGATCGCCGACACGACCTGCTCGGCCACCACGATCCGGCGACGAGTGGATCCGGCGCGCCACCGTCGTCGGCGCATTCTTCGGCCTCGCCGACACGATCATCACCGTGCGCGGTCTGATCCGGTAGGCATGGACGACTCACCGCTGGGGCGGACGCCCGAATCGCCGACCATGATCGCACCCCTGCCCGTACGGCCTCCTACAGCCCTGGGTAGAAGCCCGGAGAGCCCAGTTGCTCGAACCAGCTCGGTGGCTCAGGCGCGGTGAACGCGTTGGCCATCGCGTCCAGCCAGGCGGCGAACGTGGGGAAGTCCGGGGTGGAGTTGGCCAGGTCCTCCCAGTCCCCGCCCTCAACGTAGCGTGCGCGCCCTTCCTGATCGTCGTAGTGGTGGTAGTAGACCGGGTATTCGCCGTCTGCGTCCGGCTGGGTGACATCGAAGCACCAGACCGCCTCGTTGTCTGCGTCGGCGAGGGCGAAGCCGACCAGATGGTTGGTGGACAGCCACCGGCCGTCGCCGCGGTCCACCTGCTCGGGCATATGCACGAGATCGGAGTTCAGCGCAACGATGGCATCGTCACCGACGACGACGAACTCGATGTACCTGTTGGATGAGACGTCCCAGCGCTTACCGGCAAAGGTGTTGTGCTCGGCGAGGAAAGCCCGGTAGCTGGGCGGAGCCGTCCAGTCGACGGTTCCGAAATGGGGCTTCAGCCCTGTCTCGCGGTCGCGGACGGCTTCGGCGGAGGCGGGCTCCGACGCCGTGATGATGACCGTTCCGGATTCGGCGGCGCGGCGAAGGATTGCCAGATTCTCGTGTATCGACATCGTGGTCCTTGATCGGGTGATCGTACGGCTACGTGGGCGTGGCTCGACAACTGTAGGTGCCTGATCGTGGTCGATGACAGCGGTCGGCGGGATCCGTGGAACTACACAAGGCGATGATGTGTCCGATTACGCAACGTCACGTTCGAGACCCCCGGCAGCCCGGGTGGGCAAGTCCTGACCCAGCCCGCAGACAGCCTCCATTCGCACCAATCCGCGTGGCCTCTAAGCTGGTTCGATGGCCGAGATGCGGTACCTGCTCACCTCGGCCGCGCGGATCTGTGCCGTCTGGGCGCCGCTGGGGCCTTCCCCTCGGAAGCGTTCGAGGTCCTCGTCGGTCTCCCAGCGCTCGTAGACGTTGATCCGGTCGGGTTCGAGCAGGTCGGGCGACAGGGCGAAGTCGAAGCAGCCGGGGGCCGACCTGGCCTGCTCCATCACCTCGCGGCAGTCGGCCAGGTAGGCGTCGCGGGCGTCGGCGGCCACGTAGAGCTTGCCGGAGATGATGACCACGATGTTCTCCTCGCCTTCTGTGGGGAGCTGTTCAGATTTCTCGTGAGCCGGTGCGCTTTCTAAGGGGCGGCCCCTGACCCTTCAGCCGATGCGATCCTCGGGAAAACGGTCTCCGGTGCGCCGGAGGTCCTGTCGCCCGCACCGCCGATCGCCCAGACCAGGCCGCCGGTTTTGTGCCGGCGGATTGGTCGGCCGTCGCCCAGAGGGCTGAACCCCGCCACCAGGCCGCTGGTCTGCGCCGGCGGAGGTCGGTCGTCACCCAGAGGGCCGATCGCCCGCACCAGGCGGGTGGGTTGTGCCGGGGGATTGGTCGGTCGTCGCCTACAGGGCTGAACGCCAGACCGCCGGGCTGCGCCCGCGCAACGGCCCGGCCGTCACGGGATGGCCAGGCTGGTCGTCCGCCGTCGGGCAGTCCGCCTCGGCGACTCCACGGACACCTGCTCCGTCATCCGGCGTGGGGCAGCGTGTCCTGCTGGTCAACCGGTGTGGGAGAGACCGCTCTGCTCGTCGTCCTCGCAGGCCTCTCGGCGAAGTTGCTCGGCGCGGTGGTGATGCCATTCGGCGTCGCCGATGTGTGCGGCGGCCAGCATGTCGTGCAGGTCGGCGGTGCGGCGGTGGGCGCGGGCGGCCTGGCGATAGCCCTCCTGGGCCGCCGCCTCGGCGCATGCGGCGTGGTGGGCGGCCTGCACGGTGCGCGCTGCCGCCTCGCGGGCCTGCCGGGCCGTGGATCCGCGCGCCCATCCGCCGACCGGATTCCGCTCCAGCTCCTGCAGGCGTTGGGCGATCTGCTCGGCGCGCTCACCGGCCTGCCGAGCCCGCTCGCGAAGTTGCCGAGCCCGCTCACGTGAAGCTTCGACGCGTTCTTCAACCTGGTCGGCCATAGCTGCGCCATACCCTGCCGACCAGCTGATCCACCGCGCCTCGAGTACCTGCGCATGCGTGCGGGAGGGCACCGCGTGGCGGGGGTCGGGTCCGGAGCGTCGAGCCACTGCGGCCCGCCCGCTGCGGCCGGTCCTGCCGCGTGTGCGGGGTCTTTCCGGTTGTCGTGTCTGGTGTAGCCGGTTCTCGGATGCCGGTCATGTCATCCCGGGACGCGCGCCTGGTACGGCGGGTCCTGGTGTCAGCCGTCAGTTCGGCGGCGCGCCCGACGATGGACACGTGCCCAGCCAACGACGCGGCGGGCACGACATCCCGTCGGCAACCAAGACCCCTGCCCACCGGTGAGGGCACGGTCTGACCCTGGGACTCGAGGTCCGGAGGGTGGGAGTGCTCACTCACCAGTGGCTACAGGCTCCGAGTCTGCCCGATCGGCTGGCCCGGTGGTTCCCGTCAGGGAAGTTCGACCGGCATCAGTTTGCCGGTGTGGACGTCGTAGATGGCGCCGCCGATCGGCATGCCGGCGGGCAGGAACGGGCTGGTCCTGATCCTGGTCAGGTCGTGGCGGAGCGCCGCGTCCTGGTCGGGGACCGTGTGGAATTCCAGGCTCCTGGTGTCGACACCGCGTGCGGCGGTCAGGCTGTGCACGTCGGTGTCGGTGACCTTCGCCATGCCGCAGTCGGTGTGCGGCATGACCAGCACCCGCTCCACCCCCAGGAGGTACACCGCGAGGACGAGGGTGCGCAGGACGTCGTCGGTCACTCTGGCGCCCGCGTTGCGAAGGATCTTGGCATCTCCTGCGCGCAGGCCGAGCAGACCCAGGGGGTCGATGCGGGAGTCCATACACGTCACCACGGCCAGGCCGCGCGCTGCCGTACCGGTGAGGCCGGAATAGGCGAACGTCCGCGCGTACGTCTCGTTCGCCGCGAGCAGGTCATCGAACGCAGTCATGTCTCGATGATTCCGCATGACCGTTTCGTGAAGGTTTCCGGGTCCTGGTTGGCGAGCAAGTTGGCGAACGCCCCACCATACTTGCTCACTTTACGTGATGATGTTGTAGCCCACCGTGTGTGATCTAAGAGGGTGACGTGAGTAGGACCGAATCACTCGCCGCGTACCTGCGCGATCAGGGGCGACGGCGGCTGGACCGGGTCGAGGTGTCCGACGACGGGCGCAACGCCAGATGCGCGCTCGCGCTGCTCGACGCGGCCGCCTACGTGGGGAGCCTGCCCGAGGACGATCCGCTCATCGAGATGCTGGAGAAGGCCGGATGTTTCGGGCCGCTGGGGTTCGACGAGTTCTCTCCTGGAGAGGAGGGGGCTCGCTTCATCCGCGAGTGGGCGGGCAGCGAGCCCTATGAGCTCCTGCTGGCCCTGCCCGCCGTCGCCTCCGCCTGACTCCGGGGCTGAGGGCCGCGCCTGATCCACGCGCCGGCACGGGCACCCCTTCTTCAGCTCGTGCCGCCCTGCCCTCAGCCCCGGGCACACCCCTCCGCCGTCAGGGTGGAGCCCCGGGCGCCCCTCCTGTGCCCCGCGTCGGGCGACGAGGAGGTCTGTGTCGCCTGCCTTCAGTGTGGGGCGGTCCCGCTCCTTCGCCCGTGTCGGGTGACCGCGAGGTCTGTGCCGTCTGGTCTCAGCGCGGATGCCTTCCTACGCCCGTGTCGGGCGACCACGAAGCCTGTGTCGCCCGCCTTCAACGTGATGCGCACCTCTCCTGCAACCCATGCCGCATGCCGTCGGCCCCGGGCTCGGCGTCGCCGTCGGGCCGCCGCATGAGAACCGGCCGGCCGGGCAGGGAAGTCGCATGGCAGGAATCGCACGGATGCGCTCGACCGTCATCGACTGCGCCGACCCTCGGGCTCTGGCTGCCTTCTACGCCCAGCTGATCGGCTGGGAGATCACCGGTGACGACGGCGACTGGGTCGTCGTCAGCGACGGCGGGCGCTTCCCCCGGCTCGCCTTCCAGCAGGTCGACGACCACCGCCCGCCGGCCTGGCCGGGCGCCGAGATGCCGCAGCAGTTCCACATCGACGTCACCGTCGACGACATGGACAAGGCCGAGGCACAGGTCCTCGCGCTGGGAGCGACCAAGCACGAGTACCAGCCGAGCGAGGAGGACGACTTCCGCGTCTTCCTCGACCCGGCCGGGCACCCGTTCTGCCTGTGCGTGGCCGCCGACGGCTGAACCAACCCGGCCGGCCCCCACCGGTCAGGCGACCGGCGGTCCATCTGCGGTCGCCCGGAGGCAGGTCAGGAGACCGGCAGCCAGGACGCGACCGCCGTGGGCCCGGTCAGTGACCGGAGGCGGGAGCGTCGTGGGGCCGGTCGGGCGACCGGGGGTGCGGTCAGAGCCGCCTGGCGCTGGTCAGCGGGCCGCCTGGGTCAGGAGGTCCACCGCCTTCCGTAGGTTCCCCGCCGCCAGCTCGTGGTCGGCCTGCGCCTGCAGGTCCGAACGGCGACCGCCGGCCTGAGCCACGTCCCTGGCCACCGACACCACCGCGTCGTCCTGCGCGAACGTGTCGCTCCTCGACCGTTCGAGCAGCGCCGCCGCCACACCGAGCGAGGCCAGCACCACGCGTGCCTCGCGCACGCTGCCGTCGGCGTTCCAGTGGCGGGAGCCCAGCGCCACCCCGAGCGCCGTGGCGGCCGCGCGGGAGCCGCCGTCACCCCTGGCCAGCTCGTCCCGCACCGCCTTGAGCCTGGGCCGGGCCGGGTCGGTCCGCAGTCCCCAGCCGTAGGGGAAGAGCGGGTCGTAGGCGGCGTCACCCACGTTGATCGGCAGCTGCTCCGCCGTACGGAACCAGGTGAAGGGCAGCCTGCCGGTGTACGGCACGGCCCCGAACAGCGGGTCGCTCACGCCCGCGCCTTCGGAGCCCGGCAGCCAGGAGGCGACGAGCGCTTCCACGCCGGACAGCTCGCCCAGCGCCAGCGGCCGTCCCGACACGACGAGCACGACGCACTTCAGCGCCCCGCAGACCTTGTCGACGGCCGCCTGGTCGGCGGGCGACAGGTCGAGCGTGCGGCCCTGGCGGCCGACGTCGCCGAAGCCCTCGGCGTACGGCCGCTCGCCCACGACGACCACGCCCACGTCGTGTCCCTCCAGCGGCGCGGATGCGTCGGCGGAGTGGGTGACGGCGGCGGCACGGGCGCGGATGCCCTGCAGGATCGTGGTGCCCTGGGTGATGGGCCCCGGCGAACCCTGCCAGCTGATCGTCCAGCCGCCCATCTGGTTGCCGAGGTCGTCGGCGTTGGAGCCGGCGACGTAGACCTTCGCCGAGGGCCGCAGCGGGAGGAGACCGCCGTCGTTCTTGAGCAGCACCTGCGAGGCGGCGGCGGCCGTGCGTGCCACGGCGCGATGGGCGGCCGAGCCGACGTCGGGCAGGCCGTCCCTGTCGGCGTAGGGGCGTTCGAACAGGCCCAGCTCGAACTTCTGGGTGAGGATGCGCGCGACCGCGTCGTCGATCCGCGACCGCGCCACCCGGCCCGCGGTCACCTCGGCGGTCAGCGCCTCGACGAAGGCGGTGTAGGCGTACGGCACCATGATCATGTCGAGGCCGGCGTTGACGGAGGTGCGCACGTCGCTCGCCTGGTCACCGGGGATCTGGTCGATGGCCTGCCAGTCGCTGACCACGAAGCCCTTGAAGCCGAGCTGTCCCTTGAGCACCCCGGTGATCAGCTCCTGGTGGGCGTGCATCTTGGTGGCGCCGACGCTGGAGAAGGACGGCATGACGCTGCCCACGCCGCGCCTGACCGCCTCGGCGAACGGCCCCAGGTGGACGGCCTCGAGCTCGGCCCGGTCGCCGGTGTAGACCCCCTGGTCGATGGTGTAGTCGGCGGTGGTCGAGGAGCCGTAGGCGGTGCCGCCGTCGCCCACGTAGTGCTTGGCGGTGGCCAGCACGCCCTTCTTCCGCAAACCCGTCACGATCGCGGCCATGCGCGAGACCAGCGCGGGGTCCTCGCTGAAGGACTCGTAGGCCCTGCCCCAGCGGTCGTCGCGGGAGACGCACAGGCACGGCGCGAAGTCCCACGGGATGCCGGTCGCCTTCACCTCCTCGGCCGTGATCGCGCCCGTCCTCTCGACGAGCGCCGGATCGCGGGTGGCGCCCAGACCGACGTTGTGCGGGAAGATCGTGGCGCCGACCACGTTGTTGTGGCCGTGGACGGCGTCGACGCCGTAGATCAGCGGGATCTGCAGCCTGGTCTGCCGGGCGCGCAGCTGGTAGCCGTCCACCATGTCCGCCCAGCCCTCGGGGGTGTTGGTGGCGGGCGCGGAGCCGCCGCCCGACAGCAGCGAGCCCAGCAGGTACGTGGCGATGTCGTCCTGCTTGGCGAGCGCGCCGCGTTCGGCCTGGGTCATCTGGCCGACCTTCTCGGCGAGCGTCATGCGCCCCATCAGGTCGGCGACGCGCTGCCTGACGGGTCTGCGGGCGTCGAGGTACGGCAGGCCGTGCGCGTCGATCACCACGACGGCGTCGTCGGCGGGCGGTGAGACGCCCTCGCCGGACAGCACGATCGGGATGGTCTCGGCCACCTCGGGGTCGGCGTCGGCCTTCGTGGCGACGGTGAAGGTCTTCGTGGTCCCGGCGGGCGAGCCCGCGGGGAACACCAGCGTCCCCTCCACGGGCGTGTAGTCCGATCCGGGTGTGGCCGTGCCCGATCCGGTCGCGTAGCGGACGGTCAGGTCCGTCGCGGGCACCGCGGAGATGGCGACGCCCACCTGGGCCGCGCCCTTCTCCCTGACCGGGTAGACGGGCGCGCTCGTCGTCAGGCGCACCGGGCGCGGCGGCGCGGTGCCGTACACCTGGACGTCGTCCCACAGCAAAGTGCCGGAGGAGGCGGCCGGCAGGCGCATCGAGTAGCCCCACATGCGCTCCAGGTCGAGCTGCCCGTCGGTGGGGGCGCCGCCCGGCTGG
Organism: Nonomuraea sp. NPDC003754; assembly: GCF_053605785.1. NCBI lineage: Bacteria > Bacillati > Actinomycetota > Actinomycetes > Streptosporangiales > Streptosporangiaceae > Nonomuraea > Nonomuraea sp. NPDC003754. Next base: position 132,764 of record NZ_JBSGJX010000018.1, read on the forward strand.
TAGTCGCCGCGCCTGACGAAGTCGGCGAACTTCACCTCGACCCGCCGCCAGCCCGCCTCGGTGTCGGTGAACGACGACTCGAACAGCTCCGAGCTGCCGGGCCCGCCGCCGCCGTCCTTGATCTCGAAGAAGATCCGCTGACCCGAGCCCGTGCCTTTCACCGAGAAGGCGAAGCCCTCGTAGGGCGTCCAGTCCTGCGCGGCGGGCAGGTCGTGCGACCAGCCGCCCCACTGGCCGACGTCGTAGACGGTCTTCAGCACGCGGCTGGTGTCGGTCTCGATGCTGAGGGTGGGCGTGGACGCGGCGTCGTTGCCCCAGGCGACGACACCGGGCGGGAGGGTGTCGCTCTCGAAGTCGGTGACGGTCAGCGGGGCGGCCGCCTGGGCGGCGGCGGGGACGAGGCAGGTGGATAAGAGCAGGGCGATCGCGCTGAGGGCGCCGATGCGTCGGGGGGTCACTGCGCCTCCTGGCATGAGAGAGCGCTCTCTTGAGCGCACAGTCCTGAATTCAAGGCGTGAAGGAAAGGCGCGTCAAGGTGACCGGTCGGTTCGTCCGGCCTGCTCCGTATCGAGTGCCTGCCCGGGTCCGGCCCGCCGGCTGGTCGCCTCGGCACGCGAACGCCCCCGGACTCCCGCTCGGTAAGCGGGTGTCCGGGGGCGTCGCGAGGGTTATGCGGTCGGAGGTGCCTCGCCCGCCGGTGCCGGCGGCTCCGCCTCGGGACCCGACCGCAGCGCTCCGCCGATGGCGGCGATCGTGTGGGTCAGCCGCAGCCCCGACCCGTCGCGCCTGCCGATCTCCTCCGGCAGCGGCACCGGCTTGCCGACCGCCGACACCGCCTTGGCCGGAGCGGGACCCGCCCATGCCATCAACAGCACGTCCTCCCCCTTGAGGAAGCGCTGCGCCCGCACGCCGCCGGTCGCCCTGCCCTTCGGCGGGAAGTCGGCGTAGTCGGACACCTTGCCGCCGCCCACCTGCGTGCCGGGCAGCGCCGTCGCCGAGCCCGCGATCGTCACCACCTGCGCCGGCACGGCCGGGTCGACCACGCCGAACCAGACGACCTTGGCCCCGCTGTCGAGCCTGATGCCCGCCATGCCGCCCGCCGGGCGCCCCTGCGGGCGGACCGTCGAGGCCGGGAAACGCAGCAGCTGCGCGTCGGAGCTGATGAACACCAGGTCGTGATCCTCGGAGTCGAGCTCCACCGCGCCGACGACGGTGTCGCCGTCCTTCAGCCCGATGACCTCGAAGTCGTCACGGTTGCCCGGATAGTCGGGCACCACCCGCTTCACCACGCCCTGCGCGGTGCCCAGCGCCAGACCGGGACTGTCGGGATCGAGCGAGCCCAGCCCGACCACGACCTCGTCGGGTTCGAGCGCGACGTACTCGGCGATCGGGTGGCCCCCCGACAGCGAGGGCGGGTTGGCCGAGGGCGGCAACGTCGGCAGGTCGACCACGTTGACGCGGATCATGCGCCCCTGCGAGGTCACCACGCCGACCTGGCCCCTGACCGTGCTGCGCACCGCCGAGACCAGCACGTCGTGAGCCGAGCGCTCGCCGCCGCCCGCCAGCGGTGCGGCGTCGCCGGTGCGGGCCAGCAGCCCGGTCGACGACAGCAGCACCAGGCAGGGGTCGTCGGCCACCTGCAGCGTCACCGCGGCCGTGCGGGTCAGGCCCGACGACTCCAGCAGCACCGTACGGCGCGGCGTGCCGTACTTCTTCGCCACGTCGGCCAGCTCGCCCGAGACCACCTGGCGCAGCCGGGCGTCGGAGGACAGGATGTCGGTGAGGTCGGCGATCTCCTCCGACAGCGTCTCCTTCTCCCGGTCGAGCTCCAGCTTGTCGAAGCGGGTCAGGCGGCGCAGCGGGGTGTCGAGGATGTAGCCGGCCTGGATCTCCGACAGGTCGAAGACCTCCATCAGGCGGGCGCGGGCCTGCGCGGAGTCGTCGCTGGCGCGGATGACCTGGATGACCTCGTCGATGTTGAGCAGCGCGACGATCAGGCCGTCGACCAGGTGCAGGCGCTCCTCGCGCTTGCGCCTGCGGTGCTCCGAGCGGCGCCGCACGACCTCGAGCCGGTGCTCGACATAGACCTTGAGCAGCTCGCGCAGGCCGAGCGTGCGCGGCTCGCCGTCGACGAGCGCGACGTTGTTGATGCCGAAGGTCTCCTCCATCGGCGTGAGCCGGTAGAGCTCCTCCAGCACCGCCTCGGGGATGAACCCGTTCTTGATCTCGATGACCAGGCGCAGGCCCTTGTGCCGGTCGGTGAGGTCCTTCAGGTCGGCGATGCCCTGGAGCTTCTTGGCGTTGACCAGCTCCTTGATCTTGCCGATCACCCGCTCGGGGCCGACGTTGAACGGCAGCTCGGTGACGACGATGCCCTTGCGGCGCGGGGTGATCTGCTCGACCGCGCACTTGGCGCGCATGCGGAAGGTGCCGCGCCCGCTCTCGTAGGCGTCGCGCACACCCTGCAGCCCGATGATCATGCCGCCGGTCGGCAGGTCGGGCCCCGGCACGAACTTCATCAGCTCGTCGAGCGTCGCCTCCGGCTTCTTGATCAGGTGGCGGGCGGCCGCGATGACCTCGACGAGGTTGTGCGGCGCCATGTTGGTCGCCATACCGACCGCGATGCCGGTCGTGCCGTTGACCAGCAGGTTCGGGAAGGCCGAGGGCAGGACCGTGGGCTCGGTCTCCTGGCCGTCGTAGTTGGGCTTGAAGTCGACGGTGTCCTCGTCGATCGACTGCACCATCAGCATGGCCGCGGGGGCGAGCCTGGCCTCGGTGTAGCGCATGGCCGCCGGCAGGTCGTCGGGCGAGCCGAAGTTGCCGTGGCCGTCGACCAGCGGGATGCGCATCGAGAACGGCTGGGCGCAGCGCACCAGCGCGTCGTAGATGGCGGTGTCGCCGTGGGGGTGGAGCTTGCCCATGACGTCGCCGACGACCCGCGAGGACTTCACGTGGCCGCGGTCTGGGCGCAGGCCCATCTCGCTCATCGAGTAGAGGATGCGGCGCTGGACGGGCTTGAGCCCGTCGCGCGCGTCGGGCAGCGCACGCTGGTAGATCACCGAGTAGGCGTACTCGAGGAAGCTCGTGCGCATCTCCGCGGACACGTCGATGTCGACGATCCGCTCCTCGAAGTCCTCGTCAGGCGGGGGTGTGGTCGTCCGTCGGGCCATGTCGAACATTGTGCCGAAGAATCTTGGGTGCCCGCGACTCGCGCGATGGGTTTGTCCGGCTTGCTGGTGAAAGTCGCCTGGCCCCAGGCGGGCGGGCCCTCATGACACTCCGGTCAGCCCCCTCTCCCACGCGCCCTGAAACAGACTGCGGGAGCCCTACCCGCCCTGAAGCGGGCCGCGGGAGCCCTACCCGCCCTGAAGCGGGCCGCGGGAGCCCGTGCATCCTGGGGCGGGCCGCGGTAGCCCCGCGCGCTTTGGAACGGACCGCGGGAGTCCCGCGCACCCTGGAGCGCTGACCGCGGGAGCCCCACGCGCCCTGAAGCGGACTGCGGGAGTCCCACTGAAACGAACTGCGGGAGTTCTACGCGCCCTGGAGCGGGCCGCGGGAACCACGTTCAGTGCCGCCGGGCCCGTGCGGCGGTCCGCGGCCGAGCCGGCCGGTGAGGGAGGCGGCCGGACTGCTCCGCCGCCGGCGAAGTGGCGGCCGGACTGCTCCGCCGCCGGCGAAGTGGTGGCCGGACTGCTCCGCCGGCCGGCCGCCGGCGCCGAGGGGCTCCCGAGGCAGGGCCGGCGGCTCAGGTGGGACGGCGGGCGCCCGGCCACGGTCCAGGCGTCTCGCCCTCGTCCTCGTCGCCCGGCTCGTTCAGCCGCTCGTCATACACCTCGAACCCCCGCGCCCGATAGTTCGCCAGCGCCGCCGGGCCGTCGAGCGTGCAGGTGTGCATCCACACGCGTTCGGTGGCGGGCAGGTCGGGCCAGCGCGAGGCGAGGTCCCACGCGCGTGCCGTACCGACCGAGAGCAGGTGCCCGCCCACACCCTCGCCCATCGCGAACGGCAGCAGCCCGAAGTAGGCGATCTCCACCTGGGCGCCCGGCTGCGGGTCGAGCTCGAGGTAACCGGCGGGTGTGCCGCGGTGCCAGGCGACCCAGGTCTCGAGGCCGGGCCTGGTCAGATAGGCCATCCACTCGTCGTAGGTCCAGCCGAGCCGGTCGGTCCACTGCCAGTCGCCGCCGACCGCCGTGTAGAGGAACCTGCTGAACTCGGGCGACGGCACCTCGGCGCGCACCACCTCGACCGGCAGCCTGGGCGGTTTGGCGGGGATCAGCGCCTCGGGTGAGCGCTGTTCCAGATACCAGGTGATGACATCCACGCCCGATATTTCAGCACGTCGTCCCCTTGGCGGGGACAACGAGGTCGGCCAGGTAGCGGTTGAGGTGGGCTCTGGCGCACGCGTTGCCCAGATAGAGCGTGTGGCCGGGGCCTTCGTGCCGCACCAGGCCGCTGCCCGGCACCTGGGCCAGCACCCGCGCCACGGCGTCCGACTCGCCCCAGGCGCCCGCGCCGACGAGCGGCGGCAGGCCCTTCGGCAGCGGGCTCGGCGGGTTGGTCACCTTCACCGGCCAGCCCACGCACGTCAGGGTCGCCGTCGCCAGCGTGTTGGCGGTGCCCGTGCCGGGCGCGATCCTGTTCAGCCTGGCCACGGTCGCGGCCATCTCCCGGCGGTCGGCGAAGCGCGGCCAGTCGGCGCACTCGGTCACGCCGGTCGCCGCGTCCGGATAGCGCAGGCCGCGGGCGGGCAGGAACCCCGACGCGTCGCCCCGCGCGGCCTTCTCGATCGCCGCCGACAGGGCAGGCCAGCCCTGCGGCCCCTGCCGGACGAACGCCATGGCCAGACCTTGCAGGTCTCGACCGTCGTAGGCCACCCCGGCCCCGGCGGGGACGGGCGAGCGGTCGGCCCTGGCGACGAGCCGGCGCCAGAACGACGGCGTGCACGCCCGCTCCTCGCACGAGGCGAAGAACCTGCCCATGGCCTGCTCGTTCTGCCGGGCGGTCGCCTCCAGCTCGGCCGTCCAGTCGGCGGTGCTGTGGTTCCACGTGCCGTCCAGGACCATCGCCCTGACCTTGCCGGGGAACAGCCGGGCGTAGGCCTGGCCGTAGAAGCCGGCGTAGGAGGCGCCGTAGTAGGTCAGCCGGGGTTCGCCGAGCGCCTTCCTGATGGCCTCCATGTCCTTGGCGTGGTCGGCCGAGCTCATGTTCGCGAACAGCTCGGGGTCGCGGTTGCGGCACGCCTCGGCGATGCCGCGGTTGGTGTCGGCCATCCTGGCGAACTCGGCGTCGTCCTCGGGGAAGGCGGGGATCGGGACGCGCGTCCACACGCACGGCAGGCCCGTGCTGGTGCCCTGGAACTGCTCGCCGTAGCCGCGGGTGTCCCAGGTGACGATGTCCATCCGCGCGCGCAGCTCGGACCACAGCTGGGGCATGGACTCCGTCAGCTTGATCCCCGGCGCGCCCGGCCCGCCGTACGCGATGAGGACCGCCCCTGCCGACCGGCCCGTGGCGCGGAACCTGCCGACCTTGAGGGTGAGCGTGCGCCCGTCGGGCTTGGACCAGTCCACGGGGACGGACACATCCAACCGCTCCATCCGCTCGGCCGGCCCGGTGGGCGGAGCGCTCCCCGTCGGGTTCGCCCTGGTGGACGGGTCCTGGGTCGGGGTGCCCGCCGTCAGGCGCACGGCGGCGGACGGGCCGGCGGCAGGCGGGTACGGCGCGGCGCCCGCGGGTGGGGAGGCGGTGAGGGTGGCGGAGCCGAGCAGGGCAAGGCTCACCAGAGCACGTGTGATCATGCGCGACACGCTGCCGGAGCATCGCGGCCCGGCACATCGGACCAGGGTCTGACATCCTCACCTCTCACTCACTTGACCAAGCAATTGCTTGGCAAGTACGGTCCCGGGGAGGAGATCCCCTGGAGGCGTCATGATCGAGTTCCATCCGGTGACCAAGCACATCGGCGCCGAGGTGACCGGCGTCGACCTGCGCAAACCCCTCTCGCCCGAGGAGGTCGCCACCATCAGGCAGGGCTGGCTCGACCACCTCGTGCTCTTCTTCCGCGACCAGCACATCGACGACGACCAGCACCTGCAGTTCGCCCTCAACTTCGGCACGCTCAACCACCCCGCCTTCAAGAAGGACGGGGCCAGCCCCATCCACGTGCTCGACCAGACCGACCCCAAGGGCGAGGGCGGCGACGAGTGGCACAGCGACAACACCTTCGAGCCGACCCCGCCGATGGGCTCCCTGCTGCGCTGCGTCCAGCTGCCGAGCGTCGGCGGCGACACGCTGTGGGCCAACACCTACCTCGCCTACGAGACGCTCTCGCCGCCGCTTCAGCGCCTGTGCGACGAGCTGACCGCGGTCCACGACATCACCGGCTCCATGACCAAGGCCATCTCCAAGGGACACCCCTTCGACCTGGCCGAAGTCCAGGCCGCGTGGCCGCCGCTGGTGCGCCCTGTCGTCCGCACCCACGCCGAGACGGGACGCAAGGCGCTGTTCGTCAACCGCTCGTCCACCACCCGGCTCGTCGAACTCGGCGACAGGGAGAACGAGGCGCTGCTGCCCCTGCTGATCGACCACATCCGCTCGCCCGAGTACCAGGTGCGGCTGCGATGGCGTCCCGGCACGCTCGCCTTCTGGGACAACCGCTCCACCCAGCACTACGCCGTCGCCGACTACACCGAACGCCGCCGCATGCACCGCGTCACCATCAACGCCTTCCCCGAACACGCCGACCCCGCCTGAGCCGTCTCGCACCCGCGCCCCGGGACACGCCGACCCCGCCTGACCGGTCTCCCGCGCCCCGGGACACGCCGACCCCGCCTGACCGGTCTCCCGCGCCCCGGGACACGCCGACCCCGCCTGACCGGTCTCCCGCGCCCGGCGGGCCCGCACCGGCGGGGCGCGCGGGATCCCGCGGCACCGGCGCCTCGCGGCATCCTGGCGCGGCGTCTCCCGAACGGTGCGTGCTGTCCGGCGCCTGTCCGCCTGGCCCGCCGATGCGCGCACCGCCCTCTCCCGGCGCGCCACCCGGCCAGGCCCTGGGACGTCCCGTCCATGGTCACCGGCGCGCCGTCCGACCGGTCGTCCGGCCCGTACGGCAAGCCGTTCCACGCGCCACCCCGGTCACCGGCTGACGCCTGTCCAGGGTCACGCGTCACCGAGCGCACGTGGCGGGCCGCCGTCACGGACAGCCACCCCGCCCAGCCGCTCACCCCCGCCGTTCCAGCCGCTCCCCCAGCCGGTCCAGCTGCTTACCCCGCCTGTCCAGGCGCTCGCCCCGCCCGTCCAGGCGCTCGACGACTCCCACAGGCCATGGGCGATGTGACGGCGGCCCGCCGGAGTCCCGCTGGAGTGGCGTGGAGGACAGACCCCGGCCCCGCACCCACGGTGGGCGTGACCGGGCCTGCCGTACCGGAGGGGCCGGGCCTGCCGTACCGGAGGGGCCGGGCCTGCCGTACCGGAGGGGCCGGGCCTGCCGTACCGGAGGGGCCGGGCAGGGGGCCCTACAGGAGGGGCGGGCAGGGCCGTACGGGAGGGGCGGGCAGGGGCCGTACGAGAAGGGCGGGCAGGGGCCGTACAGGAGGGGCGGATAGGGGGCCCTACAGGGGATCTATCGGGGGTGGGGGCCGGGTCCGGCCGCGGATCGGGGATGCGGCGTGGCGCAGGCGGACGAATTCGTCGCCCGGACCTGGTAACAAGGACCACATGACTGATGCGGTCGCGATGATGCGGGAAGAAGCCGAAGCCCACCTCCGCGCGCTGGCGGGCGATCACGCCCGGCTGCGTGACGACCAGTGGTCGGCGATCGAGGCGCTCGTGGTCGACCGCCGCCGGGTTCTGGTGGTGCAGCGCACCGGCTGGGGCAAGTCGGCCGTCTACTTCGTCGCCACCGCGCTGCTGCGGGAGCTCGGCGAGGGCCCGACCGTCATCGTGTCCCCGCTGCTGGCCCTGATGCGCAACCAGATCGCCGCCGCCGAGCGGGCCGGGATCCGCGCCGTCACGATCAACTCCGCCAACCCCGAGGAGTGGGAGGAGATCTACGGCCGCGTGGCCGAGGGCCTGGTCGACGTGCTGCTGGTCAGTCCTGAGCGGCTCAACAATCCCGACTTCCGCGACAACGTCCTGCCTGAGCTGGCCGAGAGCGCGGGGCTGGTGGTGGTCGACGAGGCCCACTGCATCTCCGACTGGGGTCACGACTTCCGGCCCGACTACCGCAGGCTCGCCACGCTGTTCGAGGAGCTGCCGCCCGGCATCCCCGTGCTGGCCACGACCGCGACCGCCAACGCGCGCGTCACCCGCGACGTGGCCGAGCAGCTCGGGGGCGACGACACGCTCGTCCTGCGCGGGCCGCTGGAGCGCGACAGCCTGCACCTGTCGGTCGTCCGGCTGGGGAGCGCCGAGCAGCGGCTGGCCTGGCTGGCCCAGACGCTTCACGAGCTGCCGGGCTCCGGCATCGTCTACACCCTCACGGTCGCCGCGGCCCACGAGATCGCCACCTACCTGCGCGAGCAGGGGCACGAGGTCGCCGCCTACTCCGGCCAGACCGATCCCGCCGAACGTCTGGCCGCCGAGGAGGCCCTGCTCAACAACAAGATCAAGGCGCTCGTGGCGACCAGCGCGCTCGGCATGGGCTTCGACAAGCCCGACCTGGGCTTCGTCATCCACGTCGGCGCGCCGCAGTCGCCCGTCGCCTACTACCAGCAGGTCGGCCGCGCGGGCCGCGGTGTCGAACGGGCCGAGGTCATCCTGCTGCCCGGCACGGAGGACCGCGACATCTGGGCGTACTTCGCCTCGCTCGCCTTCCCGCCCGAGCCGGTCGTGCGGGCCACGCTCCAGGCGCTGGAGCAGGGCGGCGTGCTGTCCACCCAGGCCCTCGAGAACGTCGTCGACCTCAGCCGAAGCCGCCTGGAGATGATGCTCAAGGTCCTCGACGTCGACGGCGCCGTCCGCAGGGTCAAGGGCGGCTGGACGGCGACCGGCGAGGAGTGGGCCTACGACGCCGAGCGTTACGCCCGCATCGCCGCCGAGCGCAAGGCCGAGCAGGAGGCCATGCTCGGCTACCTGACCACGTCCGAGTGCAGGGAGGAGTACCTGCGCAGGCGGCTCGACGACGAGGCCGCGGCCCCGTGCGGGCGGTGTGACAACTGCACGGGCACGCACCGCTCGCCGGAGATCGCGGCGGCGGCGGTGGAGCGCGCCCGGCAGACGCTCGAGAGGCCGGGGGTCGAGGTGGAGGCGCGCCGGCAGTGGCCCACCGGCCTGGCCGACCTGTCCGGACGCATCAAGCCCGACCTGGGCGCCGAGCCGGGCAGGGCGTTGGGCAGGCTGACCGACATCGGATGGGGCAACCGGCTGCGGGAGCTGTTCAACGGACCCGACGCGCCGGTCCCCGACGACATGTTCAAGGCGGTCGTCCAGGTGCTGGCGGCGTGGGAGTGGCGGCAGCGGCCCGTCGCGGTGGTGAGCGTGCCGTCGGCGTCGCGCCCGGTGCTGGTCAGAGGGTTCGCCGAACGGCTGGCGCAGGTCGGCAGGCTCACCTACCTGGGCGAGCTGGGCTACCGGGCGGGCGCGCCGGGGCAGCAGTTCAACAGCGCCAAGCGGGTGCAGGCGATCAGGGCGACGCTGGCCATGCCGAGGGAGCTCGGCGCGGAGATCGCGCGGTGCGGCGGGCCGGTGCTGCTGGTCGACGACCGGGTGGACACCGGGTGGACGATGACACTGGCCGCGGCCCTGATCCGCCACGCGGGCGCACCCGCCGTCATGCCCCTCGCCCTCGCCACCACCTCCTGACGCCGCGCCCCGGCCGCCCGCGGCCCGCCGCCGGTCCCGCGATGCGGGGGTCGTCGCCGGGGCGGGCTCGCCGGTCACCCGGTCCTCCGGACGGAGGACGGGTGACCACGCCTCAGCCGGTGACGCCGATCGTCGTCACGTCGTAGTGCTGGTAGACGCTGCTGACGTGGGCGTTCGTGACCCGCTTGCCCCTGACCAACCCCGCTTTGCTCCACAGCAGCGGCACCATCAGTCCTTCGTCCAGCACCCGCCGTTCCGCCTCCCGCCACAGCCGGAAGCGAGCCTGCGGGTCGAGCGTCCGCCGTGACTCGTCGATCAGCGCGTCGACCTCGGGCAGCCGCACGCCCACGTTGGCGGAGAACCCGCTGTCGACGATCTCCCTGCTGTCGATCAGCTGCGACAGCAACGGGTCGGGGTCCGGCCAGTCCCCGGACCACCGCCGCATCACCAGCCCGATCTTCTCCTTGGTGAGCGCCGCCGGGTTGCCCAGCTTGTCGAACTCGTGCAGCACGTCCACGTTCTTCACCGTGACGTGGAAGCCCGCCGCCGTGAGGTTGTCGCGGATGGCGTTCCCGGCCGCCACGTCCGTCGGGCCGTTCCTGACCAGCAGCGTGAACGGGTCCCGGCCGCACGAGGCGGGAGAGGGCGCGGCCGTCGCGGTGGGGGAGGGGCCGTCCAGCTCGCCCCTGCCGGGAAGCGGCGGCGGCTGCAGGCGGGTGGCGATCTCGGTGCCGAAGGGGCCGTCGCCGTACAGGCGGTGGAGAACGCTCTTGTCGATGGCGGCGAGGACGGCCCTGCGGCACTCGGGCTGGTCCAGCGGCGCGACCCTCGTGTTGACGGCCAGGTAGCGCAGGTGGTCCAGGGACGGCGCGTCGGCCCGCGCGTTGAGCCGCTGGTCGGCCCGCACCGTGGCGAGGGTGGCCGGCAGCGGTCCGGCGTGCAGGTCCAGCTCGCCGGACAGGAGCTTCCGGTCGGCCTCCTCGCCGTCCATGCCCCAGGTGAGCTCGACCCGGTCCGGCAGGGCGGTGCGGTTCGGGTCGGTGGCCTGGTTCCAGGCGGGATTGCGGACGAAGGTCGCGGTCTTCCCCGCCTGGATGTCCAGCTTGTACGGGCCGGACGACAGGAGCTTGGCCGCGCCCTTGCGCACCGGCATCGTCACGGGCAGCGTCGCGATCTGGTTGAAGGTGGACATCGGCTTCTTGAGTCTGAAGACGATGGTCCTGTCGTCGGGGGTGCTGATCGCCTTGTCGGCGTCGGCGGCGGTGTAGCGGCCGGGCATGTCGAGCAGCCGCGCCAGCGGGTCGGGGCCGTTGGGCAGCAGCCTCCTGTCGCCCGAGCGCACGACGGCGTACTTCACGTCGCGCGAGGTGATCGGCGTGCCGTCCTCGAAGCGCAGCCCCTCACGGAGGGTGAAAGTCCAGGTCCTGCCGTTGTCGGTGGTCTCGCCGAGCTTCGCCGCCAGGTCGGGCACCACCTCGGTGCCGGCCGCGCCCGGCGCGGGCCGGTACATGGTCAGCGCGCGCCCGTAGAGACGGGCGTAGTTCCACATCTCGGTGTAGAAGGTGCCGGCCGGGTCGAGGTTGTCCAGGATGTTGGTCATGCCGATGCGCAGCGTGCCGCCCTTCCTGGCCGACGGGTTGACCACGCCGGTCAGAGCCGCGTTGAAGACGGCGGCGGTCCGGGTCGGGCTGGGCGTCGCCGTCACCTCGCCGCCCGTGCCGCTGTTCTGGCCCAGCCGCGGCCATGCCCACACCGCGACGCCCAGGACGACGGTCATCGCCGCCGCCCCGACCGGCAGCAGCACCTTCCACGCCCGGCCGGACGGTCTGCCCACCGCCCCGGAGACCGGATACGTGGACAGGGTCCCCGGCGCCTGCCCGCCCCCCGGGTACGGCGCGGCGGTGACCGGCGTCGTCGCGCCCTGCGACGGCCGCGTCCACCCGGCAGCGTGCGGCCCGGGACCGCCGCCGTAGGGGGAGGAGACCGACACCGGGGGCGCCGACGTGCCGTAGGGCGGCGCGGAGGAGGGACCTGCAGGTGCCGGCATGCCGTACGGCGGCGCGGAAGCGGGAGCGGGGGCCGGTGCGGTGCCGTACGGCGGCGCGGGAACGGGAGCGGGTGGTGGCGCGGTGCCGTACGGCGGCGCGGGAACGGGAGCGGGTGGTGGCGCGGTGCCGTACGGCGGCGCCTGCGGGCCCGAGCCCGCCCTGATCAGCTCCCGCAGCAGTTGCTCCGCCGTCGGGCGCGCCGCCGGGTCCTTGCCCAGCGACGCCCCCAGCAGCTCCCGCAGCGGCGCCTCCACCCCCGACAGGTCGGGTTCCATGACCAGGATCCGATGCATCACCACCGGCAGCGGCCCGAACCCGAACGCCCCGCGCCCCGTGGCCGCGTAGACCATCGTGCCCGCCCACGAGAAGACGTCGCTCGCCGGGGAGGCGTCGCCGTGGAAGTGCTCGGGCGCCATGTAGGCGGGCGTGCCCACCACGCTCGTCGTCAGGCTCTGGCTCACGTCCAGCGCCCGCGCGATGCCGAAGTCGATCACCCGGGGCCCGTCCGGGGCCAGCAGCACGTTGCTCGGCTTGAGGTCGCGGTGGACGACCCCGGCGCGGTGGATCGCCGCCAGCGCGGTCGCGGTCGCGACCGCCAGCCGTACCAGGGAGGAGCCGGTCAGCGGCCCGGACTCGGCCACCTGCCGCTGCAGCGACGGGCCGGCGACGTACTCGCTGACGATGTACGGCTGGTCGTCGAGCGCGCCGACCTCCAGCACCCTGGCCGTGCAGAACTCGGCCACCCTGCGCGCCGCCTCGGCCTCGCGCCTGAAGCGCCGCACCGCCGAGGCGTCGTCGGCGAACCTGGCGTGCAGCATCTTGATCGCGACGGGTTCGCCGGACGGGGCGACGCCGCGATAGACGCTGCCCTGACCGCCTTCACCGAGAAACCCGGTGACCTCGTAGCCGCCGACGACACGGGGATCGCCTGGCCGTAACGGACGCACGCGGGCTCTTCACTCCCTTGTCAGGACATCGGGGGAGTATCCACCATAGGCCGCGCTAGAGGCGGGGGCGAGCCCCGAGGTGAGAGATCGCCTTGGCGGCCAGGCGGCAGCCCGCCGTCAGCGCCTCGGCGGGCGGCTTGCCGGCCAGCCACGCGGGCAGGAACCCGGCGGCGAACGCGTCGCCGGCGCCGGTGCCGTCGACCACCCGGTCGACCGGCTCGGCGGGCACCTGGACCGGCTCGGGCCGGCCGTTGGTGTACCAGAGCGCGCCTTCGGCGTTCATCTTGATGACGACCTGCGGGAACCAGGCGGTGAGCACCTTGGCCGCCGCCTCGGGGTCGTCGCGGCCGGTCAGGATCTTGGCCTGGTCGGCGTTGGCGAACAGCAGCTTGGCGCCGTTGGTCCACTCGAGGAACGGCTCGGCGCCGGTGCGCTCCAGCGGCGCGGAGGAGGAGCAGTCGACCGAGATCGACATGCCCGACCTGCGGGCCATGTCGAGGGCGGCCTGACCGGCCTCGCGGGACCCCTCGTTGATCAGCGTGTAGCCGGACAGGTGGAGGTGGCCGCCGGAGTTGAACAGGTCGCGCGGCAGGTCCTCGGGCGACAGCGCGGCGTTGGCGCCCGGGTCGGACAGCATGGTGCGCTCGCCCTTGTGCGTGACGAGCACCACGCAGGTGCCGGTGGGCCGCTCGGGGTCCATGACGAGCCGGGCGTCGACGCCGTAGCCCATGAGCTCCATGTCGCGGTTGCGCCCGGTGATGTCGGCGCCGCGACGGCCGATGAAGGCGACCTCGGCACCCTCGACCGCCATCCAGGAGGCGATGTTGGCTCCGGAACCGCCACCGTGCATGGTCACGATCGCCGGAGTGTCGCTCGCCCTGGCCAGCGCGTAGCGGGCGCGCGCGACCGCATCGGTCATGAGATCGCCCACCACCACGACCCGCGTCATGATGTCACCGCCTTGCTGCAATCCTTCGCGCCTGACGCCGAAAAACTTAACAGCTTCAGGCCTGCTCGTGGGGCATACACCGGACACCCGTTCATAGTCGATGCACAAGCGTTGCCCAACGGACGCCGCACGTGGGGCGCGGGTCTACGCTCGGGACTGTGGAGGCAACCCAGTATCCCTCCCATTGGGAGGCGGACGTCGTCCTGGCCGACGGGGGCACCGCGCACGTGCGCCCGATCAGGCCCGCCGACGCCGACCGGCTTCGCGCGTTCTACTCCCGGCTGTCGGCCGAGTCGATCTACTTCCGCTACTTCGGTCCGCGGCCCAAGCTGTCGGACAGGGAAGTCGCCTTCTTCACCAACGTCGACTACGTCGACAGGGTCGCCCTCATCGCCACGATCGGCACCGAGATGGTGGCCGTCGTCCGCTACGACCGGGTCGGCCCCGCCGAGGCGGAGGTGGCCTTCCTCGTCGAGGACGCCCACCAGGGCAGGGGGGTGGCCTCGGTCATGCTCGAACACCTGGCCGCCACCGCCCGCGAGCGCGGCATCGAGACGTTCATCGCCGACGTGCTGCCCGCCAACATGCGGATGACGGGCCTCCTGCGCCAGGTCGGCTACACCGCGCAGAGCCGCTTCGCCGACGGCGTGGTCCGCATGACGCTCGATCTGACCCCCACCGAGACCTCGGCGGAGGTCACCGCCTCCCGCGAGCACCGGGCCGAGGCCCGCTCGATCGCCAGGCTCCTCACACCCGGCTCGGTCGCCGTCATCGGAGCCTCCCGCGAGCCCGGCGGCGTCGGCCAGACCGTGCTGCGCAACCTGCTGGCCGCCGACTTCACCGGACCCGTGTACCCGGTCCACCGCGAGGTACGGGCGGTGGCGGGCGTGCGGGCCTACCCGAGCGTCAAGGACATCGACGGCGAGGTCGACCTCGCGGTGCTCGCCGTACCGGCCGACAGCGTGATCGACGTGGTCAAGGAGTGCGCGGAGAAGGGCGTGCGCGGGCTGGTCGTCGTCTCGTCCGGCTTCGGCGAGACCGGGCCGAAGGGCCGGGCGCGCCAGGACGAGCTGGCCAGGATCGCCCGCGCGTACGGCCTGCGCGTGGTCGGGCCCAACTGCCTCGGCATCGCCAACACCGACCCCTCCGTCCGGCTGAACGCCACTCTCGCGGCGACGGTCCCCGGCAGGGGCAGGGTCGGCTTCTTCAGCCAGTCGGGCGCGCTCGGCACCGCCCTGCTGCAGCGGGTGGCCCAGCGCGGCATCGGCATCTCGAGCTTCGTCTCGGCCGGCAACAGGGCCGACGTGTCGGGCAACGACCTGCTGCAGTACTGGGAGGAGGACGAGGCGACCGAGGTCATCCTGCTGTACCTGGAGTCGCTGGGCAATCCGCGCAAGTTCACCCGCCTGGCCAGGCGCATCTCCCGCAGCAAGCCGATCGTGGCGGTCAAGAGCGGCGGCACCACCCAGGGCGTGCCCATCGGCCACTCCGCCTCGGCGCTGCGCCTGCAGGACAGCGCGCTCAGCTCCCTGTTCGAGCAGGCGGGCGTGATCAGGGTCGACGACCTCATCCAGCTGTTCGACGTCGGGCAGTTGCTGGCCTGCCAGCCGCTGCCCGCGGGGCCGCGCGTCGGGCTCGTCACCAACTCCGACGCGCTGGGCCTGCTGGCCGTCGACGCCTGCGTCAGCGCCGAGCTGGAGCCCCGGCCGCCGGTCAACCTGGGCGCCGCCGCCGGTGCCGCCGAGTTCGGCACGGCACTGGCGGGCGTGCTGGCCGATCCCGACGTCGACGCCGCCGTCGTGATCTACATGCCGCCCATCCCCGGCGACGCCACGTCGGTGGCGGCCGAGCTGGTGCGGGTGTCGCGCGAGGTGGGCAAGCCCGTGCTGGCCACCTTCGAAGGGCAGCTCGGCATGCCGCCCGAGCTGCGCACCGACCCCTCGGCCCTGCCCGAGCGCGGCTCGGTGCCCTCCTACGCGGCGCCGGAGGAGGCGGTCAGGGCCCTCGCCCACGTCGTCAGGTACGCGCTGTGGCGCAAACAGCCCCAGGGGGCGCCGCCCGAGCTCGACCACCTCGACACCGCGGCCGCCCGCGCCCTCGTGACGGACGCGCTCACCAGCCGCTCGCCCGAGCCCGAACCGGCGCGGCAGGACACGCCGGACCCCTCCGCCGACCGCCTTGACGCCGGCCCCGTCGAGATCGACGCGACCGGGCTGCTGGCCTGCTACGGCCTCACCGTCTGGCCGGCCGAGGTCGTCGCCACCCCCGACGCGGCCGTCGCCGCCGCCGAACGCCTGGGCTGGCCGGTCGTGCTGAAGGCCGCCGACCCCGAGGCCGCCAAGCGGGCGGGCACCGTCCGCCTGGGGCTCACCTCGGCCGCCGCCGTCCGGCAGGCCTACGCCGACCTGGCCGGCCAGCTCGGCGCCGACGTGGTCCTCGCGGTGCAGCGGATGGCCCCGCAACCCGCGGTCCCTACCGTCGTGAACGTCCGGGAGGATCCCGCCTTCGGCCCGGTCGTCTCCTTCGGCCTCGGCGAGGTGACCGCCAGGCTGCTGCAGGACCGCGGTCACCGCCTCGCCCCGCTGACCGGCGAGGACGCCGCGGGGCTGGTGCGCTCGCCGCGGGCCGCGCCGCTGCTGTTCGGCGAGTACGGTTACCCGCCCGTCGCGGTCGGCGCCCTGGAGGAACTGCTGGTCCGGGTGGGCCGCCTGGCCAACGACCTGCCGGAGGTGTCCAGGCTCGACCTCGATCCGGTGCTCGTGGGGGAGTCGGAGGTCGTCGTCCTGGGCGCGCGTGCCGTCCTCAGGAGTCCTGAGGGTCCGCGGCGCGACGGCGGCCCCCGCCGCCTCGCCTGACCGCGGTCGCCTCCCTGCCTGCGCCGGGTTCGTGCCGCCTCGCCCGACCGCGGTCGCCCCTGCCTGCGCGGTTCGTGCCGCCTGGCCTGCCGGGCCGCGGCGCCGAGCGTCGAGGGCCTGCACGGCCGCCCGTCCAGGTCCGGAACGACGAGTGTGAGCGGTGCTCGGGGGCTGGCAGGATGGATGCATGAGGGAAACCCGAGTCTCAGCCGCGGGCCTGCGTGAAGCGATCGAGCGCAGCGGCTACTACCCCGACCTCGTCACCGATGCGGTCGAATCCGCGCTGGGAAAGGAAGCGGTGACCGCCTACGTGGTGCACCACGAGGCCACGTTCGACCCGGCCATGGAGGTGCGCAGGCACGTCACCGTCCTGGTCCTGACGGGCACCCGGCTGCTGGTCTGCCACACCGACGAGCACCCGCCCGCCGAGGGGGTCTCGGCCTCCCATGCCTCCACCACCACCGAGGCGGTACGGCTGGCCCGCGTCCAGTCGGTCGCGGTGACCAGGGTCGTGCCCGATCCCGCCTCCTACGTCCCCGGCGTGCCGCCGACCGAGGTGACGCTCACGATCGGCTGGGGCGCCATCTCCCACGTCGACCTCGAACCCGCCACCTGCGGCGACGAGAACTGCGAGGCCGACCACGGCTACACCGGCGCGATCACCGCCGACGACCTGTCGCTGCGCGTCAGCGAGGCCGCCGACGGCCCCGAGGCGGTGGGCCACGTGCTCGCCTTCGCCAAGGCCCTGTCCGAGGCCACGGCCCGCGCCGCCGCCTGACGCGTCCGCTCCCCGCGTAACGCCCCCTCCGCGCCTTCTCGCCGGCGCATGCCGGACCGGGACCACGCGACATCTCGGTGGACCGGCCCGGCATGCCCCGCCGCCGGGCGGGCAGGGGTTCCCCGTCCCGGGTTCCCCACCGTGAGCCGGGACGGCCGGGCGGACGGCGGTGTCGAGGCCCTATCGCGAGATGGCCGGCGCCCACTAGAACGGTTCCTGACATCCACGCGAGGCGAGCGAGGTGCTTGATGGACGACGTCCCGGCCACGCCGTACGACCGGGTTCCGCTGATCCCCGCCTACGGCGGCGCCTCCCTGGCCGACCTGCCGGGCTCCCTGCTGAGCGCGCTCGGCGCGGCCACTACGGCCGACGGCAACGTGCTGGGGCTGGAGCCGGCCGACCGGGTGTGCGTGTTCGTGGTCGACGGGCTCGGCGCCAGGCTCCTCGAGGCCCACGCCGACCGGGCCCCGTTCCTGGCCGCCGCCACGGCGCGCGCCGCCCTCACCGCCGGCTTCCCCGCCACCACCGTCACCAGCCTGTGCACGCTCGGCACCGGCCTGCCGCCCGGCGAGCACGGCATGATGGGCATGACGCTGGCCGTGCCCGGCCGCAACCATCTGTTCAACTGCCTGCGCTGGAGCCTGCCCAAGGGCCTGCCGCCCATGGACCCGCGCCGCTGGCAACCGGCCGAGACCGTCTACCAGCGCGCCGCCCGGGCGGGCGTCGAGACCTCCTACGTGGCGCCGGCCGCGTTCGAGGGGACGGGACTGACCGACGCCGTCTACCGCGGCGTCCGCTACGTGCCCGCCGACACCGTCGACGAGCGGGTGGCCGGGGTGGCGGCCGCGCTGAGCGCGCCGCGCGCCTACGTGACCGTCTACTACGGCGACCTCGACGCCACCGGCCACCTGACCGGCTGGGGCAGCCCCGAGTGGCGCGACCAGCTCGAGATCGTCGACAGGATGGCCGAACGGCTGGCCGCGGCGCTGCCGCCCGGCTCGGCCCTGTACGTCACGGCCGACCACGGCATGGTCAACGCCGAAGAGAAGATCGACGCCCAGGCCACACCCGAACTGCGCGCGGGCGTGGCGATGTTCGGCGGGGAGGCCAGGGCCAGGCACCTCTACACCGAGCCGGGCGCCGCTCCCGCCGTCTTGGAGACCTGGCGGGACCTGCTCGACGGCAAGGCATGGGTCGTCTCACGCCAGGAAGCGGTGGAATCCGGGTGGTTCGGCCCCGACGTGCGCAGGGAATGGCTGGACAGGATCGGTGACGTCGTCGCCGTGCCGTACGCCGACTGTGCCATCCTCGCCTCTGAGACGCATCCGATCGAGGCGCTCTTCACCGGCTACCACGGCTCGCTCACCGCCGCGGAACAGCACGTCCCACTCCTGGAGGTATCCACCCGATGACCCTGATCAACCCGGCGGAGCTGGCCGCGATGGAGCAAGCCAGCGTGCTCGACGTGCGTTACCGGCGAGGCGGCCCGTCCGGGCGCGAGTCGTACGCCGAGGGGCACGTGCCGGGCGCCGTCTACTGCGACCTCGACGCCGACCTGGCCGCGCCGCCCAACGGCGGCGGCCGGCACCCGCTGCCCTCGGCCGAGGCGTTCACCGCCGCCATGCGCAGGCTCGGCGTCAGCGGCTCCCGTCCCGTCGTCGTCTACGACGACGCCGACTCCATGGCCGCGGCCAGGGCATGGTGGACGCTGCGCTACTTCGGTCACGAGGACGTCAGGGTCCTCGACGGCGGGTTCCGCGCGTGGACCGAGGCGGGGCTGCCGGTCTCCAAGGAGGAGCCGCACGTGTCCGGCGACTTCACGGCCAGGCCGGGCGGCATGCCCATGCTGACCGCCGAGCAGGCGGCCGAGCTCGCCGGCTCCGGCGTGCTCATGGACGCCCGCGCCGCCGAGCGCTACCGCGGCGAGGTCGAGCCGATCGACCCGGTCGCCGGCCACATCCCGGGCGCCGTCAGCGCGCCGACCGACCAGAACGTCGGGCCGGACGGCCGCTTCCTGGCCGCCGCCGCGCTGCGCGACCGCTTCGCCGCGCTGGGCGCGCTGGAGGGGGCGCGGGTGGGCGCCTACTGCGGGTCGGGCGTCACCGCGGCGCACGAGGTGCTGGCACTGGAGTTGGCGGGCGTCCCCGCGGCGCTCTACGTCGGCTCGTGGTCCCACTGGATCAGCGACCCGTCCCGCCCGATCGCCACCGCCTGACCTCACCGCCACACCCGACAGGACAGCCAGGGCCGCACCGCCCGTCCAGCGCTGCGGCACGGCCGCACGCGCGACGGCCTGCCCGCCTTGCCGGCCACAGGGACACGCCCCCGGGGGAGCCCGGCAGTCCCACCCGCCCTGGACCGACATCACGTGACGGGCCGGGACGGCCGGGTCCTGCGGGGCAGCCGTCCCTCGACCGACGGTCAGGTACCGCGGGACGAGGGCTCGACGGCCGGAGCGTCGGGCGGGCGTCTCGTCAGGGCCGTGGAGCGAGGGCTTGAGGGTCGGGTGGCGGGGCGGGCGTCTCTTGAGTGACGGTCAGGTACCGCGGGACGAGGTCTCGACGGCCGGAGCGCCGGGCGGGCGTCTCGTCAGGGCCGTGGAGCGAGGGCTCGACGGTCGGGTGGCAGGGCGGGCGTCTCTGGACTGACGGCCGGGTGCCGCCGGCCGGGTGGCTCTGGGTTGGGCAGGGTGCGGTCGGTTCTCAGGGGCCGGAGTCCGGTGCGGTGGGTCGGGTGTCGCGCAGGGCGGTGACGGGGAGCTCGCCGGCGCCGAAGCAGGTGAAGCCGAGCACGCCCGTCCTGCTCCCCGCCTCCGCCAACGCCACGGCGGGAGCCGTACCGGCGGCGAGCAGGTCGTGAAAGGCCGTCATCAGCGCTAGCGCCTCCTCGTCCGGCACCGGGATGAGCCCGCCCACCACACAAGAGGCGCCCTGCGCGAGGAACGTGCCCGCCAGGCCGAGCGGCGCCCCCTCGGCCGGGACCCTGGCCATCCCCGAGTCGCAGGCCGACAGCACGACCAGGCCCGGTGGCATCGACAGGGGCAGCAGGTCGTAGGCCATCAGCGGCCGGTCCTCCAGCTCGATGCTCGACAACAGCGGGCTTCGGGAGTGGAAGGTGCCATGGGCGGCCAGGTGCAGCACGTCCGCCCGGCCGAGGGCGGCGATCACGTCATCGGCGCGGGCGGGCACCTGCTCGGCGCGCCGGTGCGCGCCCACCACCCGCCGCACCTCCTCCTCGGCGTGCTCCAGCCCGGGCCCGGCCGCCGCCACCACGAGCGGCTCGCCGCCCCGAGCCGAAGCACCACTGATCGGCACGACACCCCCGGGCCGGACGGCACCATCAGAGGGAACCGCACCACCGCCCCCGACCGCGTCACCGAGAACCGCACCACCGCCTGCGACCGCGCCGCCCAGAACCGCACCACCGCCCGCGACCGCGCCGCCCAGAACACCATCGCCTGGGACTGCGCGACTCAGGACCGAGCCAGCGCCCGATACGGCGTCATCCCGCAGGGTAGTGCGATCGCATGAAGTCACAGGGGCGGCGGGCACGGTCGGCCCGGGCGAAGTCGCAGGGGGCGAGAGAACCGCATCCAGCGGAGCGGCCCAGCCCGGCGGGACAGATCGGTCCGGCGGGGCGGAGCCGTCCGGCGGGGCGGTGCGGCGGGTGCGGGCGGACAGCCAGGCGGCGGCACTGGGCGTGACGCTCACCGGCCGCCCGCGCAGCATCGGCAGCACCGACCACGGCAGTGTGTGCAGCGGCCCCGCCGGCACGACCACCAGCGGGCGTTGCGCCACCAGGTCGGCGATCGGCCCGAACAACGTCCCCTCCAGCGCGGCCGCCTCGACCGCGACCGGATCCCGCCGCGGATCGTCGGAGGCGTGGGCGCCGTCGCCGAGGCTCGCCCGGCGCAGGCCGTACCGGAGCCTGATGACGGCCTCGGCCACGCTGGTGACGTCGCCGAGGCGGCGCAGCGCGCACCCCGCCGCGGTGACCACCAGCACCAGCAGCGCCCCGTCATGGCACAGGAACTCCACCAGCGCCGCCTCGCCCAGCGCCGACGTCACGCTGTCGAGCGCGGGCGCGACGGGTCGGCCGCCGCAGACCGACCGCCAGCGTTCGGCCCATCCGAAGACGGCCTCCGGGCCGCCGCGCTCGATCGCCAGGCTGAGCCCGAAGGAGGCCAGGCGCGCCCCCGCCCGCACCCGGTGGGCCCGCAGCGAGGGGTCGTCGAAGCGTTCGGCGTCGGCGCCGAGGTCGCGCAGCCCGCGCAGCACCGCGCTGAACGCGGCCGTGCGGTCGTCGTTGATCCGGGCCAGCAGGGCCGCCGCATGCCAGCGCACCAGCGGTGGCACCTCGTCGAGGTCGTCGTCGGCACCGGCCAGGTGCTCGGCCTGCTGCGGCGAGGCCAGCCGCGTCATCCGCCGCATGGCCAGCGTGGGTGCGTCGATCATGAGCGGGAGCCGGCGTGGCTCCGTCGTGTGCGCGGCCGCGCGGGGATCGAGGAGGGCGAGCTGGGTCGTGGCCGTGCCGGTGTCGTCCAGCGCGAGGGCCAGCTCGGCCGCGGCGAGCCGGAGCGCGGCCGCGCCCGCGGCACAGGAGGTGGCGGCCAGTTCCCGCGCGCACTCCAGCAGCTCGGCCAGCAGGCCGGGGGAGGGCGGTTCGAGCACGATCCTGGCGCGTAACGCGACCTCGGCGGCCAGCGGCGCGGCGCTCTCGCGGCCATGGGCGCGCAGCTCGGCGGCCGCCCTGCCGGCGACGGCCAGCGCCTGGCGGGCGTCCCCGGTCAGCAGCTCCACCTGGGCCAGCAGCAGCCTGGCCTCCGCCAGCGCGGCCTGCGCGCCCGCGGCTTCGAGTTCGGGTACGGCGAGGCTGAGCATGGCCCTCGCCTCGCCGGGCAGCTGGGCGGCCAGCAGCGCTCCGGCGAAGTCGGCGCGCATCGTGGCCAGCCGTTCGGGGAAGCCGAACAGCGTGTCTTCACAGGCTCGGTAGTGGGCGAAGGCCGCGGCCACGTCGCCCTGCCGTACCGCCAGGAAAGGGAGGTTGGCGGCGGCGAGACGGGCCAGGTGGGCCAGGCCCGCGCTCTGCGACAGCCGCAGGCACGCGGCGATGTCGGCGGTGGCCTGCCTCCAGCGGCTCTGGTAGGCGTGCACCAGGCCTCTGTTGAGCAGTCCGCCCGCCAGGAAGCGCTGGTCGTCGACGGTGCCGGGCGCCTGCGCCAGCACGGCGACGGCCCGGTCGCAGGAGGCGACGGCCTCCTGGTAGCGGCCCAGGTGGGCCAGCGCCACCGCCCGCTGGGTGTCGAGCTTGGCGCGGTCGAGCGGCGACAGGTAGGCCCACGCCATCGCGGCGATGCGCAGCGCCTGAAGCGGATGACCGCGCTGGGTGCGCACGGTCACCAGCGACAGGCGCGCCTGCGCCAGGCGATCGGCGGGTGCGTCTCCCGTGGCGATCGCCTGGCGCAGGTGTAGTTCGGCGGCCTCCAGGTCCCCAAGCTCCCTGGAGGCAAGCGCCATGGCGCGAAGCGCGACGACGGCTGGTTCGACGGCCCCCATTCCGGAGGCGGCGGCATGGATGGCGCGGGCGCTGGCCAGCGCCCGCACCGGATCGATGCCTGACTGGAGGACCGCGTCCTCCGCCATCGCGACCAGCCTGTTCGTCACGGACGGATCCGCACCCAACCGGTGGCGACCGGGTGGTGCCCCGGCCGGTGGCAGACCACGCTGAACCAGCCCGGCGGCAAGCCCGTCGCCGCGAACTGGCCGGTCTCCCGCAGGTCACGCGAGACCGTGAGATGGGGGGTGCGGATGTCCACCGTGGCCCCGTCACCTGGATGCGGTGACACCCGCCCCGCCACATCGATGAGACCGTCCCCGATGGTCACCTCCAGATCGAAGGAGAGGTCCGCCGTGGCGAACCTGACCATGCGCGCCCCGTCCGCGTCACGTGTGCCACGCGTGGGCGCGCACTCCACGGGCCCGGCGGTGACCACCTCGGCCAGCCGGAGGGAGTACGCGTCACGGGCGGCGGCCGAGACGTGGGCGGGTATCGGGTCGTGCCCCGCGGCGATGCGGAGCGCGGCCAGGAGATACTCGTCGTTGATCATGGCACCTTTTCCTCTAGTGAGATTCGGGTGCGCAGTTTGTGGAGACAGCGCAGACGGGTGGGGCCTACGCTGCCGACCGGCACGCCCAGCCGTACCGCCATCTGGTGCGTTCCCGCGTCCGGAACGGTGGCCATCAGGCGGAGCAGGGTTCGGCATGGTTCGTCCAGGTCGGACACCGCCTGCCAGAGCAGGCGTCCCTCATCGGCCTCGAGGATCGCCGAGGCCGGGTCGGGATCGAAGGGACCGCCTTCAGGAAGGCAGAGGTGCGGGTGGCGGCCCGTCCCTCTTCGGATGATCTGGAGCGCCTCGCGCCTGGCCGCCGTGGCCAGCCAGGCGCCGACGCTCGCTGGATCCCTGATCGAGTGAAGGTGCTCGAGAAGCCGCAACCATGCACCCTGCACGGCATCAGCGGTGTCGGCTTCGTTGAGCCCGCACGCGCGGGCGACCGACCACATCCGCTGACCGAACCGTTCCTCCAGCCCGGTCCATGCGGAAGGGTCCCCGTCGGCAGCCGCTCGCAGCAGCTCCTCAGGGGGTCGGGATTCGCCCACGTTGCCTCCTCGTAATGAGACGAGGACTGAGCGTAAACTCTACAGACCCGAGGGGACGGCAACTCCCAGATCACGAATTTCCCGTGACCCCGGGAGGTCGGCGGCCTTGCGCGCCGCCGGCGCCGCCGCGAAGGCGCCCGACACCAGCGCGGCGGCGAACGACGTGCCGCTCCAGTGCGCGTAGCCGCCGAACTCGCCCCACTCCAGGAACGTGCTGGTCAGCCAGTCGGCTCGGGCCCAGGCGTTCACCCACGGGCCGAAGGCGGAGAACGGCGCCCGGCCCTCCTCCCGGGCGTCGAGGCCGCCGACGCCGACCACCCCCGGGAGCGCGGCGGGCCAGAAGGGCCGGTCGGAGGCGGTGTTGCCGGCGCAGGCCACCGTCACCGTGTCGCGCAGCGCGCCGAGCGCCTCGATCACCAGCCGGGAGGGCTGGTCGTCGAAGGTGTGGCAGCCGAGCGAGAGGTTCAGCACCTGCGGCGGGTTCTCGCGCAGCCGGTAGAGCGCGCGCAGCAGGCCCGCCTCGTCGCCGATGCCGTCCGCGCCCAGCACCCTGCCGACCCGCAGCTCGCTGCCGGGGGCGCGGCGCAGGATGAGGCCCGCGATGAAGGTGCCGTGCCCTGCCTGCGCCGCGAGCCCGCCCTCGTCGTCGCCTTCGCCGTTGTCCCGAGGCCGGTCGGCCACCTCGGAGCCGACGCGGCCGTACCAGCGGCTGCCGGCCCACCAGGGGTGGGCCGCCACCCCGGTGTCGAGCACGCCGACCGTCACGGGCGATCCCTTGCCCGACGGCGCGGTCAGCGGCGCGGCCGGGAACGGCCTGGACGCCGGACCGCCGAACCACAGCGGCTGCCCCACCAGGACGTGGTTGGGCGAGGCCAGGAAGCCCTCCTCCCGCAGCCGCAGCGCTATCTCGCACGGATCCTCGCCGGGCGTCAACCTGATGCGGAAGACGCCGTCGGCCTCGGAGACCGCCTGTGTCCATTGCTCGGCGACTGACAGCGCGCCCCGCTCGGTCAGGACCTGGCCTGGGCGGATGAGCGCGGAGCCGACCGCTTGGATGTCCATGAACCGGTATCTTTCCGTGGCCGGGCAAGTGTCACGTGCCACAGCCGCAACATCTTGGTATAGCCCCCCTCTAGCACCCAGGGGCGACCGACGGTAGTCTCTCCCTAGTCACTTGTGATCATCCCAGGACGAGGCCGTTGGGGAAGGCGCACCTCGTACCGAAACGGGAGGTCCGGTGTCTGCTCGTGGCGTGCTGTACGTCCACTCGGCTCAGCCCGCGCTGTGCCCTCATATCGAATGGGCAGTCGCGGGTGTTCTTGGCGTACCCGTAGACCTGACGTGGACGCCACAACCGGCCGCGCCGAACGTCGTGCGCGCCCAGGCCGAGTGGGAAGGGCGCCCGGGCATCGCCGCGGCCATCACCTCCTCGCTCATGGGCTGGCAGCGCATCCGCTTCGAGATCACCGAGGACGCCTCGCCCGGCGTCGACGGGTCCAGGCACGCCTACACGCCGACGCTCGGCGCCTTCTCCGCGGTGATCGGGGCGTCGGGAGACATCATGATCCCCGAGGACCGCCTGCGCGCGGTCATGCTCATGTCCGCCCAGGGCCGCTGCGTCCTGGAGGACGAGCTGGACAAGATGCTCGGCAAGCCGTGGGACGAGGAGCTCGAGCCCTTCCGCTACGCCGGCGACGGCGCCCCCGTCCGCTGGCTGCACGCCGCCGTCTGACCCGCGCCGCCTCCTCCTCCCGCCCGTGGGCCGCTCAGGCTCACGGGCTTCGTCATGCCGCCCCCGCCCGAAGACCTCTCGCGAAGACCCTGCCCGGAGACACCGCGGCGAGATGCCCCCGGAGGTCTCGTCCGAAGACTCCGCCCGACGACCCGGGCCGGGGACCCGGTCCAGGGAGCCGGTCGGGGGACCCCGGATGGAGACGCCGCGGCGAGGTGCCGGGGGTCCGGCCGTACGGCGGGCGGGCTCCGCCGTACGGCAGGCGGGACGCGAGGGCCGGCTTCAGGGGGTCATGAGGGGCTGAACGGCGAGATGAAGCCTTCCCCACTCACCAGGCGTCCCAGATTCTTCTTCATCGCCTCGGAGTCGTTGAGATGCGGGAACGGCTCACCCGCGGGTACCGGCACCTCCAGGAAGTCGCACAGCGGCGCCCAGCCCTCCCGGACGTCGAAGACCAGCAGCCGCTCGGCGGGCAGGCTCTCCTTCACCTCGGCCACGTGCCGGTGGAAGACGGCCACGGCGGTGTCCTCGTCGGGCAGGCCGGTCCTGAGGGAGTAGCCGGCGCCGAACGTGGAGCCCACGATGTGCTCCATGACGGGCCCGAGCCGCTCCATCGATCGGAACACCGTCGCGGCCGGCTCCGGCAGGTCGGCCGGCAGTTCCCTGCCGGGCCCGTTGGCGATCAGCTCCGTCATGCTGCGGTACCAGCGGTGCGGGTCGCGGACGGTCAGGACGACCTTCGCGTCCGGATAGGCGGCCGCCTGTTCGCGCCAGAAGTGGCTGGCCGGCCAGTCCATCGTGGACCGGTAGCCGTCGAGGACCGTCTCCCAGTCGACGGGGCCGCCCGAGGCGAGCGGCAGCCACCTGTCGACGTGGTCGGGGTTGGTCAGGACTTCGAACATGTGGTAGCAGGGGCCGAGTCCCAGCCGCTCGAGCGCGGCCTTCATCGAGCTGGTCCCGGTACGCGGGAAACCCGCGCCGATCACACGCAACACGTCATACCTCCGGTGGGGTGGATCCGGAAACCCGCGCGCGTGGCTCTCCCGCCGGGTGGTTCGCATTCGGAGCACGCCCTGCGCGCGGCGCGGTGTGACATCGCCTGTCAGGAAATGTCACACCGAGACGTTCCTATCGCACCCAGGATGCACGCAAAGATCGCGACCGCCAACCCCGCCCCGAGGAAAGACCATGAACAGCCACCCGCGAGACGCGGCCACCCGTGAGACGCCGCCACCCGTGAGACGCGGCCACCCCCGAAACACGTCCGCCCCCGAAACGCCGCCACCCCCCGAAACGCGGCCACCTCCCGAAAACGCCGGTGCCCCTCCACCCGGGCGGGTGGAGGGGCACCGGTCGTTGGAACGGCTACAGCGGGATGTTGCCGTGGGCGCCCCTGGCCGGGGTGGCCGCGGCGAGGACCCTGGCGATGGCGCCACGGGTGGCGGCCGGCTCGACGACCTCGTCGATCACGCCGATCTCCTGCGCCCGCCGCAACCCGCCGGCGAGCTTCTCGTGCTCCTCGGCCAGGCGGTGCTCCAGCTCGGCCCGCTCCTCCTCGGGAGCGGCCGCGAGCTCGCGGCGCTTGAGGACGCGGACGGCCGCGACGGCGCCCATGACGGCGACCTGGGTGGTCGGCCAGGCGAAGACCCTGGTCGCGCCGAGCGCGCGGGAGTTCATCGCGATGTACGCGCCGCCGTACGCCTTCCTGGTGACGAGCGTGACGCGCGGCACGGAGGCCTCGGCGAAGGCGTGCAGGAGCTTGGCGCCGCGGCGGACCACGCCGTCGTGCTCCTGACCGACGCCCGGCAGGTAGCCGGGAACGTCCACCAGGACAACCAACGGCACGCCGAACGCGTCACACATGCGAACGAAGCGAGCGGCCTTCTCGGCGGACGTGGCGTCGAGGCAGCCGCCCAACCGCAGCGGGTTGTTGGCGATGACGCCGACGGTCCTGCCGCCCAGGCGGCCGAGCGTGGTGACGATGTTGGGCGCCCACTTGGGGTGCAGCTCGACGCCCTGCTCGTCGAGCAGGCCGTTGACGAGCGGCTTGACGTCGTAGGCGCGCCTGGCCGACTCGGGAAGGAGGGGGGAGAAGTCGACCTCCTCGACCGAGGAGGTGCGCACCCTGCCCTGGTGGCCGAGCAGGACGGCCAGCCGGCGCGCCGTCAGCAGCGCCTCGGCCTCGGTCTTGGTGACGACGTGGACGACGCCGCTGCGCTTGCTGTGCGGCTCGGGGCCGCCGAGCGCGGCGCTGTCGACGTCTTCGCCGGTGACGCTGCGTACGACGTCGGGGCCGGTAACGAAGATGCGGCCCTGTTCGGCGAGGATCACGATGTCGGTGAGGGCGGGGCCGTAGGCGGCGCCGCCCGCGGCCGGGCCGACGACGACCGACAGCTGTGGCACGATGCCCGACGCCTTGGTCATCGCGGCGAAGACCCGGCCGACGGCGTGCAGCGACTCGACGCCTTCGGCGAGTCGCGCACCGCCGGAGTGCCAGACGCCGATGACCGGCACCCGCTCACGGACGGCCACGTCGTAGGCGTGCACGATGTGCTCGCAGCCCTCGCTGCCCATCGCGCCGCCCTGGAAGCGGGCGTCACTGCAGAACGCGACGACGGGGACACCCTCGACACGGCCCATGGCGGCGAGGACGCCGCTCTTGTCCTGGGGAGTGATCGGACGCAGCGAGCCCTCGTCGAGCAGCGCGGTCAGGCGGACGACCGGGTCGCGAGGATCGGCGGGCGTCTCGTCGGAGGCGCCGGTCACCGCACCGTTGTCGAGCACGGTCATCCGGTGCTCCCTCAGTGGCTGGTGAAGACGACGGTCACGTTGTGGCCGCCGAACCCGAACGAGTTGTTCACCGCGGCGATGTCGCCCTCCGGCAGCTTGCGGGACTCGCCGTGGACGATGTCCACCTCGATGCCGTCGTCAGGGTTGGCCAGGTTGATGGTCGCGGGCACGATGCGGCCCTCGAGGGCCTTCACCGTGAAGACCGACTCGATGCCGCCCGCGCCGCCCAGCAGATGGCCGGTCATGGACTTGGTGGAGGTGACCAGCGGGTGGGTGCCGATGGCCTTGGCCACCGACTGCACCTCGATGACGTCACCGGCCGGCGTGGAGGTGCCGTGCGCGTTGATGTGCTTGATGTCCTGGCCGGTCACGCCCGCGTCGGTGAGCGCCTGGGTCATCGCCATGATGATGCCCCTGCCCTCGGGCTCGGGCTGGGTGATGTGGTGGGAGTCGGCCGAGTAGCCGACGCCCGCGGCGTAGGCGTAGATCCGGGCGCCGCGCGCCTTGGCGTGCTCCTCCGACTCCAGCACGACGATGCCCGCGCCCTCGCCGAGCACGAAACCGTCGCGGTCGCGGTCCCACGGACGCGAGGCGCCCTGCGGGTCGTCGTTGCGGGTCGACATGGCCCGCGCGGCCGCGAAGGCGGCGATGTTGAGCGGGTGGATGGCGGCCTCGGTGCCACCGGCCACGACGATGTCGGCGCGGCCCGCCCTGATCATGTCCATCGCGTAGCCGATCGCCTCGGCGCCGGAGGCGCAGGCGGAGACGGTCGCGTGGACCCCTGCCATCGCGCCCAGGTCGAGCCCGATCCAGGCCGCGGGGCCGTTGGGCATCAGCATCGGCACGGTGAAGGGCGACAGGCGGCTCCAGCCCTTCTCCTTGAAGGTGTCGTAGGCCGACAGCGTCGTGGTGATGCCGCCGATGCCGCTCGAGACGACCACGCCGAGACGCTCGGCGGCCACCTGCGGCGCGCCCGCGTCCTGCCAGGCCTCGCGCGCGGCCACCAGGGCCAGCTGCTCACTGCGGTCGAGCCGACGGGCCTCCGGCCTCGGCAGCACCTCGGACGGGTCGACGGCGGCGACGCCCGCGAACTTCACGGGGACGCTGTCGACCCAGTCCTCGGTGAGGGTCCGCACACCAGACTGACCGGCGAGGAGCGCCGACCAGGTCGAGGTGACGTCTCCACCGAGGGGCGTCGTCGCGCCGAGCCCGGTGACGACGACTCGTGCCCGGTTCGCACTCACGTGGTTACGCTCCTTGCTGATCAGAAGGGAAGGTTCAGGCCTGGATGAAGTTGAGGACGTCCTTGACCGTCTTCAGGTTCTTGAGCTGGTCGTCGGGAATCTCGACGCCGAACTCGTCCTGCGCGGCCACGGCGATCTCGACCATGGACAGGGAGTCGATGTCGAGGTCGTCCACGAAGCTCTTCTCCGGGGTGACCTCGGACGCCGGGATCCCAGTGATCTCGTTGACGATCTTGCCGAGGCCCTCGAGGATCTCCTGCTCGCTGACTGCCATGTCGGTAGTTCTCCTTTGGGATTCTTCTTGGGTGTTGTACGGCCGGCCGCGCCGGGCGCGGCGCGCCGTACAAGTCATGGGATCTCGACGACCTGGCCGGCGTAGGTCAGACCGGCACCGAAGCCGAGAAGGAGGGCCAGTTGGCCCGACTGCACCTCGCCGCGCTCGATCATGCGGGACAGCGCGAGCGGGACGGAGGCAGCCGACGTGTTGCCCGCCAGCACGATATCGCGTGCGATGACGGCGTTGTCCGCGCCGATCTTGCGGGCGATGGCCTCGATGATGCGGAGGTTGGCCTGGTGGGGCACGAAGGCCGCCAGGTCGGCGGGGTCCACCCCGGCACGCTCGCAGGCCTCCCTGGCCACGGGGTGAAGCGCGGTGGTGGCCCAGCGGAAGACCGTCTGACCTTCCTGGTGCAGGAAGGAGTCGCGGTCCTTGATGATGATGGCGTCGTACTTGTCGCCCGCGCTGCCCCACACCACCGGGCCGATGCCGGGCGTGTCGGAGGCCGTGACCACGGCGGCGCCGGCGCCGTCGGCGAAGATGACCGCCGTCGCCCTGTCGGTCCAGTCGATCCACTGCGACAGCTTCTCGGTGCCGACGACCAGGACGTTGGTGGCCTGCCCCGACCGTACGGCGGCGCTGGCCGCGCCGAGCGCGTAGCAGAAGCCCGCGCACGCGGCGTTGACGTCGAAGGCTCCGGGGGCCGCGATGCCCAGGCGGCTGGCCACTCGCGCGGCGGCGTTGGGGATCTGCGACTCCAGCGTGCAGGTGGCCACGATCACCAGGTCGATGTCGGCGGCGGCGAGACCCGAGCCGGCCAGCGCCTTGCCGCCGGCCTGGACGGCCATGTCGATCTCGGACTCGTTGGCGGGCGCGATCCTGCGCTCCTTGATCCCGACCCGCGACTGGATCCACTCGTCGTTGGTGTCCATCGTCTTGGCCAGGTCGTCGTTGGTGACGATGTTGGTCGGCTGGTAGTGGCCGAAGGCCAGGATCCTCGCCCCTGGGGCGACGTCGGGAATCCTCATTTGATCAGCTCCCTGGCCGCGTCGAGGTCGTCGGGGGTCTTGAGCGCGACGCTCTTCACGCCGCGCAGAGCGCGCTTGGCCAGGCCGGTCAGCGTGCCGCCGGGCAGCAGCTCGACCATCGTGGTGACGCCGAGCGCGGCCATGGTCTCCATGCAGGAGTCCCAGCGGACGGGGTTGCTGACCTGGTCGACCAGCAGCCTCACGAACTCCGTGCCGCTGCCGACGACCTGGCCGTGGGCGTTGGACAGCAGCTTGGTGTGCGGGTCGCCCGGCGTGATGCTCGCGGCGGCCGCGCGCAGGTGCTCCACGGCGGGGGCCATGTGGACGGTGTGGAACGCTCCCGCGACCTGCAGCGGGATGAGCCTCGCGCGGGCGGGCGGCTCCTCCTTGAAGGCGGCCAGCTGCTCCAGCGTGCCCGCCGCGACGATCTGGCCGGCGCCGTTGATGTTGGCGGGGGTCAGGCCGTGCTTGTCGATGGCGGCCAGCACGTCGGCCTCGACGCCGCCGAGCACGGCGGTCATGCCGGTCTCGGTGACCGCGGCGGCCTTGGCCATGGCCTGGCCGCGCTCGCGGATCAGCGCCAGCGACTGCTCGGGGGTGAGCACGCCGGCCAGCGCGGCGGCGGCGAACTCGCCGACGCTGTGACCGGCCAGCAGGTCGGGGGTGGCGCCGAGCGCCTCGGCGGCGGCCAGCGCGGCGGCCACCAGCAGGGGCTGGGCGACGGCGGTGTCACGGATCTCGTCGGCGTCAGCGGTGGTGCCGTAGGCGATCAGGTCGAGCCCGACGACCTCTGACCATGCCGAAAGCCTGTCGGCGAGGCCGGGCAGCTCTAGCCAGGGAGAAAGGAAGCCTGGAGTCTGGGCGCCTTGGCCCGGAGCGACGAGTACGAACACGAGACCCACGATGCCCTGTAGAGGTTTGACACGCGGATGGAGATCCGCACGAACTTTGTCCAGGGGGATTTGTAGGAACCCTACAGTGAGGGTTTCGGCCAGGTTACGTTAGTGCACGCCAGGTTACGGCGCTCTCCGACAGCCGTCCCAAAATCAGCCCGACCTGCAGGGTGAAGGCTGATCTGCCCTCGGTCGGCTGGTAGCCGGTCAGCTCGGTGATCTTCTTCAGCCGGTACCTGACCGTGTTCGGGTGCACGAACAGCAGCCTGGCCGTGGCCTCCAGCGAGGTGCCCTGCTCCAGGTAGGTGGCCAGGGTGTCGAGCAGCGGGGTGCCGGCCAGCGGCAGGTAGACGGACTCCACCAGCTGCTCCCTGGCGTCCTCGTCGCCGTCGAGGGCCCGCTCGGCCAGCAGTTCCTCGGCGTGCACCGGCCGCGGCGCGTCGGGCCAGCCGGCGGAGGCCTTCAGCCCCGCGATGGCGGCCCGCGCCGAGCTCGCGGCCGCGTGCAGGTCGGGCACCTCGGGCCCGATGACGATCGGGCCGGGACCGAAGCGCGGCACCACCTGTCTGGAGGCCTGCTCCACGCTCTGGGCGCCGCCCACGATCACGATCAGCCGGTCGGCCTGGACCCCCGCCAGCAGGTCCATGCCGATCCGCCGGCCCTTCTCCCGCAGGCTGTCGATGACCGCGCGCGGATCGTCGTCGGGCGCGTGCCCGGCGATCACCACGACCGGCGCGGACGTCCAGCCGAGCGCGGCCGCCCACGAGTGCAGGCCGTCGTCGACCTCGCCGCGCACCAGCGCGTCGACGATCAGCGCCTCGAGCCTGGCGTCCCACGCGCCGCGCGCCTCCGCCTCGCGGGCGTAGACCTGCGCGGCGGCGAAGGCGACGTCGCGGGTGTAGCGGAGCATCGCCTGCTCCAGCTGGTCGGCGCCGCCCGGAGCGGCCAGCTCGTCGGCCATCGTCTCGACGACCTCGACGACGATGCGGACGATGTCGACC
This sequence comes from Nonomuraea sp. NPDC003754, assembly GCF_053605785.1. Lineage (NCBI taxonomy): Bacteria > Bacillati > Actinomycetota > Actinomycetes > Streptosporangiales > Streptosporangiaceae > Nonomuraea > Nonomuraea sp. NPDC003754. Next base: position 165,761 of record NZ_JBSGJX010000018.1, read on the forward strand.
GTCTGCTGCAGGGAGATGGAACGCTTCAGCTCGCGCGGCGCGGTGCCGAAGAACTCGATGCTCGGGGTGGGGCGGCCCTCGCCCGCGTGGGCGAACCACTCCACGAAGGCGGCGATGCCGGCCTGGGCGACCAGGCCGACCCAGGAGCGGTCCTCGGCGGAAAGCGCCCGGAACCACGGCAACCGCTCGTCCATGCGCGCCATGGCCGCGGTGCCCAGGGTGCCCATGTTGCGCTCGAGACGCCGGGTGGTGTCCTCGCGCGTCCGGTCCTCGTGGTCTGTCACGCCTCTAGAGTGCCAGGTCCACGGGAGTGCGCCGGTCCGGCCCGGCCACGTGCGTGGGAGCGGGCCGGTCCGGCGCGGCCGGGCGCGGCGCGTGCGCCGGTTGCCCGGTCGGACCCCGCCGGTCCGGTCCGGGCACGGGCCCGCCCGGGAGCAGGGGTGGGCCGCTCCCGGGCGAGCCCGTGCCGGCTACTAGATGACGGCGACGGCGGTGATCAGGCCGATGACCAGGTGGGTGACGGCCAGCAGGCGGGCGCCGGGCTGCAACTCGCTCTCCTTGACCAGCTCGCGCACCGAGACGCCCGCGACCAGGTCGAACAGCAGCATCGCCACCGTCTGCACCGCGATGCCGACCAGTCCGAAGACGGCGGTGACGAGCAAGCCCTCGTGCAGCGCTCCGCCGGACGACCAGATCGAGGCGGCGACGATGAGGCCGACGGCGGCCAGACCCGAGGAGGTCAGCAGGGTGGCGTTGGGGTTGCGCTCATGCTTGATGACCGCGCTGAGCTTGCCCGGCGTGGCCAGGTCGATGACGTAGAAGCCGACGATCAGCAGGATCACGCCGAGGACGGCGTAGGCGGCGATGGCCAGCGCGCCGTTGGCCAGGTGGTCGATGAGGTTCACGGTGACTCTTTCTTCGCCGTCGAGCGCCTGGCACGGGTGCCGGGGGGCATGGGGGTCGGGTCGTGCCCGCCGGGGGAAGGCCGGGCGGGCGGAGGCGGACAGGCCGGGGAGGAGGCGTGGGCGGCGGCGGTCACAGCTCGATCCTGTGGGGGACGAAGGACGAGGTGTCGTCGGTGATCAGCCCCGCGGTCTCGCGGATGCCGAGCCCGGCCGACTCGTCGGCGACCATCCACGCGCCGAGCACGGGCCGCTGCCCGTCGAACGAGGGCAGGGGGTCGAAGCCCTGGTAGACGTGGCCCTCGGCGCCGTAGGAGCCGGGGGTCTCCAGCGTCTCCGAGGGCGTGACGATCCGCATCGCGGCGCCCTCCCTGCCCAGCAGCGGCTTGACGATGTAGGAGGTCAGCTCGCGGGGGCCGTCGAGGTAGGCGGGCAGCAGGTTGGGGTGGCCGGGATAGAGCTCCCACAGCACGGCCAGCAGCGCCTTGTTCGACAGCAGCGCCTTCCACAGCGGCTCTATCCACGTGGTCGAGGCGGCGTGCCGTACGGCGTGCGCGCCGAAGTCGTCGGCCAGCATCCACTCCCACGGGTACAGCTTGAACGCCGAGCGGATCACCCGGCCCTCGACGTCGACGAAGCGCCGGTTGAGCGGGTCCCAGCCGATGTCCTCCATCGCGATGGCCACCGTGACGAGCCCGGCCTGGTCGGCGGTCTCCTGCAGGTAGGCGACGGTCATCGCCTCCTCGCCGGTCTCGTCCATGCTGGTCCAGGCGAAATGGGTCGGCCCGGTCGGCAGCACCAGCGCGCGCCACCTGTCGATCAGCCGCTCGTGGAGGGAGTTCCACTGGTCGTCGGCCGGGAAGCGGTCCCGCAGCCAGTACCACTGCACGACGCTCGACTCCACCAGCGAGGTGGGCGTGTCGGCGTTGTACTCCAGCAGCTTCGGCGGGGAGACGCCGTCGTAGCGCAGGTCGAAGCGGCCGTAGAGGTGCGGGTCGCGGCGCTCCCACGAGTGGGCGATCTCCTGCCACGTCCACTCGGGCAGCGCGAAGTCGGCGAAACGCCGTTCGGCGATGACGTGCTCGACCGCGGCCAGGCACATCCGGTGCAGCTCCTCGACCTGCGCCTCGAGGTCGAGCACCTGGTCCATGGAGAAGACGTAGTGGACGGACTCGTCCCAGTAGGGGCGGGGCAGGTGCGCGGCCTGCACCGAGCGGTGGAAGGCCAGGCCGTGGCCCTCGACGATCTTCTCCCAGCCGTCGCGGGGGGAGGCGTGCTCGCGCCGCATCAGGACCCCGTGGAGGTGCGGTTGCCGAAGCCGCTCCTGGAGATCTTGCCTGTCCGGGTGATCTCGTCGCCGCCCTTCGTGACGATGTACGCCCCGCGCGGGCGTATGGTCGTGCCCTTGGCAAGGCGGTTCTTGACCTTGGTGCCGCCGTAGTACCAGAGGAAGGCGCTGTGCCTGCCCGCGCCGTCGCAGCGGTCGTCGGACACGATCAGGTAGCCGTCGTCGCTCTCGCTGTCGCGCCTGACGCAGCGGGCGACGACCTCGTCCTCTTCTTCCTCGTCTTCTCCAGCTTCCTCGGCTTCTTCGGCTTCTTCGGCGAGGTCGTCCTCGGCGGAGGTGTCCTCCTCGGTGAAGGAGTCGGTCGCGACCTGTTCGGAGCCCACGTAGGTGGAGCCGCCCGAGGCGCAGCCCGACAGGACGACGGACGAGACGGTCACCACGGCCCCGAGCGTCACGGCGCCGGAGGAGAGCCTGCGGGCCATCAGCTGCCGCCTCCGCCCCTGCCGCCGAAGCCGCCGCGCTGGACGACGTGGCCGGTCCTGCTGGTGATGCGCGCCTCGGCGGGCCGTACCGTGGTGCCCTTGAGCACGCGCACGCCCGACCTGACGCCGCCGTAGTACCAGCCGTAGGCGCGGTGGGAGGAGTGCCCGCCGCCGCCGTCGTCGTCGCAGTAGTCGTCGTCGACGACCAGGTAGGAGCCGTCGGGGAGCTGGGTGTTGAGGTCGACGCAGTCGGCGCCGACCTCCTCGTAGTCGTCCTGTGCCGAGCAGAACCCGACAACCATCAAGGAGACCACGCCGAGCGCCGTCAGCGTGATCACCTTGGTCGACTTGCGGGAGCGGGTTTCTGCCATGGGGCTCCAGAGCTTATCGGGGGTTTATATCCGCAACAACGTTGTCGCCGAGAATGGGGTTCCCTTTGGGTAGGTATGCCGGCATGGAGCCGGTCCAGGCACTGCGTGACATCGCGTTCCTGCTGGAGCGCGCGGGCGAGCCCACCTACCGGGTACGGGCCTTCAGGAGGGCCGCGGCGACGGTGGAGGAGCTGCCGCGGGCCGAGCTCGTCCGGCTGGCGAGGGGAAACGCCCTGGCCGAGCTGCCGGGCATCGGCAAGGTCACCGCGCTGGCCGTCACCGAGGCTCTCGACGGGAAGGTGCCGACCTACCTGCGCAGGCTCCAGGCCACCGCGGGCGCCGACCTCGACGAGGAGAGCGCCGCGTTGCGGGCCGCGCTGAAGGGCGACCTGCACACCCACTCCGACTGGTCGGACGGCGGCTCGCCGATCGAGGAGATGGCCGCCTCGGCCAGGGCGCTCGGTCACGAGTACTGCGCGCTGACCGACCACTCGCCGCGCCTGACGGTCGCCCGCGGCCTGTCGGCCGAGCGGCTGCGCGAGCAGCTTGACGTGGTCGCCGGGCTGAACGAGCGGCTGGCGCCGTTCAGGATCCTCACCGGCATCGAGGTGGACATCAACGCCGACGGCTCCCTGGACCAGGATCCCGCCCTCCTCGCCCGCCTGGACGTGGTGGTGGCCAGCGTCCACTCCAAGCTGCGCATGGACGCGGAGGAGATGACGCGCAGGATGGTGACGGCGATCGCCGACCGCCACGTCGACGTGCTGGGCCACTGCACCGGACGGATCGTGAAGGGCGGCGGCAGGCGCGGCGGCCTGCGGCCGGAGTCGGACTTCGACGCCGAGCTCGTCTTCGAGGCGTGCCGCAGGTTCGGGGTCGCCGTGGAGATCAACTCCAGGCCCGACCGGCTGGACCCGCCGAAGCGGCTGTTGCGGCTGGCCTACGAGATGGGATGCGTGTTCGCCGTCGACTCCGACGCGCACGCCCCCGGCCAGCTGGACTGGCAGCGTTTCGGCTGCGAGCGGGCCGCGATGTGCGGGGTGGCGGCCGAGCGGGTGGTCAACACCTGGCCGGTGGAGCGGCTGCTGGAGTGGACAGCCGCGTAGGGCGGTCCCCGTGGCTTTCGCATGCCTGCCGCCATGCCTGATTCGCTGAAAGTTTTCGTTCCAGTCTTGCAAGTCATCGAAACGCGGAGGTAGCGTCTGGGCGCGTCAGGCCACTCTCTGCACCCCCTGGAGATCCCCCATGGCCCACCTCGACCGCCGCCGTTTCCTCCAGCTCAGCGCGCTGGCCGCCGCGGGAGGCGCGTTGAGCGCCTGCGGTGGCGGCACCCCGGGCGCCTCGGCGGGAGGCACGGGCAAGATCACCGTCTGGAGCTGGCAGGGCCCGGCCGCGATGATGAAGCAGCTGGTCCCGGCCTTCGAGAAGCAGTTCCCCGCGGTCAAGGTCGACGTCCAGGACATCGGCAACCCGGCCATCTGGGACAAGATCACCGCCGGACTCTCGGCAGGCGGCCAGGGGCTCGGCGACGTGCTCCACATCGGCGTGGACTACCTGCCCGCCTACATCGAGAAGTTCCCCGGCGGGCTGGCCGACCTGACGCCGCTCGGCGCGGGCAAGCACAAGGCGGCCTTCGCCCAGGGCATGTGGGAGACCGTCAGCCGCGACGGCAAGGTCTACGCGCTGCCGTGGGAGGCCAACTCGGCCGGCTTCTACTACCGCGCCGACCTGTTCGAGAAGGCGGGCGTCGACGTCGAGTCGCTGCAGACCTGGGACGAGGTCATCGAGGCCGGCGTCAAGCTCAAGGAGAAGACCGGCGTCCAGCTCCTCGGCATCGACAAGCCCGCCTCCCAGGCCGACTCGGCCAACCTCTTCGAGATGCTGCTGCAGCTGCAGGACAGCTTCTACTTCGACATGCAGGGCAACATCACGCTCGACACCCCGCAGGCCGTCACCGCGCTCACCGTCATCAAGAAGCTCAACGACGCCGGCCTGGTCGCCGACCTGGCCGGCGGCTGGAACACGATGATCAGCGCGATGAAGAAGGGCGCGGTGGCGGTCCAGGCCATGCCGACCTGGTTCGGCGGCATCATCGAGGAGAACGTGCCGGGGGAGAAGGGCAAGTGGAAGGTACGGCTGCCGCCGGCCGTCACCCCCGGTGGCAAGGTCGCCGCGACCGTCAACTCCACCCACCTGGCCGTCGCCGGGACCAGCAAGGACCAGGCCGCCGCCTACGCCTTCGCCGAGTTCGTGCTGACCAGGCCGGAGAACCAGGTGGCGATCTACAAGGGCAAGGGCATCGCGCCCGCCCTGATGAAGGCCTACGACGACCCCGTCTTCCACGCCCCTTCGGAGTTCTTCAGCGGCCAGAAGAAGGGCGAGGTCTTCCTCGAGGCGCTCAAGCAGCCCTCCTACGTCACCAACTACTCCGCCGACTACCCCCGCGCGCTCAAGGCCGTGACCGACGCGCAGAGCAAGGTCCTGCTCAAGGGCGCCGACCCGGCCACGGTGCTGAAGGAGGCGGCCGACCTGGTCGCCCAGCAGACCGGCAGGAAGGTGCTGCGGTGACGGCCCTGGCCGAGCGCGCCCCCGCGGTGCGGCCGGCGGGCCTGCGGCGGTTGTCCGCGCTGCGGGTGGCGCCCTACTTGTGGGTGCTGCCGGCCCTCGTGCTCTTCGCGCTCTTCAAGCTCTACCCGATCGCCTGGTCGTTCTGGCTCAGCCTGTTCAAGACCGACGGCGCGCTGCAGACCTTCGCCGGCGCCGCCAACTACACGCGCCTGGCCGACGACCCGCTGTTCTGGACGGCCCTGCGCAACACCGTGGTGATCCTCGTCGTCCAGGTGCCGCTGATGCTGGCCATCGCGCTGGCGCTCGCGGTGGCCTTCAACTCGTCGCTGCTGCGGTTCAAGGCTTTCATCAGGCTCGGCTTCTTCCTGCCGATGATCACCGGGCTGGTGGCCTACGGCCTGCTGTTCGCGGTCCTGCTCAACCCGCAGTCCGGGCTCGTCAACTGGGCGCTGGGCCTGGTGGGCGTCCCGCCGGTGCCGTGGCTGACCGACACGCTGTGGGCCCGTGTCTCCCTCGGGTTGGCGCTGACGTGGCACTACACCGGATACAACGCGGTGATCTTCCTTTCTCGGCTGCAGGCGCTGCCCCAGGACCTCTACGACGCGGCGTCGGTGGACGGGGCGGGCGCATGGCACCGCTTCAGGCACGTGACCCTGCCGGGGCTGCGGCCGGTCGTCCTGCTCACGCTGGTGATGTCCACGATCGGCACGCTCCAGCTGTTCGACGAGCCGTACGTGCTGACCGGCGGCGGGCCCGACAACAGCACGGTCACCGTCGGCCTGTACCTGTACAACACCGGCTTCAAGTACCTCGACTTCGGCTACGCCTCGGCCATCGCCTACGCGCTCGCCGTCATCATCGGGATCCTCGGGATCGTGCAGTTCCGCGTGCTGGGGGATCGGTCATGAGCCGGCAGATCATGCTGACCTCCGCCCTGCTGGTCGCGGTCGCCGTGGTGCTGGTGCCGTTCTACTGGCTGGTGGTCGCCGCCACGCACAGCACCGCCGAGGTCTTCGGCAGCCCGCCGCCGCTGCTGCCCGGCGGCCACCTGCTGGACAACCTCGCCGGTCTCGAGGCCGGCCTCGGCTTCAGCCGCGTCGTCGGCAACTCGCTGTTCATCGCCACGGTCTACACGCTGCTGGCCGGGCTGGTCTGCACGATGGCGGGCTACGGCTTCGCCAAGTACGACTTCCGCGGCAAGGAGGTGCTGTTCGGGCTGCTCATGCTGGGCCTGGTCATCCCCAGCCAGGTCACGCTCGTGCCGCTGTTCAAGATGATGCTGGCGCTGGAGTGGCTCAACACCTACCAGGCCGTCATCCTGCCGAACCTGGCGCTGCCCTTCGGGATCTTCCTCATGCGCCAGTCGATGTCCGCGCTGCCCTCCGAGCTGCTGTCGGCGGGCAGGGTGGACGGCTGCGGCGAGCTGCGGCTGTTCTTCAGGGTCGTGCTGCCGCCGATCAGGCCCGCGCTGGCCGCGCTGGGCATCTACCTGTTCCTCTACCAGTGGAACGACTTCGTGTGGCCGTTGATCGCGCTGCGCACCAGGGACGCCTACACGATCCCCCTCGCGATCGCCGCCCTTCGGGGCGCCACCGAGACCGACTACGGCCAGATCCTCGCCGGCACGGCGGTCGCCGCGCTGCCGATGGCCGTCCTGTTCCTCCTCCTCCAACGACACTTCGTGTCCGGACTCCTCGCTGGAGCGGTGAAAGAGTGAGCGTCACGACCGCGGGCCTGGCGCCCGCGCCGACCGAGCACCTGCTGGACGACGTACGGCTGGCCGTGCTGACCCGCGGCGCGCCGGCCGCCTGGCGGCTGGACGGCGACGTGCTGGAGATCGGCTCCCCCGAGGAGCTGGAGATCCGGCTGTCGGTGCCGCTCGGCGACGCCGTCGGGTTCTGGCATCCGGCCTGCGACTGGCGGCGCACGCTGGTCGCCGACTGGGCCGGGTTCGAGCGGACCTCCCTGGTGAGGGGGGCGGCGGCCGGGTGCCTGTACGACAGCAGGGGCCGCACGCTGCTCGCCTTCGCCGCCGAGGACGCCGTGCCCGAGGTGACGATGCGGTTCGGGGTGTCGGAGGAGACCAAGACCTTCGTCGTGCACCTGGCCGTGCCGGCGGGGCCGTACCGGATCCGCCTCGCGGGGAGCGCGCCCACGGTGGCGACGGCGATGCGCGAGCTGCGGCGCGCGCTGGGGGCGGGCGCCCGCCGGCCGGCGGAGGGGGCTCGCGAGCCGGTCTACTCCACCTGGTACGGCTTCGCGCAGGACGTCTCGGCCGAGGGCGTCGAGCAGGAGGCGGCGCTGGCGGTGTCGGCGGGATGCGGCACGCTCATCGTCGACGACGGGTGGCAGCAGCTGGGGCACGGCCGTGGATATCGGGGCGTCGGCGACTGGCAGCCGGACAGCGAGAAATTTCCGGACTTCGCGGGGCATATCGCGCGGGTACAGGGCCTCGGCCTGCGATACCTGGTGTGGGTCGCGCCGCTGCTGCTCGGGCCCGACGCGGCCTGCTTCGACGAGCTCGAGCCCTACGCGCCCGCCATGGCGGGAGTACCCGGCGCCAGGGTGCTCGACCCCCGGCGCCCCGAGGTCAGGCGGCATGTCGTCGCGCTGTGCGCCCGGCTGATGGAGTACGGGATCGACGGGCTCAAGATCGACTTCCTGGACGAGGCGATGGTCTACGCGGGCACGCCACCCCGCGGTGCCGACATCCATGACGTCGGCACGGCCATGCGGATGCTGGTGTCCGACGTCCGGCGTGCGGTGGGAGAGCGGGCGCTGCTGGAGTTCCGCCAGCCGTACGTGGGGCCCGGGATCGCCGGGCAGGCCGACCTGCTGCGGGCCGACGACTGCCCGGCCGACGCGATCGCGAACCGGGTCAGGACCATCGACACCGGATTCCTGGCCGTGGCCGGCGTCGTGCACGGCGACATGCTGATGTGGGACCCGCGGGGCGGCGCGCACAGCGCGGCCCGGCAGCTCATCGGCTCGCTGCACGCCGTCCCGCAGATCTCGGCGCGGCTGGCCGGCCTGCCCGAGGGGCATCTGCGGATGGTCGCGTTCTGGCTGGCGGAATGGCGGCGGCTGCGCGACGTCCTGCTCGACGGCCACGTGGAGCCGGGACGGCCCGACGAGCTGTATCCCGTGGTGACGGCCGCGCTCGGCGAGGAGTGCGTGATCTCGGTGAGCGCCGAACGGGTGGTGCCGGTCGACACCGCGGCCCACCGGGAGATCACGCTGGTCAACGGGACGGGCGGGGAGCGGCTGGTGCTGGAGGTGCGCGGGCCCGGCGCCCACGTGGCACGCCTGCACGCGCCCGACGGCTCTAGGATCGAGCCTGAGGTACGGCGGCTGGGCGCGGGGCTGGTCTCGCTGGCCGTACCTGCTTCGGGGCTGGTGGTCCTGAAGACCTCGGGTGAGGCGCTCCTGGAGGAGGAACGGTGAAGATCGGCATCACCGAGGTCGCCGCGCGCGCGGAGGTCAGCGAGGCCACGGTCAGCAGGGTGATCAACCGGCGGGCGGGCGTGTCCGCCAGGACCCGCGAGGCGGTCGAGCGGGCCATGGCCGAGCTCGGCTACGAGCGCTCGACCCGCGGCCAGATCGTCGCGGTGATCACGCCGTGGGTGTCGAACCCCTGGTTCGCCGAGGTCGCCGAGCTGATCGAGGCGGCGCTCGCCCCGCACGGGCTGAAGGGCGTGCTGTGCCCGGCGCTGCCCGGCGGGATACAGGAGCGCGAGTTCGTCTCCGCGCTGGCCGACCACGGCGTGGCCGCGGTGGTGTTCCTGTCGGCCAGCAACACCCTCGACGACCCCGACCCGGAGACCTGCAACATCCTGGCCGCGCGGCGGATCCCCTTCGTCGGCGTCAACGGCGGGTTCGCCGGCCACTCGATGCCCGTGCTGTCCACCGACGACGTCATGGCCGCCGAGCTGGCCGTCGACCACCTGTGGCGCCTGGGGCACCGCGCGATAGGGATGGCCTCGGGGCCCGCCGCCAACCGGCCCGCCGACCGGAGGGTCGACGGGTTCGTGACCGCCATGGCCCGGCGGGGGGTGGCGGACCCTGAGTCCCTGGTGACGCGGCAGTACTACACGATCGAGGGCGGGCAGACGGCGACCACGACGCTCCTCTCCCGGGGCGCCACGGCGGTCGTGGCGGCCAGCGACTTCATGGCGCTGGGCGCGATCAGAGCTGTCAGGCGCGCCGGCCTGTCGGTGCCCGAGGACGTCTCCGTGGTCGGCTACGACGGCTCCATGATCATGGAGTTCGTCGACCCGCCGCTCACGACCGTCCGCCAGCCGATCGACCGGCTGGCCAAGGAGGTGGCGCGCAGCGTCGTCGCGCTGGTGAGCGGGCGGGGCGTGCCGAGCGGCGAGCTGATGTTCGGCCCCGAGCTGGTCGTCCGCGGCTCGACGGCGGCACCGCGCTAGTCCTTTCCGAGAGTCCTTCCCCAGCAGACTCTGCCTAGCCGATTCATCCGATCATCGGGAGTATCTATGTTGGTGTTACCTGTCCTGCTCAGCTCCGTCCTGGCCGCCGGCCCTGTCGTCGTCGTCAACCCCGGCTTCGAGAAGGACACCGAAGGGTGGACCTTCACCGCCGGCACCGGCGTGGCGACCAACCGCCCCCACGGTGGCGCCAAGCTCGTCTACCTCGACGCCGGGCCCGGCAAGAGCGTCAGCCAGACGATCACCGTGCCCACGGCGGGCACCTACTCGGTGTCGGCGTGGATCGCCACAGACGGGGCCGGCGGCACGTTCACCGTCCTGCGCGGCGGCACGCCCGTGGAGACGGTCACGCTGCCCTCGCGCGGCACCTACACCCGCTACACGATCTCCGACGTCGCCTTCGCCGAGGGCGACCGGCTCGGCGTCGTCTTCGGCTCGGGCTCCGGCTGGGTGAACGTCGACGACGTCATGATCTCGCCAGGGGCCACGGCCTCGCCCGCGGTACGCTCCTCCAACCCCAAGATCGTCGAGATGTTCGGGTGGGCCAAGGCCAAGGCAGGCTCCTGGGTGCACCAGAACGGCGTGCCCGGCCCGCTCAACGTGGACGAGCGCCAGCCGGGCGGCACGGGCGAGGGCGTCTACACCTCCTCCTACTGGGCCGGCTACGCCCACCGCAGCGGCTACTACTCGCGCGACTTCGCCCACCAGCTGGCCGGAGCCCACATCCTCGGGCTCGCCGAGCAGAACAAGAACATGCTGCGCTCCTTCGCCCGGTCGGCGACCGAGGAGCACAAGTTCTACCCGGTGTGGGCGCTGAACTTCGACGCCTCCACCTACCTGTCCATCGACTACCGCTCGCCCACCGACTTCGTCCGCGAGGTCCCCGCCACCTTCGAGCTGGTCGAGAAGGCCAACCAGGCCTTCAGATGGACCGGCGACCGTGCCTACCTCGACGACCCGGTCTTCTGGGACTACTACCGGCGCGCCACCGCCGACTTCGTCACCCTGCACGACGGCCTGCTGCCCAACGGCATCGCCGAGGGCACCGGCAGGGGCATCTTCCAGGGCACCGCCAGCTACAACGAGGTCGGCGGCGAGCCGCTGGCCGAGGCGGGCGACGCCATCGGATCGCAGTACCAGGCCCACAAGGCCCTGGCCGCGCTCGCCCGCGACAAGGGCGACCGCACGCTGTCCCGGGCCCAGGAGAAGCGGGCACGCGCGGTGAAGGAGTACTTCAACACCACGTGGAGCGTGAAGCAGGGCAGCGGCGAGTTCGTCAGGGCCTACACCGTCGACGGCACGCCGCTGACCGGCTTCGGCAAGGAGAACAGCTGGTTCATGCCGATGAAGGGCATCATCGACGCGGGGCCGCGCAACGACGCCTACCTCGACTTCGTCGACGCCGAGGCCTCGGGGGCGGGACGGCCGCGCAACATCGAGGCGATCACCTACCTGCCGGACACCTTCTTCCGGCACAACCGGGCCGGCACGGCGTGGAAGTGGATGCAGGACGTCTACGACAGGCGAGAGGAGCGGCACGTCAGCTCCCGCCAGGGGCTGAACGGCGACTACCCCGAGGTGCCGTTCACGCTGGTCAGCCAGACGGTCGAGGGCCTCATGGGGATCCAGCCCGACGCCCCGCGCAGGACCGTGGCCACCCAGTCCCGCCTGCCCGCGGACATCGGCTGGCTGGAGGTGGCCGACGTGCCCGTCGGCTCCGGCAAGGTGACCGTACGGCACGACGGGACGGACTCCAGCACCTTCACCAACAAGGGCGACGGGCCGGTGTTCTGGGAGGCCCGCTTCGCCGGCGAGCACCGGTGGCTGGAGGTCAACGGGCACCGCTTCCCCGGGATCCCGAAGGTGATCGACGGGGTGACGTACACGGTGGCCAAGGTGCCCGTCCGCGCGGGCGGGACGGCGACCGCCAAGATCCCCTCGTAGGCCGTCCCAGGCAGGGGCCCGCCCCGCGGCGTGCGGTGTCGTAGTGGCGCCGGGCGGGCTGCCGGTGGTCATGCCGGCCCGCCCCGCGGGCGCGCGGTGCCGTACCGCGTGATGGGGGCGCCGCGTCGGGCCCGCCGTGCGTGCGGCGGGCCTCTCGCGTGGCCACCGATGGTGACGGACGGGCGACACTGTTCTCACCATCGCCTGCCACGGCGGCGGAATTGTCGGCGGCGGCGCGTAGCGTTCCGGTTGTGAACCGTACCGATCGGCTCTACGCGCTCGTCGAGGACCTGCGCGCGATCTCCCCCAGATGCCGGTCAGCGCGCCAGCTCGCCAAGCGCTTCGAGGTCAGTGTCAGGACCATCGAGCGTGACATCGCCGCGCTCCAGGAGTCCGGCGTGCCCATCTACGCCGAGCCCGGCCGCAGCGGCGGTTACGCGATCGACAAGAACCACTCCCTGCCCCCGCTCAACTTCACCCCCGCCGAGGCGGTCGCCATCGCGATCGCGCTCAGCAGGGCGGGCGACCAGCCGTTCGGCCGCCAGGCGCGCAGCGCGCTGCGCAAGGTCGTCGCCGCGATGCCGGGCTCCGAGGGCGACCTGGCCAGGGAGCTGGCCCGGCGCGTCCAGCTCGTCGCCCCCCAGGAGACCGGCGAGGAGATCCAGCCGCTGGGCCGCGCGGGCGTCTCGCGCGCCATCGAGGACGCCCTGCTGCGCCGGCGCGTCCTCCACCTGGAGTACGCCGACAGGAAGGGCGCCCTCACCTCGCGCGACGTCGAGCCGGGGGTGTTCCTGGGCGGGCGCGGCGGCTTCTGGTACCTCGTGGCCTGGTGCCGCCTGCGCGACGACGTGCGGGTCTTCCGGCTCGACCGGATCGCCGCCGCGTCGGTGAGCGAGGAGCGCTGCCCCGACCGGCCACTGGAGGGGTACGTCACCGACGTGCCCGACATGATCGTCAGCGGCACGGTGCTCGACTAGGTGCTCGATTAAGCATTCGAAAACACCGACATAGGGTTGTCGCCATCGCGTCTTATCGTTGTCGTGTTCGAGAAACTTGACGACCTGGAGTGCACATGGTCAACACCGTGGCCTGGTTCGAAGTCGCCAGCGACGATCCCGAGGCGGCGCAGCGGTTCTACGGCGACCTTTTCGGCTGGACGTTCACCCCCGACCCGGATGCCCCGATGGACTACCGGATGATCCACGCCACCGGCGAGGAACAGCCCGGGGGCGGCCTGTACGGCACCGGGGGCGAGGTGCCCAACCACGCCACCTTCTGCGTGCTGGTCGAGGACGTGGCGGCGACGTGCGCGAAGGTCGAGAGCCTCGGTGGCAAGGTGGTGCGCAAGGTCGTCGCCGACCAGGACGGCACCAGCTTCGCCTACCTGCACGACGTGTCCGGCAACCTGTTCGGGATCTTCACCCCACCGGCCGGCTGACTCGCGTCACCCGTCCGCTGAAGGCCGGCGAGCCCTTCCCGCCGCCGCCCTGACCGGCGCCTTCCCCGCCGCGCGGACATGACGCAGCCTCCGCTCGCGCGACCCGGGTCACGGACCGCGCGGCAGGGGCACCGACCGCCTTCGGCGGTCCATCCTCCCTGGGCACGCCGCCAACCGCCGAGCGGCGGCGCGCCCAGGGCATCCACTCATCCCAGGCGGTGCCGACCACAGGGCACCCACTCATCCCGGGCCGGCCACCACGGGGCATCCCCCGACACGGGCCGCCGACCGCAGTCCATCCGCCGGACACAGGCCGCGCCGACCGCAGGGCATCCACTCATCCCCGGCGGCGGCCGCAGGGCATCCGCCGAACACGGGCCGCGCCGGCCCGTGTCCGGCCGCGCCTCCGTCAGGAGGGGCAGGAAGCGCCCTCCTCGGGCATCTTGCCCTGGAGCAGGTAGGCGTTGACGGACCCGGCGATGCACTTGCTGCCCGACAGGTAGGCGCCGTGCCCCTCACCCTCGTAGGTGAGCAGGGTCGCGGTCTTCAGCTGCTTGGTCAGCTTGGGCCCCCACTGGTACGGCGTGGCCGGGTCACCCTTGCCCGCCACCACCAGGATCGGCCCCGACCCCGTAGCGTCCACCTTCTTGGCCTCGTCGCTGCCTGGCACGGGCCACACCCGGCAGATGGATCCGGCGCCCACGCTGCCGAACAGCGGGGAGATCTTCAGCGCCGCCTCCTCCGTGCGCACCAGCTCCTGCTCGCTGGGCCGCTCGGCGGTGTCCACGCAGGTGACGGCGGGGAAGCTGGACATCTCGGTGGAATAGGTGCCGTCCGGCCTGCGCCCGGTGTAGGTGTCGGCCAGGTACATCAACGCCCCGCCGTCGCCCTTCAGCGCCGACGCCAGCGCGCTCTCCAGGAACGGCCAGCTCAGCCTCGAGTAGAGCGCGGCCGCCACGGCGGTGCCGGCCAGGCCCTGCGTCAGCTCCCGGTCACCGACCTTCAGCGGCGACTCGACCAGCTGGTACATCAGGTTCGTGATCTTCTTGTCGGCCGCCTCGACGCTCTTGCCGAGCTCGCAGCCCTGCTGGACGCAGTCCTTGAGGAAGCTCTCGTAGGCCTGCTGGAAGCCCTTGGTCTGGGCGATCGTGCGCTGCTCGAACGTCACGCTCGGGTCGAGCGGGGCGTCGAGGACCATGCGGCCCACGTTCTTGGGGAACAGGGTGGCGTAGACGGCGCCGAGGTGCGTGCCGTACGACATGCCGAAGTAGTTGAGCTTGGCGTCGCCGAGGGCGACGCGCATCTGGTCCATGTCGCGGGCGGCGTTGACGGTGCCCACGTACGGCAGGACCGGCCCCGAGTCCTTCTCGCACAGCTTGGTGAACTGCTCGGTGACCGCCTGGGTCTTCTCCCTGGTCTGCTCGTTGGACGGCAGCGAGTTGAGCGAGACGTACGCCTCCATGTCCTTGCCGTCGCCACACCTGACACCGCGGCTGCGCTCGACACCACGCGGGTCGAAGCTGACCAGGTCGTAGCGGGTGTTGAGGGTGGTGAACGCCTTGACCGCCCGCGCCATCGTGTCGACGCCCGAGGCGCCGGGCCCGCCGAAGTTGAACACCAGCGACCCGATCCGCTCACCGGGCCCCGTGGCCGGAATTCTGATCATCGCCAGGTCGACGGTCTCGCCGCCGGGTTTGGTGTAGTCGAGCGGGACGCGCAGTTTGCCGCACTGGAGCGCGGCGTTGGGCGTGGCGGGTGCCGCGCCCTCGGGCACGGCCAGGTCGGTGCAGGCGCCCCAGGCGATCTTCTCGGCCGCCGCCGAGCCGGTGGGCGACGGGCCACCGGTGCTGCCGGTGGAAAGGCCGCAGGCGGCGAGCGCGATGGTGAGCCCTGCCGTCGCGGCGACGGTGGTGTGTGCGCGGCGCATGGAATATCCCCCGATATCGAATACCAGGGAAAATCCTTTCACATGCCTTGCCGGATGGTCGCGTGCGCCGCGCGCGCCGAGCGGCTTCCGGTAGATCGTCACCGCGATGAGGCGGCGCGCTCCCCTCCTGAACACGCCGCCGCACCCCTCCATGAGAGCGCGACGGGCCGTCCATGACGCGAAAAGGACGGCCGTCCATGACACGAAAGGACAGCGCGACGGGCCGTCCACGACGCGGAAGCTGGAGAAAAGAGAAAGAGCCCGCGCCGTCGGGCGCGGGCTCTTTCCTGGCGAAGCGTCAGACGCCCATGGACTGGGTGTCGTTGCTCTCGGCGCCGCCGGCCTCGGTGACGCCGTTCTTCAGGTGGTAGCGGGCGATCGCCTCGCGCAGCACCTCGCCGTCGAGCTCGCCCCGCTTGACCAGTTGGGTGAGCACCGCCAGCGTGATCGACGCGGCGTCGACGTGGAAGTGGCGGCGCAGCGCCGAACGGGTGTCGGACAGGCCGAACCCGTCGGTGCCCAGCGAGCTCCAGTCGCCCGGCACCCACTGCGCGATCTGGTCCTGGACCGCCTTCATGTAGTCACTGACACCCACGAAGGGACCCTGCGCGCCCCCCAGCGCCCGCGTGACGTACGGCACGCGCTGCTCGGAGTCGGGGTTGAGCAGGTTGTGCTCCTCGCAGGCCAGCGCCTCGCGGCGCAGCTCCGACCACGACGTGGCCGACCAGACGTCGGCCGAGACGCCCCAGTCCTCGGCCAGCATGCGCTGGGCCTCCATCGCCCACGGGCCCGCGACGCCCGAGGCGAGGATGTTGGCCTTCGGCCCCTGCGCCAGCGGCGAGTCGGCGAACTTGTACAGACCCTTCAGCAGGCCGTCCACGTCGAGGTCGGCGGGCTCGGCGGGCTGCACGTAGGGCTCGTTGTAGACGGTCAGGTAGTAGAAGATGTTCTCCGGCTGGTCACCGTACATCCTCCGGAGCCCGTCCTTGACGATGTAGGCGGTCTCGTAGGCCCACGAGGGGTCGTAGGCGACGGCCGCCGGGTTCGTCGAGGCGATCAGCGGGGTGTGGCCGTCCTCGTGCTGCAGGCCCTCGCCGTTCAGGGTCGTGCGGCCCGCGGTCGCGCCGAGCAGGAAGCCCCTGCCCATCTGGTCGCCGAGCTGCCACATCTGGTCGCCGGTGCGCTGCCACCCGAACATCGAGTAGAAGATGTAGATCGGGATCATGTGCTCGCCGTGCGTGGCGTAGGAGGTGCCGACCGCGGTCATCGAGGCCATGGAGCCCGCCTCGTTGATGCCCTCGTGCAGGATCTGGCCCTCGGTCGACTCCTTGTACGACAGCAGCAGGTCCCTGTCGACGGCCTCGTAGGTCTGGCCGTGCGGGCTGTAGATCTTCGCCGTCGGGAACATCGCGTCGAGACCGAAGGTGCGCGCCTCGTCGGGGATGATCGGCACGAACCGCTTGCCGATCTCCTTGTCGCGCATCAGGTCCTTCAGCAGGCGCACGAAGGCCATGGTGGTGGCCACCTGCTGCTTGCCCGAACCCTTGGCGAACTGCTTGTAGACCTCGTCGCCGGGCAGCTTGAGCGCCTTGGCGCGGACCGAGCGCCTGGGCAGCACGCCGCCCAGCGCCGCGCGGCGCTCCTTCATGTAGGCGATCTCTTCGTCGTTCTCGCCCGGGTGGAAGTACGGTGGCAGGTCGCCCTCGAGCGCGGAGTCGGGGATCGGCAGGTAGAGCCGGTCGCGGAACTCCTTCAGCTCGGCCTTGGTCATCTTCTTCATCTGGTGCGTCGCGTTGCGCGCCTCGAAGTCCTTGCCCAGCGTCCAGCCCTTGATGGTCTGGGCGAGGATGACCGTCGGCTGGCCGACGTGCTCGCGGGCCGCCTTGAACGCCGCGTAGACCTTGCGGTAGTCGTGGCCGCCGCGCGACAGCTTGCGGATGTCGTCGTCGGTCAGGTGCTCGACCATCTTGCGCAGGCGCGGGTCGCTGCCGAAGAAGTTGTCGCGGATGTAGCCGCCCGACTCGACCGAGTAGGTCTGGAACTGGCCGTCAGGCGTGGTGTTCATCTGGTTGACCAGGACGCCGTCGACGTCGGCGGCCAGCAGCGGGTCCCAGTCGCGGCCCCATACGACCTTGATGACGTTCCAGCCGGCGCCGCGGAAGTACGACTCCAGCTCCTGAATGATCTTGCCGTTGCCGCGGACGGGGCCGTCGAGCCGCTGCAGGTTGCAGTTGATGACGAACGTGAGGTTGTCGAGCTCCTCGCGGGCGGCCAGGCCGATCGCGCCGAGCGACTCGGGCTCGTCCATCTCGCCGTCGCCGAGGAAGGCCCAGACGTGGCTCCTGGAGGTGTCCTTGATCTGGCGGTTCAGCAGGTAGCGGTTGAACCGCGCCTGGTAGATCGCGCTGATCGGGCCGAGGCCCATCGACACCGTCGGGAACTCCCAGAAGTCCGGCATGAGCCGGGGGTGCGGGTAGGAGGGCAGGCCGTGGAAGCCGTGCGACAGCTCCTGGCGGAAGGCGTCGAGCTGGGCCTCGTTGAGCCGGCCCTCGAGGAAGGCGCGGGCGTAGATGCCCGGCGCGGCGTGGCCCTGGAAGTAGACCTGGTCGCCCGACTCGCCGTGGTCCTTGCCGCGGAAGAAGTGGTTGAAACCGACCTCGTACAGCGAGGCGGCGGAGGCGTAGGTGGCGATGTGGCCGCCGACGTTGGTGCGCGCGTTGGCGCGCGAGACCATCACCGCGGCGTTCCACCTGATGTAGGCCCTGATGCGCCGCTCGACATGCTCGTCACCCGGGAACCAGGGCTCGCGCTCCGGCGGGATCGTGTTGATGTAGTCGGTGCTGCGCAGGCCGGGCACGCCGACCTGGTGCTCGCGGGCCCGCTCCAGCAGGCGGAGCATCAGGTAGCGGGCGCGCGTGCGACCCTCGGTCTTGATGACGTTGTCGAGGGACTCGAGCCACTCGTTGGTCTCGCTGGGGTCGACATCAGGCAGCTGGCTGGGTAGGCCGTCGCTGATGATCGAGAAACGCTGGCGTCCGGAAGCCACTGGGTCTCGCCTTCCGAGGATCGACTGATGTCTGGTCTGGGTCGCCTTCCATCCTGGTCGCTAACTCCGGAAAGTGCATCTCTACTGACCGGTAACCAGACCGTCCCTGCTGGCAGGGAATGGATGGTGGCCTAGACCACCGATGGTAGGACGAATCGACACCAAAGGTTACATCGAGGGCCGGATTTATCAAGACCAGAAAAGAGACGAAATTTCGCTTATGGGGTCGGCCCTGTGGAGAGGCGCTGGGGCGGCACTCGCCCCGCAGTATAGGAACGGTCTCGGCGCCCTCGGCCGCCGGGCGTCGCCCGGCCTCCGGTTCCGTCCGCGGGATCCTAGCGGCCCCTCCCGTACGGCACCGCGGCGGCCTGCTCCCAACCGGCGGACAGGTGGGCCGATCGCCTCGTCCGGCCTCGCCCGTGGGGCCGCTCCGTGCCGTCCGAGGGGCGTCTGAGGCGCGGCGGAGCCTCGCCCTGCACGACGTCGCCCCGGTGACTCTCAGGCTGGGCAGGAGCCGGTTGCGCGGATGCCGCGTCAGCCGGAACTGCCGCCGACGTGCCGTCCTAAGGGGTCGCGCCACCGGGGGAGGCGGCGGCGAGTTCGGCGCGGGCGGTGGCGGCCACGACCTCGCCCGCCACCCTGAGCGCCTCGGTGTCGCGCAGCGACCTGCACAGCACGAACGCCCCTTCGAGGCTGGTCACCAGGCAGATGGTGAGCCTGCGCGCCGCCTCGGGCGCCAGCCCGAACCTGGCGAACCCCTCGGTGCCCGCCGCGATCCACGCCGTGAAGACGTCGGCGGTCGCCCCGCGCAGCGCCTCGTTGGTGCCGGCCACTTCGAGCGCCACCGTGGCGATCGGGCAGGCGTCGGCGTAACCGGTCTCCACCAGCGTCTCGGCCGCCGCGGCGAAGAACGCCTCGATGCCGCTGACCGGGTCCGGCGCGGGCGCGATGAGGGCGTCGAAGAGCTGGACGTACATCATCCCCGACGAGCGGATGACCTCCTCGCCCAGCTGCTCCTTGCCGCCGGGGAAGAAGTGGTAGATCGAGCCGAACGGCGCGCCGGCCGCGGCGACGATCTGCTTGAGACCGGTGCCCGTGTAGCCGTTGCGGCGGAACAGCTCGGCGCTCGCGTCCAGGATGCGTTCCTTGGTGTTGCCCACGATCGGAGCCTACCCTAAGGTCTCGCTAGAGCGATCTATCAAATCGGAGGCCGCTGTGCCGGAGATCGAGTTGTCAGCCGGGACGATCGACTACGAGGACACCGGCGGCGAGGGGCCCGTCCTGGTGTTCCTGCACGGAGTCACGATCGACGGCTCCGTGTGGCGCAACGTCGTGGCCGACCTGCGCCACGACCACCGGTGCGTGTGCCCGACGCTTCCGCTGGGCGCGCACCGCCGTCCCATGCGGCCGGGCGCCGACCTGTCGCTCACCGGCGTGGCCCTGCTGGTGGCGGAGTTCCTCGACCGGCTCGACCTGCGCGAGGTGACCCTCGTGCTCAACGACTGGGGCGGCGGGCAACTGCTGGTGCCGCTCGGCCGGGCCGAGCGCGTCGGCAGGCTGGTCCTGACCTCGTGCGAGGCGTTCGACAACTACCCTCCGGGGCTGCCCGGCCGCATGATCGAGCTCGCGGCGCGGATCCCCGGCGGGTTGTGGCTCGTCATGCGGCTGCTCGGGCTACGGTCCTTCCGCAGGGCCCCGGGCGGATGGGGCTGGATGAGCAAGCGACCCGTGCCCGACGCGGTGATGGACGGGTGGTTCGCGCCGGCGCGGGCCAGCTCGGCGATCAGGCGGGATCTGGCGGCCTACACGCGGTCCGTGCCGCCACGCCGGGTGTTGCTGGAATGGGCCGAGGGGCTTCGCGCCTTCGCCGGGCCGGTGCTGGTGGCGTGGGCGGTGGAGGACAGGCTGATGCCGCGCGAGCACGGTCCCAGGCTCGCGGCGCTGTTCAAGGACGCCAGGCTGGTGGAGATCGAGGACAGCTACACCCTCATCCCGGAGGACCGGCCCGCGCTGCTCGCCCGCACGATCGCGGAGTTCGTGCGCGAGACCGACACGGGACGAACGCCGGCCTGACCCCCGGGTCGAGGGCCTCGAGCCGGGTACGGCAGGCGGGTACGCGCGGGGTCGACGCTGTGCGGGCGGACCGTAACGTTTCGCTTATCTTTTGCCCTTCTACCTCGGTCAAGGGGCTTTTCGGATCGGCCCCGCCGTACGAAGGTGGGAGGTATGAACGCGACGGTAGGAGACCGGCTCCTCGTGCACGGCAACACCGTTGGAGAGGCAGACCGGCACGGCGAGATCATCGAAGTGCGGGGTGCCGACGGCGGGCCTCCGTACATGGTCAGGTTCGACGACGGGCACACCGGCCTGGTGTTTCCCGGTCCGGACGCGATCGTCGAGCACACATAGGATTTCCATGTGAAATCCCAGATCATCTCGGTGACCACCGGGTCGCGCGAGACGGTGCACGACATCACAGGTGAGTGCGAGGACTTCGTACGATCGGTGGGCGGCGACGGGCTGCTGCACGTGTTCGTGCCGCACGCGACGGCCGGAGTGGCGCTGCTCGAGCTCGGCTCCGGCAGTGACGACGACCTGCTCGCCACCCTGGCCGACCTGCTGCCCGCCGACGACCGGTGGCGACACGCCCACGGCTCTCGTGGCCACGGCAGGTCGCACGTGATGCCGGCCCTGGTCCCGCCCTATGCCACCGTCCCCGTGCTCGGCGGGCGGCTGGAGCTGGGCACATGGCAGTCGATCGCCGTCGTCGACCTGAACGTCGACAACCGTGAACGGCAGGTTCGACTGTCGTTTTTGTCGGATTAATTCGTGTGGAGTACGGCCGTCATCGTGGCGACCGTTGACGACTGAGGGTCACAGCGTGTGGACTGTCCCGAAGCGATGACCGCATATCAGGAGGGATACAAGTGAGCGCGACCGCGGGTCAGGCGCAGGGCGAGCGCAGCCTGGCCGAACGACTCGGCCTCAAGCCGGGTCAGGTGGTGCAGGAGATCGGCTGGGACGAGGACTGCGACGAAGAACTTCGCGAGTCCATCGAGAACCTGACCGGCACCGAGCTGTTGGACGAGGAAACCGACGAAGTCGCCGACGTGGTGCTGCTGTGGTGGCGCGACGGCGACGGCGACCTCTTCGACGCTCTCAGCGATGCGATGCGATCTCTGGCCGAGGCGGGCCAGATCTGGCTGCTGACTCCCAAGGCCGGCAGAGATGGCCACGTGGAGCCGAGCGACATCGGGGAGGACGCCGCCACCGCGGGCCTCTCGCAGACCAGCAGCATCTCCGCAGCACCCGATTGGTCGGGGACCAGGCTCGTGGCGCCCAAGGGCCGTCGCTAGTCAGACGTTGAGGCCTGCCGTACGACCGACCTGGTCGTACGGCAGGATGAACGGCATGGCTCCCGACTTCGAACTGCCAGACCAGCACGGCACCCCGGTCAGGCTCTCGAGCCTGCGGGGCGGGCGGGTGCTGTTGATCTTCTACCCGCTGGCCTTCAGCGGGGTGTGCCAGAGCGAACTCGGCCAGGTGCGCGACGAACTCATCCCGCGCCTGCCCGCCGACGTCACGGTGCTCTCGGTCTCCGTCGACTCCATGTTCACCCACCGCGCGTGGGCGGATCAGCAGGGGTACGAGTTCCCCCTGCTATCCGACTTCTGGCCACACGGACAGGTCGCGCAGGCGTACGGTGTGTTCGACGAGGCGAAAGGGCTCGCCAGGCGCGGCACCTTCCTCATCGACGGCGAGGGCGTGATCAGGTGGTCGGTCGTCAACCCGATCTCCTCGGCGCGTGACGTCGCCGACTATCTCCAAGCGTTGTCCTGACTGTCCATCGGAGGCCATCATGCCCTGCTACCGGTGCGGGGCCCGGCAGACCGACCCGGTTCGCGGAGCGAGCCCGTGGCGGCGTGGAGTGCGCCGCGAGGCGCAGGTGCTCATCTGCCCCGACTGCCAGCGCTCCCACGACCTCGACCTCGACCTGTGCGAATCCTGCGGCTCCACGTCGCTCATCTGCCGGCTCGGCGAAGTCGAGTGCCGCTCCTGCGGTTCGGTACGGCTCGCGCGGACCAGCGAGCCGGCCGGTTCCGAGCCGATGGGTTCCGAGCCGCCTCCAGGCCTGGCCGACGAGGTCGAGGCGGCTCTCGCCAGAGTGCTCGGTCTTTCCCGACAATAGGGTGCGCTATCGTTCATAGCCGTTGACCTGCCTCCGCCTCTCAGGATGACCGCTATGAGTTCCTACGTTGTCGCGCTCGATGTCGGCGGCACGTCCATGAAGGGCGGCCTCGTCAGCGAGAACGGCCAGGTGCTGGTCACCGACCGGCGCGCCACGCCGCGCGCCGAGGGGCCGGACGCCGTCGTCACCACCATCCGCGAGTTCATCGCCGACCTGGCCGCGCGTGGCGGTCCCGGGCTGGCCGGGGTCGGCCTGGCCGTACCGGGGCTCGTGACGGCCTCCAGCGCGCTCTACGCCGCCAACCTCGGCTGGCGCGACGTGCCCGCGCGGGCCTTCGTCGACATGGACGTCCCCGTCATGCTCGGCCACGACGTCCGCACCGGCGGGCTCGCCGAGAGCGTCCTCGGCGCCGGCCGCGGCGTGTCCGACTTCCTGTTCCTGCCCATCGGCACCGGCATCGCCGGCGCCATGATCCTGTCCGGCCAGCCGTACGGCGGAGCGGTCGGCTGGGGCGGCGAGATCGGCCACATCCCCGTCTTCCCCGACGGCGAGCCCTGCGCCTGCGGGCAGCTCGGCTGCCTGGAGACCTACGCCTCCGCCGCCTCCGTCGGACGGCGCTACAGCGAGCGCTCCGGCATACCCGGGGTCAAGGCCGAGGAAGTCGTCGCCTCCGACGACCCGGTGGCCATCGAGGTCTGGGACGAGGCCGTCGAAGCCCTGTCCCTCGCGCTGGCCACGTACACGCTCTTGCTCGACCCGTCCGTGATCGTCCTGGGCGGCGGGCTGGCCGAGGCCGGTCCCGCCCTGTTCGACCCGGTACGAACCCGGCTGGTCAAGCGCCTCGCCTTCCGCGACGCGCCCCCGCTGGTGCCTGCGGCCCTGGGGGTCAACGCGGGCATGCTCGGCGCGGCCCTGCTGGGCTGGACCGCGGCCGGGCGCCCTTCGGTGGGGCGGGAATGGACAATGGATGTGCGATCGGCGCCCGCGGTGTCGTAAGGTGTAGTGCCGATCAGGGGCGGTTAGCTCAGCGGTAGAGCACTCGCCTTACAAGCGAGGGGTCACTGGTTCGAACCCAGTACCGCCCACCTGGTGAAACAGGGTCTATCCGAAGATCGCGGAGACGGCCCTGGGGACGAATGGGGACGATCTTGCGAAACGATCTTCCTTGCGGGCTCCAGAAGCTCGTCTAGAAGAGGGACCGGAGATCGCCCGTCCGCGATCTTCGCCCGCTCGACAAGACTCTCTTCCCAAAGTTTCTGAAGTCCGTCAGTGATCTGCTTGATCATCGCGGGCGACGTGTGTGTGTACGTTCCGACGATCCCCGGCAACTCGTGACCGAGCCGCTCCTCTGAAGCCACCAGCGGGACGCCCAACTCGTCGAGCCACACCTTGTGTGCATGACGCTCTCCGTGCGGCGTCAGCCCCTCCATGATCGGCAGCCAGGACTGCACGTAGTGCCGTTCCGGGTCATATCGCCAGAAGCCCTGGCGCCGCGGAGGGGCGAACTCCTCGCCCTCCACCGCAGCCGGCCATGACCGCCGAACCTCGCCCGGCCATGGCGCCTGGCCGAGATCAGCCAGCACTGGATAGCGAGGCTTCCCCCTCGTCTGAGGGTGCTGCCCGTCCGCTGCCGGCCGGAACCGTCGGCGCGCGTAGTTCGACCGCCGCTCATGCCCGCCGTCCTCCGCCAGGAACACATACCGGCCCCCGCCACACCCGCGGGGGCCTTCGCATGTGCACTGCCCGTCGCCCTCCTGCTGCACCTGTTGAGACAGAAGATCACTGATAAACGATGGAAGGTGAATGGTCCTGTAGGAACCGTCCTTCGGCGCCTTCTTGATCCACGCCCCGTTGTGTTCGTACAGCTGCTGCTCCACCCGGAGAGTCGAAAGGCGGAAATACTGCTTCTCCAGCCCGATAGCCTCACCCCACCGCAGGCCCGTGTAGCCGAGCATCACGGCGAGCACGAAGTCGTCAGGCCGGCCGGACAGCAGCGACAGGCGCTCGCCGAGTAGCAGCACCTGGAGCGGGTCGACCCACTTGCGCTCTGGTCCACGCGTCTTCACACGGCCGACCTTCTTGCCGCGGTTGCGCTGCCGACCGCGGGATTGGCTGTGATCAGCCCGTGCCCGACCGCGTCGGACAGGATCGTGTGCAGCAGTGGCCGATCTGGACCTGCCCAAAGACGTGATCGAAGCCCGGCGACATTGCAGGGCCGCCTCCCGCACCAGCGAGCACCCAGGCCAAGATCAGGTGAAGGTGTTGATGCGGGCCGCAGCCCACACCACGATCAGACCGATCGCTGCCCACTTGATGAAAGTCCACACGCCGCGCTTGGCGTCCTTCTCCATGCCGGGCAGCGCGGCGAGGGTGCCTTTCCATTTCCGCCACAGGTCCAACATCACCTGGAAGCGGCGGCCTACCGCGAAAAGCACGAGCCCGACAATGATGAACAGCATCGCCCATTTGTCTGTCACGCGCCACTCCCCGCGATTGAGAAGTCTGGGATGCCCGTAACGTATGCGTGGAGCGCCCGCTGCTTCACCGCCTCTGGTCTGGGCTCATCGACCAGCAGCATCGCCAGCCGCTCCTCGGCGGTGAGGTCGGCGCACTCCTCAGGGCTCAGTCCGTGGGGGATGTCGTGAGCGTCCATACCGCCAGCATCAGCGCTGCGAGGGCGAGCGGTCCCGCGAACGGCGTCTTGCCCTGGTTTGTCCTAGTACTACAGTCATGTTTTGTGATCTATAGCTGGATCTTGTTGTGCCGGAGCCAGCGTTTCCAGTAGTGGCTGCTGCGAGCGCCGGCTTGGTGGGCGCGGCGGTGGTGTGA